>JANNTQ010000037.1:0-1807 GCA_031394435.1 Betaproteobacteria bacterium
CCCCCTGCTTCAGGGCAAGCGCGGTGAGCGGGATGTTGTCGAACACCGCGGACACGAATCCCAAGCCGAGCGCCGTCTGCCAGGACGCCGCAGGCAGCTTCTCCACCGGCATCATCGACGCGCAAAGGATGAGGGACAGCAGGAACAGCGAGCCCTTGAATGCCTCGGGCAGCAGCTTCCAGTCCGGCTTGCGCCACGGCACGCAGGCGAGGAGCGCCACCCACACCGCCGCGCCGATGAACGGAAAGCTGTCCGCCAGGTCGGCAAAACCGAGGTTGACGACCACGTTGGCGGCGATCGCCGCCAACAGGATGATGGCCACGATGGCGACCCGCGCCCAGTCCACGCGCCCCTCGAATTTCGCGTCCTTGATGATCGGCGAATGCCTGTGCTGCCGCAGTGCGGCAGGAATGCCGAAGATCACCATCGCCACCGATGCAGCGACGTAGGCCTCGAGCACCGCGAGCGGGCTCACCCCATCGATCCACATCATGGTGGTGGTGGTGTCGCCCACCACGCTGCCCGAGCCGCCGGCGTTCGATGCGGCGACGATCGCCGCGAGGTAGCCGATATGCACCTTGCCGCGAAACACGACGCCGGCAATGGTGCCGCCGATGATTGCCGCGGCGATGTTGTCGAGGAACGAGGACAGCACGAAGATCATCACCAGCAGCACGAACGCGCCCTTCCACCCGTCGGGCAGGAAATGCGGCAGCACCGCCGGGATCTTCGACTTCTCGAAGTGATTCGACAGCAGCGCAAAGCCGAGCAGCAGGCCGAGCAGGTTGGTGAGGATCACCTATTCGTGCTGCAGGTGCCGCCCCAATCCCGGCAGCCCGGCGCCGGTCTTGAAACCGGCGAAGCCAAGTTTGTAGAGCGTGATCACGGCGAGGCCGATGAGCGCCACCCACAGCACATGGCGATGGAACAGCGCCACGCCAGCGAGGGTGAGGCCGAACAGCACGAAGTCCATCGGCACGCCGAACTCCAGCGCACCGCCGCCCAGGATCAGCGCGCCGACGAAAAGGCCCCGTTCGTGCGCGATGAGGCGCAGCGCCGCCTTGAGACTGCTGTGTGCCATTCCCTTGCCGCCTATTCGATGGCCTTGACGATGTCGTCGACTACTTTCTTCGCGTCGCCGAACACCATCATGGTCTTGTCCATGTAGAACAGCGGGTTGTCAAGGCCCGCGTAACCCGAAGCCATGCTGCGCTTGTTCACGAGCACGGTGCGCGCCTTGTGCGCGTCGATGATCGGCATGCCGTGGATCGCGCTGCCCTTCTCGTAGGCGAGCGGGTTGACAACGTCGTTGGCGCCCAGCACCAGCGCCACGTCGGTGGTGCCGAACTCGCCGTTGATGTCCTCCATCTCGTACACCTGGTCGTAGGGCACCTCGGCTTCGGCCAGCAGCCCTTTCTTGTGGCGGGGCATGCGGCCCGCGACCGGGGGGACGGCGTAGCGCACGTTGACGCCCTTGGCCGCGAGCTTGGCGGCCATCTCCTTGACTGCGTGCTGCGCTCGCGCCACCGCCAGGCCATACCCTGGAACGATGATCACGTTTTCGGCATTCGCCATCAGGTAGGCGGCGTCCTCGGCGGAACCCGAGCGCACAGTCTTGTCAGCCGCCCCGGCCACCGCCGCGCCCTCCGCGGCGCCGAACCCGCCCAGGATCACGCTGATGAACGAGCGGTTCATCGCCTTGCACATGATGTAGCTCAAGATCGCGCCCGAGGAGCCGACCAGCGACCCGGCGATGATCAGCATCGAGTTGTTGAGCGAGAAGCCGATGCCCGCCGCCGCCCAGCCC
>JANNTQ010000055.1:0-2531 GCA_031394435.1 Betaproteobacteria bacterium
GCCCAGGTGACAATCTCGGCAGAGTCGAACCAGTCGGCACGCTCGCCGCGATCGAGCATCAGTTGCGCGCCGGCGAGCGCCATGGAGAGCAGCAGGAAGCCGAGCCAATCGAGGCGCACCTTGCTCCCCGCCTCGCGATCGTGGATGAACGCGAGCGTGCCGACGAACACGAGCAGGGAGAAGGGCACGATCATGAAGAACACCCAGCGCCAGTTGTAGGCCTCGGCAATCCAGCCGCCCGCCACCGGCCCGATGATCGGTCCCAGCACCGAACCCATACCGAAGAGCGCGATAACCACGCCGTGGCGTTGCTTGGGATAGGTGTCGAGCACGATCGCCTGCGACAGCGGCACCAGCGGCGCGCCGATGCCGCCCTGCAGCGCGCGGAACAGCACCAACTCGGCGAGCGAATCCGCCAGGCCGCAGCCCAGCGAGGCGGCGCCGAAGCCGAGCACGCAGACGTTACACACGCGCCGGCGGCCGAAGCGCGCGGTAAGCCACCCGGCGAGCGGCGTCATCACCGCGGTCGCGACGATGTTCGAGGTCACCACCCAGGCGATCTGGTCGGGCGTGGCGGAGAGGGCGCCCTGCATCTGCGGCAGCGATACGTTGGCGATGGTCACCGTCATCGCATAGAGAAAGGTCACCCCCGTGCAGGTCGCGAGCACCAGCGCGCGCTCGAGTGCCGCGCCGGCGCCCTGCGCTTCGGAAAGCGGAACGGGTTGCGCGCTCACGCCGGCAGTACCTTCAGCGGCCGAACGTGCCGCGCAGATCGGGCAGGCCGCGGCTGCGGCCGGTATCGATGCTGACGCTGACCGTCATGCCCGCGCGCAGCGCCGGGCGCTCCGCTGCGGCCTGCCCGTCGGCCGCGATCGCGAGCAGCACCGGCACGCGCTGCACCACCTTGATCCAGTTGCCGGTCGCATTCTGCGGCGGCAGCAGCGCGAACTCGGCGCCGGTGGCCGGCGCGATGGTGCTGACGCGCGCGCGCCATTCCACGCCCGGGTAGGCGTCGGCCACGATGCGCGCTTCCTGCCCCACGCGCACGCCTGCCAGCTGCGTTTCCTTGAAATTGGCCTCGATCCAGGGCTCACCCGACTGGATCAGGCTGAACGCGGCGACGCCGCGCGTGACGTTCATGCCTGGCTGCAGCTTCAGATTGCTCACCGTTCCCGCGGTGGGCGCCTGGATGCGCGTGCGCGCAAGGTCCAGCGCGGCGGTATCGAGCGCCGCACGGGCCTCCAGCACGCGTGGATGGCCATCGCTGGGCAGCTTGAGGTCGCCGCCCAGGCCCGCGAGCCCGCGCGCCGCGCGCTCCTGCAACGCGGTGAGGCGCGCGCGCGCCGCATCCAGGTTGTGGCGCGCCTCGTCGTAGGCCTCTTCCCGCACCATGCCCTGCTCCTTCAGGCGCCGCTGGCGCTCCAGCTGCACGGTAAGAAAGCGGATGCGCTCCTCGGCTTCCACGGCGTCGGCGAGCGCCACGCGATGCTCGGCGCGTAGCGTCTCGAATTCGGTACGGGCGTTCGCGAGCTGCGCGTTCGCGCGCGCGACCGCCATCTCGAATGGCGCGGGATCGATGCGAAACAGCAGCTGCCCGGGCTCGACCGCCTGGTTGTCGCGCACCGCCACCTCAGCGACACGCCCGGCGATTTCGGCGCTGACCACGATGATGTGGGCCTTCACGTAGGCATTGTCGGTTTCCATGTGGCGCCCGCCCTGCGCGTAGAAGTGCAGGCTAGTTGCGACAACGGCGAGCGGCACGCCGAGGAGCAGCAGCGCGCGTACCAGCTTGCGGCCGAGGCGAGGGCTGGTCATCGAAGATTTCCCTTGATCGCGAGCAAGGTGTCGACGAAGCGTTCGCGCTCGGCTGCGCTTATCCCGGTAAGCGCGTCGCGCCGCAACTCCGCGGCAAGCGTGCGCATGGTGCGCAGCGCCGGTTCCACTACGGCGGTCAGGTGCACGCGCCAGACGCGCCGGTCGCGCGCGTCGTGATCCCGCCGTACCCAGCCTTTCGCCTCCAGGCGGTCGAGCAGCCGGCCGAGCGTCGCCTTCTCGATCTCGAGGATCTCGGCCAGCTCGGTCTGGCTGACGCCGTCGCTGCGGTAGAGGTGCGTGAGCACCCACCATTGCGCACGTGTCAGGCCGAGCTGGCGGATGCGCCGGTCGTAGGCGGTGCGCATCAGCCGCGCGACGTCGTTGAGGAGGAAGCCGAAATTGCGCGACAGGTCTTCGCGGAACATGCCGGCATGATAGTTGCCTGGCTTACGATAAGCAAGGCAAAGGAAATTGGCGAGGCGCGCTGTGGCCGCCCGGCCCCGGTATCATGGCGCTATCCCACCCCGTGACCAGCAAGGAGGCTCCGGCATGCGCGGCGCAGTGTTTCTCGGCAACCGAAAAATAGAAATCCGCAATTTTCCCGACCCGGCGCCGGGCCCCGGCGAAGTGGTGATCCGCATGAAAGCTTCGGGCATGTGCGGCAGCGACCTAAAGTTCTACCGGCCGCCGCCGGGCGAGGCGCAGAAGGCGCTCGG
>JANNTQ010000068.1:0-6515 GCA_031394435.1 Betaproteobacteria bacterium
CACGGTCAACCGATGTGCTTGCGGAAGAACTCGACCGTGCGCTGGCGCGCGAGTTTCGCGCTCTCGGCGTGGTACGAACCGCGCTGGTCGCAATTGAAGCCGTGGCCGGCGCCCGGATAGAAATGCGCCGTGATCTCAGGATGCGCCTTGGCGATGGCTTTCGATTGCTCGAGCGTCGGCGACTGGTCCAGCTCGCCGAAGTGGCACAGGGTCGGAATTTTCGGCTTATCGCCGATGAAGCCCGGCATGCCGCCGCCGTAGTGGGGCGCGGAGCACGCCAGCTCGGCGGCGCGCGCCGCCGCCACCCAGGACACGGTGCCGCCCCAGCAATAGCCGACGATGCCGACCTTGCCCGCCTTCTTCGCTTCCGCCACCGCGGCATCGACGTCGAGCAGGGTCTGCTTCCAGTCGAGCTTCTGCATCGCCGCGATGCCCGCCTGGATTTCCGGCTGCGAATAGCCGGTGTCGTAGCCGCGCTGCACGCGGTCGAACATTGCCGGCGCGATCGCCAGGTAGCCGTCGTTGGCATAGCCGTCGGCGACTGCCTTGATGTGGCTGTTGACGCCGAAAACCTCCTGGATCACCACCACGGCGCCGCGCGGCTTGGCCGACGGGTCGGCGCGGTACGCGGCGAGCTTGTGGCCGTCGGCCGCCTTCAATTCGATCATCTTGCCCATGCGCATTCCTCCTGGAAATCGAGCGGTTAGAATCGCCATTATGAGGAAGAAGCCGCAGGAATTGTTTCGGCTGGCGAGAGAGGCGCTGCTGCGCGCCGGGGCGCACGGCGGGATGGCGGAGACCGCGGCGCAGCATCTGGTGCGGGCGGAAGAGCAGGGCCTGCCCACCCACGGCATGTCGCGGGTGCCGTTTTACTGCTCGATGCTGAGGTCTGGCCGCGCCGACGGCCAGGCGCGCCCCTCGCTGGTGGCCGACAAGGCGGCGGTGTGCCTGATCGACAACGCCGACGGATTGCCCTACGAGTCCGCCGCATGGGCGATCGAGGAAGTGATCCAGCGCGCGCGCCGGAACGGCATCGGTTTTGCGGGCATCAGGAACAGCGCGCATGTGGGGGTGCTGGGCATCCACCTGCTGAAGGTCGCGCAAGCCGGCATGGTCGGTGTCGCGTTCACCAATTCGCCGGCGGCGATTCCCCCCTGGGGCGGTAAAAAGGCGCTGTTCGGCACGAACCCCGTCGCTTTCGCTTTCCCGCGCAAGGGCGCGCAGCCCATCGTGGTGGACCTCGCGCTCACCACGGTGACGCGCGGCAAGATCATGGTGGCGATGCAAAAAGGCGAGCAGATCCCCGAGGGCTGGGCGCTCGACCGCCACGGCAAGCCGACCACCGATCCCAGGGAAGCGATCGAGCAGGGGAGCCTGTTTCCCATCGGCGGCACCAAGGGCGCGATGCTCGCGCTTGCCTTCGAGCTGGTGTGCGCCGCGCTCACGGGCGCCGCCATCGGGCCGGAGGCTGACTCCTTCTTCTCCGAGCAGGGCAACAAGCCGCGAACCGGCCAGGCTTTCCTCGCCATCGATCCCGGCGCGCTCGCCGGCATGGACAAATACTTCGAGCGCGTGGAGACGGTGGTGCGCACCATGCTCGCCGACGAAGGCGTGCGCCTGCCGGGCGCGATGCGCTTCGCCTGCGAGAAGAAACTCGCGCAGCAAGGCATCGAAGTGGCCGACGACCTGCTGGCGAAAATCGAGAAACTGGCAACGGCCTAGGATGAACTGGCACGCGGTCATCGAGTTCCCGAAGATGAAGGTGGCGGTGGCCACGCGCGACGAGCGCGTGGCCGCGATCCGCTATCTGCCGCTCGATGCGGACTCGACAGCGCCGTCGAACGAGCTCGCCGAGCGCGCCGCGCGCCAGCTCGAGCGCTACCGCGAGGACCCTGACGCGAAGTTTGATTTGCCCTTGTTGATCGAGGGCACGCCGTTCCAGCGCCGCCTGTGGCAGGCGCTGTGCGAGATCCCGCGCGGCAAGACGCTCACCTACGGCGAGATGGCGCGCAAACTCGGCGGCGAGGCGCGTGCCGTCGGCCAGGCTTGCGGCGACAACAAGCTGCCGATCGTGATCCCCTGCCACCGCGTGGTCGCTGCCGGCGGCATCGGCGGCTTCGCGCATGCGACGGACGGTTACCTGATCGAGGCCAAGCGTTGGCTGCTGATGCACGAATCCAGCGCGGACGCGTTCCAGCTCACGCCCTGAGCGGCGCCGACGCGTCGCGAGTGGACGCTTTCTGCGACGCGCTGTGGCTGGAAGATGGCCTGGCGAAGAACACGCTCGAGTCCTATCGGCGCGATCTGTCGCAGCTCGCCGCCTTCCTCAAGCAGCGTCCGCTGGCGCAGGCGCGCGCAGAGGATCTGTTCGGTTTCCTCGCCTCGCGCCGCGGCAGGAGCTCGAGCGCGGCGCGCATGCTCTCCACGCTGAAGCGCTTCTACCAGTACTGCCTGCGCGAGCGCGCGATCACGGCGGACCCCACGCTGAGACTCGACGCGCCCAAGCGCACGCCGCGCTTTCCGAAAAGCTTGTCGGAGGGCGACGTCGAAGCATTGCTGGCGGCGCCCGACGTGACGACGCCGCGCGGCCTGCGCGACCGCGCCATGCTGGAAGTGCTCTATGCCTCGGGCTTGCGCGTCTCGGAGCTGGTGGGGCTGAAGACCTTCGAAGCCAATCTGGATGCCGGCGTGGTGCGCGTGCTCGGCAAGGGGTCCAAGGAGCGGCTGGTGCCGCTGGGCGAAGAGGCGGTGTCCTGGGTGCAACGCTATTTGGCCGACGCGCGCCGTGGGCTGCTCAAGAAGCGCCAGAGCGACGCGATGTTCGTCACCGGGCGCGGCGCGGGCATGACTCGGCAGGCCTTCTGGCACCTGATCAAGCGCTACGGCGCGCGCGCGATGCCGGGCAAGGCGCTGTCGCCGCACGTGCTGCGCCATGCCTTCGCCACGCACCTCATCAACCATGGCGCAGACCTGCGCGTGGTGCAGATGCTGCTCGGCCACGCCGACATCTCCACCACGCAGATCTACACGCACGTCGCGCGCGAGCGCCTCAAAGTGCTGCACGCGAAGCACCATCCGCGTGGCTGATACCCAGGCTACGGTTTTTCTCAAGGCCAACCGCGTCGCGTACACGGAGCACGAGTACGAATACGTCGAACATGGCGGCACGCAGGTTTCGGCCCGGGCGCTCGGCGTGCCGGAGCACGCGGTGGTGAAAACGCTGGTGATGCAGGACCAGGCGGGCAAGCCGCTCATCGTGCTGATGCACGGCGACCGCAAGGTGTCCACCAAGAACCTCGCGCGCCAGGCGGGAGCGAAGCGCATCGAGCCCTGCACGCCCGAGGCGGCGCAGCGCCACTCGGGCTACCAGATCGGCGGCACTTCGCCATTCGGCACGCGCAAGAAACTGCCCGTGTACCTGGAACGCTCGATCCTCGAGCTGCCGAAGATCTACATCAACGCCGGGCAGCGGGGATGCCTGGTGGGCATCGCGCCAGGCGAAATCCTGCGCACGCTCGATCCGCAACTCGTTACAGTAGCGCTCGAAGAATGACTGACACCTACGATGTCGTGGTAGTAGGCGCGGGCAATGCCGCTTTGTGCGCTGCGCTTGCCGCGCGCGAGAAGGTGTCGAAAGTGCTGGTGCTCGAGCGCGCGCCCGAGGAGGAATCGGGCGGCAACTCGCGCTTCACCGCGGGCCTGATGCGCGTCGCCTACGACGGAGTCGAGGACCTGAAGAAGGTCATGTCAGACCTCTCTGCCGAGGAGATCGCGCGCACCGACTTCGGTACCTACACCGAAGAGCAATTCCTCGACGACATGGCGCGCGTCACGGAGTACCGCTGCGACCCGGACCTGACCGAGATCCTGGTGAAGCGCAGCCTCGACACGGTGGCGTGGATGCGCACCAAGGGCGTGCGCTTCACTGCCGCCTGGGGCCGGCAGGCGTTCAACATCGGCGGCAAGTTCAAGTTCTGGGGCGGGCTCACGGTGGAAGCCGTGGGCGGCGGGCCTGGGCTGGTCGAGTCCCTCACCAATGCGGCGAAGAAGAATGGCATCGAGGTCTGGTATGCGTCACGCGCCGTGGGACTGATCACGGACGACGAGGGCGCGAAGGGCGTGCGCGTCAAGCGCAATGGCAGGACGATCGAGGTTCACGCGAAGAGCGTGGTACTCGCCGCTGGCGGCTTCCAGGCCAATCCCGAGTGGCGCGCGCGCTACCTTGGCCCGGGATGGGAACTCGCCAAAGTGCGCGGCACGAGATTCAACACGGGCGACGTGATCCGCATGGCGCTGGATGCGGGCGCTGCGCCCGCGGGCAACTGGTCGGGCTGCCACGCGGTGGCCTGGGAGAGGAACGCCCCGGAGTTCGGCGACCTGGCGGTGGGCGACCAGTTCCAGAAGCACTCCTATCCTTGGGGCGTTTATATCAACGCCCAGGGCAAGCGCTTCGTGGACGAGGGCGCGGATTTCCGCAACTACACCTATGCGAAATACGGGCGCGTGATCCTCGCGCAGCCCGGGCAATTCGCCTGGCAGGTCTTCGATGCCAAAGTGAAGGACCAGCTGCGCGATGAGTACAAGATCCGGCAGGTCACGAAGCGCACGGCGAATTCTCTCGAGGAACTCGTCAAGCAGCTCGACGACGTCGATGCCGATGCCGCGCTCGCCGAGTTGAAGGTTTACAACGCCGCTGTGCGCACCGAGATCCCGTTCAACCCCAACGTGAAAGATGGCCGTTGCACCAGAGGGCTGCCGATACCAAAGTCGAACTGGGCCAACACACTGGATAGGCCACCCTACGAGGCCTACGCGGTGACCTGCGGCATTACCTTCACCTTCGGCGGTTTGCGTATCAACACCGAAGCGCAAGTGCTCGACACTGACGGTGCGCCGATCACGGGGCTGTATGCCGCGGGCGAACTGGTGGGAGGAATCTTCTACTTCAACTACCCGGGCGGCACCGGCCTCACCAACGGCGCCGTGTTCGGCCGCATTGCCGGAATCAGCGCCGCACGCTAGCGCTTGCGCTCGATCGTCACGCCGACGAACTTCGCGTTGGCGAGGACACCAATCTTGGCCACCGAGATCTTCGCCCAGGGCGCGCCGAAGTCCTCCAGCAGCAGGCGCGCGATGCGCTCGGCGAGCGTTTCCACCAGGCGGAAGTGCCCGCTCGCGGCGAGCGCCTTGATCTTCAGCGCCACCTGCTCGTAGTCGATGGTGTCGGCCACCTTGTCGCTCTTGAACACGTCAGTGCCGGGCAGGCCGATGTCCAGGTCGATGGACACGGTCTGCGTGACGTGGCGCTCGCGCTTGTGGATGCCGATGAGCGCTTCGACGCGCAGGTCGCGCAGGATGATGGCGTCCATGCTGCGGTGGATTATAGGCGGCTGGCGTTAAAATCCGCGCGATGCAAACGGTCCTCGTCGCGCTTGGCGCCTACCTGCTCGGCTCGGTCTCATTCGCCATCGTGGTGAGCCGGTTGTTTGCGCTGCCCGACCCGCGCAGCTTCGGCTCGAAAAACCCGGGCGCCACCAACGTGCTGCGCACGGGAAATAAAGCCGCCGCCGCGCTGACGCTGCTCGGTGACGGCGGCAAGGGTTGGCTGGCAGTGTTCCTCGCTTCGTTTTATGCGCCGGGAGCTGTCGCATTTGCGGCACTCGCCGTGTTCCTCGGCCACTTGTTCCCGCTGTTCCATCGTTTCCAGGGCGGTAAAGGCGTCGCGACCGCGGCGGGTGTGCTGCTTGGGCTCGACTGGCGCGTCGGTCTGGGAACGCTCGCCACCTGGGCGATCACCCTGGCTCTATTCCGCTACTCCTCGCTTGCCGCGCTGATCTCGGCGGGCGTCGCCGCGGTTTTCATTGTCCTGCTCTACGGCTTCGGCGTCGAGGCGGCGTGTGTCCTGGCCATGTTGGTGCTGATGGTGTGGCGCCACAAGGAGAACATCCGGCGGCTGCTGCGCGGCGAAGAAAGCCGCATCGGCGCCAAGGCTAGCGCAGAGCCTCCAACGCCCAGCGCGGGCGAACGGTGAAGGCATGGGCGCCGCCGGCCGTGGCGCCCGCTGCAAGGCGCAGCGCCGCCGCGAGCGCGATCATCGCGCCGTTGTCGGTGCATAGCTCCGGTTCAGGGTAGTACACGTCGAATCCGCGTGAGCGCGCGCTGGCATCGAGCGCGGCGCGCAGTTGCTTGTTGGCGCCGACACCGCCCGCGACGACGAGGCGGGTGAGGCCGGTCTTCTCCATCGCCAGGCCGCATTTCGCCACCAGCACCTCGACGATCGCATCCTGGAAGGCGCGCGCCATGTCGGCGCGGAACTGCTCGTTGGGCTCCGCGCTTCTTACGAGCAGCATCACTGCCGTCTTCAATCCGCTGAAACTGAATTCGAGGTCGCCGCTCGCGATCATCGGCCGCGGCAGCTTGTGGCGTCCCGGGTGCCCGTGCTCGGCGAGCTTGGACAGCGCTGGCCCGCCGGGATAGCCGAGGCCGAGCAGGTGCGCGGTCTTGTCGAAGGCTTC
>JANNTQ010000130.1:0-3920 GCA_031394435.1 Betaproteobacteria bacterium
GCCGTAGGAGTACCGATGGATCCCAGCGCGGCGAAGATCCTGTCGCGCTGGATCATCTTCTGCGCCGCCAGCACTGCCTTCTTCGGGTCGTAACCGTGGTCCTCCACCACCAGCCTGAGCTTCCTGCCGTGGATGCCGCCCAGCTCGTTCGCCTCGTCGACGCGCATCAGCATGCCGTTCACGGCAGGCTTGGACAGCGCGACGATCGGGCCCGACAGGTCCTGTGCAGTGCCGATCACGATCTCGGTCTTGCTCACGCCCTGGGTCTGGGCGAACGCGGCGCCAGCGAACAGGGCCGCGGTGATGCCGATGATGCGATTCATTTTCGTGTTCCTCCTCGTAAGCCGATTTATATCACACCGCCGCCCGCTCGGAGTACATGGACTCGATTAGGCCCCTGTACTTGTCGTTGACCAGCTTCCTCTTCAGCTTCATGGTCGGGGTCAACTCTTCGTCTTCCGCCGTGAGCTTGGTCTCCAGCAGCTTGAATTTCTTCACCTGCTCGGCGCGGGCGAAGAGCTTGTTCACCTTGTCGATCTCGCCCTGGATCAGGCCGATGATCTCCGGCCGCCGGCAAAGGCTGGCGTAGGTGGTGAACGGGATGGCGTGCTGCTGCGCGTGGTTCTCCACGTTCTCGTGGTCCACCATCACCAGCGCCACCAGGTAGGGCCGCTTGTCGCCGATCACCACCGCGTCGGTGATGTAGGGCGAGAACTTGAGCTGGTTCTCGAACTCGGAAGGGGTGATGTTCTTGCCGCCCGCGGTGATGATGATGTCCTTCATGCGGTCGGTGATGTAGAAGAATCCCTCCTCGTCCACCCTGCCGACGTCGCCGGTGTGCAGCCAGCCGTCCTTCAGCGCCTCCGCGGTCTTTTCCGGCTGGTTGAGGTAGCCCATGAACACCGAGTCGCCCCGCGCCAGCAACTCGCCGTCCGCAGACAGCTTCACTTCGGCATGGCGCATGCGCGGGCCGATCGAGCCCGGCTTCGCCTTGCCCCCGGGGATGGCGGTGATGGCGCCGCAGGATTCGGTCTGCCCCCAGACCTCGTTCATCTCCACGCCGAGCGCCATGTACCAGCGCACCAGATCCGGCGCGATCGGCGCCGCGCCCGTGATGCACACCTTGGCGCGGTGCACGCCGATCGCCTTGCGCACGTTGTTCAGCACCAGCAGGCGCATCAGCCAAAAGGCGCAGCGCAGGCCCGCGGGCACCGGCTTGCGCGCCTCCTTGAGCGCCGCCACCTTGTAACCGATGCCGATGGCGACGCCGTAGGCCCCCTGCTGCAGGCGGCCCGCTTCCTTCAGCCGGATCATGACGCCCGAATAGAATTTCTCCCACACGCGCGGCACCGCGGTGAACACCGTGGGTGCGATCTCGCGCACGTTCTCCGGCACGGTTTCCGGGTTCTCGACGAAATTGAGCACCGCGCCGGAGAGAATCGAGTGGTACTGGCCGCCGAGCCGCTCCGCGATGTGGCACAGCGGCAGGAAGGCTATGCGCTCGTCCTCCGGCCCCTGCGGGAACGAATCCTGATAGCCGTCCAACGTCACGAGGATGTTCTTGTGCGAGATCATCGCCCCCTTCGGCTTGCCGGTGGTGCCGGAGGTGTAGACCAGGATGGCGAGGTCCTCGGCGTTGCGCGTGCCGAGGCGCTTTTCCCATACACCCTCGTGTTTCTCGTCGAAATCGGCACCGAGCGCACGCAGGGCATCCAGCGACATCACCTGGGCGTCGTCAAAGTCGCGCAGCCCGTCCATGTCGAACACGATGATCTTGCGCAGCTTCGGCAGCCGCTCGCGCACCTCCAGCATCTTGTCGAGCTGCTCCTCGTCCTCGACGAACACGTAGGCCGAACCCGAGTCCGCAAGCAGGTACTCGGCCTGCGCCGCGGCGTCGGTGGGATAGATGCCGTTGGAGACGCCGCCCGCGCCCAGAATGCCGAGGTCCGCGCACACCCACTCGCGGTTGGTGTTGGACTGGATCGAGGCCACCTCGCCCGGCTCGAAGCCGAGCGCGATGAGACCCATGCCGACCTCGCGCGCCGCGCGCCCGAGATCGTCCCAGGTCACGGGGCGCCAGATGCCGAGTTCCTTCTGCCGCAGGATCACCTGCGGGCCGCGCGTCGCCACGCCGTGCCAGAACAAGCGCGCCACGCTGCCGTGCTCGATCGCTCTCACCCCTACCTCCACTGCTTCTTGCGTTTCCAGCGCCGCTGGCCGCGCACCCCTGCCGCCTGCACGCCGAGGTAGAACTCCTGGATGTCTTGCTTCATCGCCAGGTTGGCGCAGCTGTCCGTCATCACGATGCGCCCCACCTCCAGCACGTAGCCGATCTCGGCCACCGCCAGCGCCATGTGCGCATTCTGCTCCACCAGCAGGATGCTGGTGCCGCGCTCGCGGTTGATGCGCGTGATGATGCGGAAGATTTCCTGCGTGAGCAAGGGCGACAGCCCCAGGCTCGGCTCGTCCATCAGCATCACTGCGGGCCGCGACAGCAGCGCCCTGGCGATCGCCAGCATCTGCTGCTCCCCCCCGGAGAGCTGCCCCGCCTCCTGCCTCGCGCGCGCGCTAAGGATCGGGAAGTAGCCGAACACGGCCGCCAGATCCTTCGCCACCCCGTCCTTGTCCGACCGGGTGTAGGCACCCATCTTAAGGTTGTCCTCGACCGAGAGCAGCGGGAACACCTCGCGGCCTTCGGGCACGTGCACCACGCCCGCGCGCACGATGCGGTCTGGCGACCAACCCTGGATCTCCTGGCCGCGCAGCTTCACCTGGCCCTTGGACGGGTCGATGATGCCGGAGATGGTCTTCAGGATGGTGCTCTTGCCCGCGCCGTTGGCGCCGAGCACCGTGACGATCTTGCCCTCGGGAACCGAGAGCGTCACGCCACGCAGCGCTTGCACCGGGCCGTAGCTCGACTCCACGTTGAGCAATTCGAGGATCGGTGCGCTCATGCCGGCTTCTTGGATCCCAGGTAAGCCTCGATCACCGCCGGATGCGCCTGCACTTCGGCAGGGGTTCCTTCGGCGATCGCGCGGCCTTCGTTCAGCGCCAGCACCCGGTCGGAGACCCGCTGCACCAGGCTCATGTCGTGCTCGACCATCAGCACCGTGATGCCCAGGCCCTTCTTGATGTCCTCGATCCAGTACGCCATGTCGTTGGTCTCCTCGGGGTTCAGGCCCGAGGAGGGCTCGTCCAGCAACAGGAGCTTCGGCTCGGTGGCGAGGGCGCGCCCGAGCTCGATCACCTTGCGCACGCCGTAAGGCAGTCCGGCGACGAGGCTGTCGCGGACCTTGGCGAGTTCGAGGAAGTCGATCACCTTCTCCACCGCTTCTCGTTGCGCAAGCTCCGCGCGCCGCACCGAGGAGGTGAACAGCAGCTCCTGCCACAGCGCGCTCGAGCGGTGGCGGTGGCGCCCGATGAGCAGGTTCTGCAGCACCGTGGCGTGCTCGAACAGCTCGATGTTCTGGAAAGTGCGCGCGATGCCCAGCTCCGCCACGCGATGCGGCTTCGATCCAGTCAGGTCGCGCCCCTGGAAGACGATGCGCCCCGAAGTCGCCGGGTAGATCAGTCCGATGAGGTTGAAGATGGTGGTCTTGCCCGCGCCGTTGGGTCCGATGATCGTGAAAACTTCACCGCGTTTTACGTCGAAGCTCACCTTGTCCACCGCGACCACGCCGCCGAAGCGGATGCCGAGGTTCTCGACCCTGAAGAAGCTCATCGCAGGCGCTCCGATTTCATGTAGCTCTTCTGCCTGCGGAACATGCCCTTGCGGTAGAAGGGGAAGAGCTCGAAGTAGGTGCGGATCTTGAGCCAGCGGCCGTAGAGCCCGAGCGGCTCGAAGATGATGAACAGTATCAGGATCAGACCGAACACCACCGCCTGCAGCCCGGAGGGCGCCATGCCTTCGGGCAGCCAGT
>JANNTQ010000144.1:0-1608 GCA_031394435.1 Betaproteobacteria bacterium
CCGGGCAGCACGTCGCGGCCCTTGGTGAAGGAGTAGACCAGCGGGTCGGTCGTGCTGATGTGGGAATTTGCTTGTCCGTACACCCTCGAAACAACGAGGAGTGGAGTGACTGCGAGAAAAACCCTTCGCTTCATTTCAGCGTTGCCAGGTAGGCGGCCGCATCGTCAATCTGCTCTTTGGTGAGCAGCGGCATGCCGCGGTACTGCGGCGCTACGGCGTGCAGTCCTTCGGCGCGGCCGTAGGGCGGCATCACGGTCTTCGGATTGAAGCGGCTGGCGTCCACGATGCGATTGCGGATTTCTTCCACCGAGAGCCGGGAGGCGACGCCGGCCAGCGACGGCCCGATGTTGCCGGCGGGACGGCCTGCGCCCGGTACCGCGTGGCACAGCAGGCAGTTGCCATCGCCTCGGGAAACAACGATTTGCCTGCCTTGTTCAAGATCTCCAGAAAAAGCAAAAACTGGAAAAAAGCCGAACAATGCAAGAAGCTTCCTCATCCTCTCCCAACGAAGGGCATCTTGGTGGCCATGATGGTCATGAACTGCACGTTGGCCTCCAGCGGCAGGTTGGCCATGTGCAGCACCGCGTTGCCGACGTGCTTCACGTCCATCAGCGGTTCGGGCTTGATCGAGCCATCGGCCTGCGGCACGCCGTTCGCCATGCGCGCGGCGAGGTCGGTGAGGGCGTTGCCGATGTCGATCTGGCTCGCCGCAATGTCGTGCTTGCGGCAGTCGAGCGAAATGCACTTGGTAAGGCCGGTGACGGCGTGCTTGGTCGCGGTGTAGGCGACCGACATCGGTCGCGGCGCGTGCGCCGAAATCGAGCCGTTGTTGATGATGCGCCCGCCCTTGGGGCTTTGCGCCTTCATGATGCGGATCGCCTCCTGCGTGCACAGGAACATCGCCACCAGGTTGATGCTCACCACCTCGCGGAATTTCTCGATCGGCAGGTCCTCCATCGGCACCGCCGGCGCGCCGATGCCGGCGTTGTTGAACAGCACGTCGAGGCGCCCCCATTTGCCCTTCACCTCGGAGAACACCTTTTTGACTTCAGAATCGACGGTGATGTCCGCCGGCAGAACAAGGCAACGCTCCGTTACGCCGGATTCGGCCGCGGCTTTCTCGAGCATGTCCTTGCGCCGGCCCACCAGCGCGACGTGGTAGCCGTCCTTCAGCAGCGCGAGCGCCGCCGATTTTCCGATGCCGCTGCCGGCGCCCGTGACGAGCGCAATTTTCCGGGATGCCATGAGTTCATTTCTCCTGTTGGAGCAGGAATTCTAAGACCACTTGGTTGAAGCGCCCGGGTTGTTCCATGTTCGAGACGTGGCCGGCGCCTTCGATGAGCGCCAGCCGAGCGCCCGGAATGCGCCGGACCATGTCCAGCGCGATGGCCGGCGGATAGAGACGGTCGTCTTCGCTGGTCACGACCAGGGTCGGCGCCCGGATGTTCTCGATTGGTGCGGCCTGGTCCTGCGTCACGGAAGCCTCCACAGTCTTGAGGTACGACTCCCGGTGTACCGCGCCCAGGCTCGCCACCAGCTTGTCGAAGGCCCCGGCGCCGGCGCGGGGGCTGACCAGCCGCCTGGCTACCGCGACCGGATCATCGTTGC
>JANNTQ010000186.1:0-7394 GCA_031394435.1 Betaproteobacteria bacterium
CCGTGCCCGTCGAGGCTGTGGAAGGCCTTGCACAGCTCGCCCTGCGGCCCGTACCACAGCCGGCCGTCGGTGAGCACGCCGTCGACGTCGAACACCATCAACCGCACGCGGCGCGCACGCTCCAGCGCGTCGGCAGTCGCCTCGGGCATGGGATCAGACGACCTTGGCGCGCAGCAGGTCGTTCATGTTGAGTGCGCCCACGAGCTCTCCCGCGGCGTTCACCACCAGCAGCTGGCTGATGCGGTGCCGATCCATCAACGCCACCGCCTCGGTGGCGAGCGCATCCGGCGACACGCTGCGCGGGTTCGCAGTCATCACCCGCGCGACGCGCGCCGACTTGAGGCTGGCGACCTTCTTCAGCGCGCGGCGCAGGTCGCCGTCGGTGAAGATGCCTTTCACGCGGCGACGCGCGTCCACAATCGCGGTCATGCCGAGGCCGCCGCGTGTCATCTCGTCGAGCGCCTGCTGTAGCGTAGCGCTCTCGCGCACCTTGGGCACCTCGGCACCACGGTGCATCACGTCGGCGACGTGCTTCAGCGCTTCGCGGTGCAGCGAGCCGCCCGGGTGCGAGCGCGCGAAATCAGCGGCCGAGAAACCGCGCGCGTCGAGCAGCGCGATGGCGAGCGCGTCGCCGAGCGCCATCGCCGCCGCGGTGCTGGCGGTGGGCGACAGGTTGAGCGGGCAGGCTTCCTTGTCCACCGCTGCGTCCAGGTGTACGTCGGCCTCGCGCGCCAGCGACGAATCCGCGTTGCCGGTGATCACCACCAGCTTGGCGCCTTCGCGCTTGATCGCCGGCACGATGCGCAGCAGTTCCGCGCTCTCGCCGGAATTGGAGATGCCGATGAACACGTCGTCGGCGCGGATCATGCCCAGGTCGCCGTGGCTGGCCTCGGCCGGATGCACGAAGTAGGCCGGTGTGCCGGTGCTCGCCATGGTGGAGGCGATCTTGCGCGCGATGTGCCCCGACTTGCCGATGCCGCTGACGATCACGCGGCCGCGCTTGCCGTCGAGGCACGTCTGGATCAGCTGCAGCGCCGCGAGGAAGCGCCCGTCGAGCCGTCCGATCAGCGCGCGCACCGCGTCTGCTTCGATGGCCAGCACCTTGCGCGCAAGCTCCAGCGCTCCATCGGCCGCACGCGCTGCACCCTGACGCACGGAACGCACTGCGCTTATCATAGCCACGAAGTATAACTCTCCCTCTTTAGCCGCCATGGACACCGCCGGCCTCTCGCTGCAACCGGTCCTCGTGCTGCTCGCCGGCGGCGTGCTGGCGGTGGTCGTCTGCCGCAGCCTCGCGCTGCCGCCGATCATCGGCTACCTGGCGGCTGGCGTGGCGCTCGGGCCGCACGCGCTGGGCCTGGTGGCCGACAGCGAAGCGGTGCGCCACCTGGCCGAGTTCGGTGTCGTGTTCCTGATGTTTTCCATCGGCCTGGAGTTCAGCCTGGCCAAGCTGCGCACCATGCGGCGCTCGGTATTCGGCATTGGCTTTGCCCAGGTCGCCGCGAGCATCGGCATCGGCGTCGGCGTCGCGCTCGCCGCGGGCGGCAGCTGGCAGGCGGGCCTCGCGCTGGGCGGCGCGCTCGCCATGTCCTCTACCGCCATCGTGTCCAAGATCCTCGCCGAGCGCCTCGAGCTCGACACGCCGCACGGGCGCGACATCGTCGGCGTGCTGCTGTTCCAGGACCTGGCGGTGGTGCCGCTGCTGATCCTGGTCCCCGCCCTCGATGCGCCGGCGCAGGACCTGGGCCGTGACGTGCTGATCGCGCTGGCCAAGGCCGCGGTGGTGCTCGCGGTGCTGATCCTGGCCGGCCCGCGCGTGATGCGCGCGTGGTTCGGCGTCATCGCGCGGCGCCGCTCAACGGAGCTGTTCGTGCTGAACGTGCTGCTGATCACGCTGCTGCTCGCCTTCGTCACCGGGCTGGCCGGGCTGTCGCTGGCGCTGGGCGCGTTCCTCGCCGGCATGCTGATCTCGGAGACCGAGTACCGCTACCAGGTGGAAGAGGACATCAAGCCGTTCCGCGACGTGCTGCTGGGCCTGTTCTTCGTCACGGTGGGCATGATGCTTGACGCGCGTCTGGTGTTGGGGCAGGCGTGGCTGGTGCTCGCGTTCTTCGTGCTTCTGATCGCGGGCAAGGGGGCGCTGATCGCGCTCCTGGCGCGCGCTTTCGGCGCCGCGCCGGGCACCGCGCTGCGCACCGCGCTCGCACTGGCGCAGGGCGGCGAATTTGGCTTCGTGCTGCTGGCGCAGACGCGCGCCGCGCAGCTTGCGCCCGAGCCGGTGCTGCAAGCGCTGCTCGCGGCGATGATCCTGTCGATGCTCGCCACGCCGTTCCTCATCGCGGCCAGCAACCGGCTGGTGCTGCGCTTCACCGCTTCGGAATGGATGGCGCGCTCGCTGGAGCTGCACCGCGTGGCGGTGCGCTCGCTGGAGAACGAGCGCCATGTGATCATTCTCGGCTACGGCAGGAACGGCCAGCGGCTGGCGCGCATGCTCGAGGCAGAGGGCGTGCGCTACATCGCGCTCGACCTCGACCCCGAGCGCGTGCGCGAGGCGGCGCTCGCCGGCGACACCGTGGTATACGCCGACAGTTCGCGGCGCGAGGCGCTGGTGGCAGCGGGCGTGGCGCGCGCCGCAGCGGTGGTGGTGACCTACGCCGACGCCGCCGCCGCGGTGCGCGTGCTGGCCCACCTCCACGCGCTTAACCCGTCGCTGCCGGTGATCGTGCGTGCACGCGACGAGGCGGACATCGGCAGGCTCACCGCCGCCGGAGCCTCGGAAGTGGTGCCGGAGGCTTTCGAGTCGGGCCTGATGCTCGCATCGCACACGCTGGTGTGGGTGGGCGTGCCGCTCGCGCGTGTCATGCGCCGCATGAGCCAGGTGCGCGACCAGCAGTACGGCCTGCTGCGCGGCCTTTACCACGGCGCGAGCGACGCGCCGGAGACCGGCGAGGCGGCGCAACCGCGGCTGCACGCGGTGACCCTGCACGCGCACGCCGCGGGGCTCGCCAGACCGCTCGCCGAACTCGGACTGGAAGACCTCGGCGTGCAGGTCACCGCCGTGCGGCGGCCGGGCGCACCAAAGAAGCTGTCTGCCAAGGAGGCTGGCGCTCTGCGCGAGGGCGACGTGGTGGTGCTGCTTGGCGCGCCGGAACTGCTGGCGGCGGCGGAGCTGCGCTTGCTGCAGGGGTAAAAAAAGGCCGGCGCTAGGCGCCGGCCCTGGTACCGCGCTTCGTGCCGCGATTAAAGCAGGCGGCAGATCACGTAGGTGTTGGTGCCGGTTTCCGCATAGGCGGCACCCGAAGCGTCCACCGCAATTGGCGGGTTCGGTGCAGCCTGCAGCACGCCGCGCACCGTGCCCGCGGTGCGCACGCCGTCATCCATCTGAGTATCGGTGGCGATCGCAACTTTGTCCGGCAAGTTCGCCGAGCAGATGATCAGGCCGGAGAATCCGCCCACGCCCGCGAGGCCGCCGAGGACCGGGCCGATGGGAGTGGGGGCAGCGGCGCCGTCCCCGGTCTGCACACCGATCAGGCCGGCAACCGCATTGAACGGGTTGGGGACGCCCGCGCCGGCGACGAATCCGGAACGGCGCAGGTGATCCCACCAGCTGCAGGCCTCTACCCCGACCGCGCAGGCGGCGCCACCGTTGTTGTAGGTACCATTGACCGTGCCATTTCCGTTGCCCTGTGTCGCGACGGTCGGCGTCGTCCAGCGCGTATTCGCGTTCGGGTCGTCACCCGGGAGCGCCCGGTAGCGATCCTGGTAGCCATGGTAGGCGGCCGATATGCCGGAGAAGTCGGCAATGACGTTCTTGATCTTCGCCTGGGTGATCATTTCCTGGCCCTTGAGAATTCCGCCGAGCAGCAGGCCAATGATGACCAGCACGATCGCGATCTCAACCAGCGTGAAGCCTTTTTGTTGTGTTTTCATCTGATTACTCCTTTGGACGCAGACTAGGTGATAAATAGCTTCCGCAAGCTCCGTGCCAGGCAAATGTTGGCATTTCAGGGCCCAACTGGTCAAAAATCACAAAAAACCGTCGAAACTCCGACAGCCTCGTCAAGGTTTCGACGTCAGCCTACGTTCCAGCTCCTCCAGCCGGCCCTGCAGGAAGCGGCGTTCCTGCGGGTCCTGGATGCGGCCGCTGGCCAACAGCCCGCCAAGCATGATCCTGGCTGCTTCGAGCTCGTTCATATCCTCGAGGATGAATACTTCCATCTGCTTCGCCCACAGCGGAATGCCCGGGTCGGTGGCAAGGCGCTCGATGTCAGCGGCGTAGCGCCGAGCCAGCGGCAAGTCCTGCAGCCGGTGCTTGGCGAGGAGCGCTGCGTGCGCGAGCCATGGCCAGCGCCGGTTCGGGTCTTCGAGAAAGGCCTGGTGGATGAACGCCAGCATCTCGCGGCACTTTGCCGGGTCCGCGACATCGGCATACACGCGCGCAGCAGCGAACAGCGGATACTGGCTGCGCGGATCGGTGTCGACGATGGCGCGCAGCCACTGCACGAGGCGCGCGTAATCTAGGCGCTGGTAGGGAAGCGCGTTGCCCGCGCCGAGGTCGTAGGCTTGCAGGTACAACATGGCGAGCCGCGCGAACGCCGCCGGCTCGCCCAGGCTGGCGGCGCGCAACGCCTGCGCGCGCGGCGCCGGCGGCAGGTCTTCCGCGGCGGCGGCGGACGGAGGGCGCAGCGCCTGCACACCTAACTGAATGGCAATGCCGGCCAGCAGCGCCGCCCGTATCCACCCGGGCACCGCCTGCAGCGCACGCTGGCCGGCGCTCACAGGTTGCGCCGGTGGAAGTCGAACAGCCCCGCCGCGGCAAGCAGTCCGCTGTACAGGATCAGCATCCCAAGGGCGGCGCCGTACTCGGCGGGCGCGGGCAAACCGTACAGCAGCCATTCTGCGCGCGTGGCGGCGTCGAGTCCGGGCAGCAGCAGCGCCACTGCGTCCACCGCCCCGCGTGCGATTGTTTGCGCGAGGGACTCCTCCACCAGGGGGCCGCGCGCGAGCAGCTGGATGCTGGCCATACTGCGCGCAAGCAGGTAGAAACCGGCGGTTGCGGCGAGCGCCGGGACCACGCTGGCGAGCGAGATGGCGAAAAACAGGCTGGCCGCGCCCACCAGCAGCAGTTCGAAGGCGAGCGACACGCCCCACAGCGCGACGCCGTCGGGCGCGGCCCACAACAGTAGCGGCGCGCAGAACGCTGCGGCGAGGCATGTGCCGCAGGCGCCGAAGCCCGCGAGCTTGCCGAGGTAGTACTGCGAGCGCGACAGCGGCAGCGCCAGCGCCAGTTCGAGCACCTTGTCGTTCGATTCGCGCACCACGCTCGCGGCGACGTGCGCCGCCAGCAGGAACGCGGCCCCGGCGCGCAGCAGGGCGGCGACGAGCGCGGCCTGCAGCTCGCGGCTTTCGGTAACCGCGACTTGCGACAGGAAGGCAGCAAGGCCGAAGGCAAGCGCGAGGCAGCCGAGCGCCAGCCAGGGCAGGCCGCCGCGACGCGCCTCGATCAGGGTACTGCGGGCCAACAGGAGCGCGGGAGGCATCTTTCGCCGGTTCGGGAATCTGCGTATCTTTGCCTGCGTCGCCCCGATCATGCAAGCCGACTCCCCAGCAATCCCCTCCCCTCCCGAGCGCCGGTCGGACTCGGTACGCGCGTTCAACCGGCGCCACTGGCGATTTTCGGTGATTGCGATGCTCGCTCTGCTGCATGTAGTGGCACTGCGCGGCGTGGCGGACGACGCTGCGCGGCCGCTGCTACTCGCGCACCTCGGGCTGCTGCTCCTGTGGCAACCGTTCGTGCGCGGCGACCGTCAGGTGACGCTGGCGCAGGCGCTGTTCATCGCGCTGTTCGCCACGGCTGTGGTGCTGTGGCTGGACTGGTGGCTGCTCGCCACCTGGACCGTGGTGCTGGCCGGGCTGGTCGGCGGCAAGGTATACCTGCACCAGGCGCGCTGGCAGCGCCGCTACTACCTGCTGGTGTTCGCCTACCTGCTCGCGCTGCTGGTGGTGATCGTGCTGCCGGAGATCGCGCCGCGCCGCGAGATCGACCTGGAAGTGCGCGGCTATGCGGCATGGGGGCTGCCGGCGCTGTTCGTGCTCATGGCGTTCATCCCCGCGGAGCCCGACCCGCCGGAGGCGCCGCAGGTGATCGACCACTTCTACAGCGTGTTCCTGATGCTGGTGCTGGGCGTGGTGGTGCTGGGCAGCTTCACCTTCATGACCCTGGGGCGCACCAGCTACCTGCAGGCGCTGACCTACATCGTGTTCGTGATCGCGGGCATCGTGCTGGCGATCGGCTTGGCGTGGAACCCGCGCACCGGCTACGCGGGCCTCAACGTGTTCGTCTCGCGCTACCTGCTCTCGATCGGACTGCCGATCGAGAAGTGGCTGCAATTTCTCGCCGAGATGTCGCACGCCGAGTCGCGGCCGGAGCGTTTCCTGGCCGAATCGGTGGCGGCGCTGGCGCGCATACCCTCGGTGTCTGGCGCGGCATGGAAGTCGGGCGGCGAGCAGGGCGAGGCGGGCGCGCGCACGCCGTACGCAGTGGACTTCTCCAATCGCGACCTCACGCTCACCATCTACTCGCGCTACCGCACCAGCCCGGCGCTGCACGCGCACCTGCGCCTGCTGGGCCAGTTGCTGGGCGAGTTCTATCTGGCCAAGCTGCGCGAGCAGGAACTGCGCCAGGCGAGCTACATGCAGGCCGTGCACCAGACCGGCGCCCGCGTCACCCACGACGTCAAGAACTTGTTGCAGTCCCTCAACGTGCTGTGCTCGGTCGCGGCTGCGGAAGGCGGGGATTCTCCCGCGGCGCTTGCACTGGTGCGCCGCCAGCTCCCGGCGATCACGCAGCGCTTGGCGTCGACCCTGGACAGGCTGCAGCGGCCGGGCGAGGAGCGCGAGGAGCGCGTGCCGCTCGCTGCCTGGTGGGAGGCGCTGCAGCGCCAGTACCAGGGTCAGGGCATCGAGTTCTCAGGCACCGTCGCGCCGGCGGGGGTCGACGTGCCGCGCGCGCTGTTCGACAGCGCGGCCGACAACCTGCTGCAGAACGCGCTCGCCAAGCGCGCGGCGCACCCGGGGCTGCGCGTGCGTGTCGCGCTCGCCGGCGGCGGGCTGAGAGTGTGCGACAGCGGCGCCGCCGTGCCGGCGGCGCTCGCGCAGTCCCTGCTGCGCGCGCCGGTGCACTCCGAAACGGGCCTCGGCATCGGCCTGTACCAGGCGGCGCGCCAAGCGGCGGCGGCGGGCTACGCGCTGGCGCTGGAATCGAACAGCGAGGGCGAGGTGTGCTTCGCCCTGCGGCGCGCGGGCTAGGCGCTCAGGGCAGTACGCCGGCGGCGATCAGCTTGCCGTAGAACTCGCCAACCGGGATCCAGGCCATCTGGTCGTCGAATGCGCCG
>JANNTQ010000282.1:0-2487 GCA_031394435.1 Betaproteobacteria bacterium
GGCACCGCGAGCATCGCGGTCGTCAGGGGATAGGTGACTTGGTCCTCGACCACCTGCGGTGCCTGGCCGGGATACTCGGTGTAGATGATCACTTGGACGTCCGATAGATCGGGGATGGCGTCCACCGGCGTCTTGATCACCGAATACACGCCCCACGCGACCAAAAAAAACGTCGCCAGCAGCACCGGAAAGACGTTGCGCGCCGACCACTCGATGATGCGGCTCAGCATCTCAGTGCCCCTTGCCGTGGGCGCCCGGCGCGATGCGCTCGATCACGAACTCGCCTGCGCCCTGCTCGGAGAACTCGAACTCCACCGCCTGCCCCTTGGCGAGGCGTGTGAGTTGCGCCTTGTCGCGGACCTTGAATTCCATGCTCATCGCCGGCCACTTGAGGCTGGCGATCGGGCCATGCTCGATTTCCACAATGCCACTCTTCGCGTCTACTGCTTGCACGGTCCCCTGCCCTCGATGCAGCTGCGACACCGCGGGCTGCGCCGGCTTGCCGAATGTGTCGAGCGCGGCCTTCAGGTTGCTTTCGGCATCGATCAGGAAGTTGGCGCGCACCACGACCTGCTCGCCGGACGCGACGCCCTCGAGCACCTCGACGTAGCCCTCGGCGCGCATACCGAGCTTCACGCTGCGCGGCTCGAACAACCCCTCGCCGCGCTGCACCAGCGCCACCTGCCGCGTGCCGCTGTCGAGCACCGCGGAATCCGGGATCGCCAGCACCTTGCCGCGCGGATGGGCGGTGGAGAGCTGGACGCTGCCGTACATCGCGGGCTTGAGCAGCCCGCCGGGGTTCGCAAGCTCGACGCGCACGCGGCCAGTGCGGGTGTCCGCCTCGAGCGTCGGGTGGATGAACACCACCTTCCCCGCGAACGGCTTGTCCGGGTAGGCGAGGATGCGCAGCTTCGCGTCCTGTCCTACCTTGACGAGGCCCAGATCGCGCTCGAAGACTTCCGCCACCAGCCACACCGAGGTGAGGTCGGCGATCTCATACAGTGCCTCGCCGGGCATGAAGCGCATGCCCTGCACACTCGGCTTCTGCAGCACCACGCCGCCGGCCGGCGAGCGGTAGGTGAGCAGTTGCCGGGCCTTGCCTTCCATGCGCAGCGTTTCGAGCTCCGTGTCGGAGATGCCCCAGTTGCGCAGGCGGCGCAGCACTCCGTCGGCCAAGCGCTGCATCACCGCCTGCGCCTCGGGGCCACTCGCGTGCGTGTCTTCGATCGCGCGCAGCGCGATCAGGTATTCGTCCTGCGCGGTGATTAGTTCGGGGCTGTAGACCTCCATCAGCGGCTGGCCGCGCGCTACCGCCTGGCCGGTCGTGTTGACATGCAGCTTCTCGATCCAGCCTTCGAAGCGCGGCGTCACCTTATAGAGCAGCCGCTCGTTCGCCTGGATCGTTCCGACGGCCTGCACCGCGCGCCGCAGCTCGCGTTCCGCGGCAGCTTCGGTCCTGACGCCCAGCACTTGCACCTTGTCGAGGCTGATCTTGACCGTGCCTGCCTTGGCCGGCGGCTCCCCGCCTTCGAACACGGCGACGTAATCCATCCCCATCGGGTCCTTCTTCGGCACCGGCGAAGTGTCCGGCAGGCCCATCGGATTGCGGTAATACAGGACCTTGCGCTCGGACTTTGCGGAAGTCGCCCCGGCGGACGGCGCCATATCCGGGGAGGCGTTGCTCCGAGCGCCGAGCCAGTAGCCTGCGGCAAGCGCCGCCGCAGCGGCTATCGCCGCCCCCGCGATCCATGTCGTTCGGTTCATCGTCATCTTCCTCAAAAAGCCTCAGAACAGCGCCACGCCGGTCAGGAACTCCACCTCGGCGAGCGCCTTGTTGTAAGCGGCGATGCTCGCCGCGTAGCCGACCTCGGCGTTGAACACCGTCATCCGGCTGTCGAGCAGGGTGAAGAAATCGACGCGGCCCACCCGGTAGGCGGAGAGCGAGGCTTCGGCCGTGAGCCTCGCCTGCGGAAGGAGCGCGGTCTCATTGAGGCGCACCGATTTCAGCGTCTGCTCGGCCGCGGCCACCTGCTGGCGCAACATGGCGTCGAGCTCGTTCAGCCGCGCCTGGTACATCGCCGAGGCCTGATCGCGCATCGCCCCAGCCTCTGCGACGCGCGGCTCGCGCTTGGATTCCCGCCAGATCGGCAGGTTGATCGCCACGGTGAAGCTGATCATGTCCTCGCGACGCATGTCCTGGGTGTTGTCCCGCTGGCCGTAGGAAAACCGCACGTCGAAGTCCGGGTAATAGTCTTTTTGCGCCAGATCGAGCGCCCTCGCGCTGCGGTCCATCATGCGCTGCTGCGCGAGGAGCTGCGGGCGGTTCGCGCGCGCGAGCGAGCGCAGCTCGTCGAGCCGCAGGCTCACTTCCCGCGCGTGCGCCGGTCCGGGGCTCACGGCGCGCGGCGCCGCGCCGCGGCCGGCGGCCCGGTTCAGCTCCGCTTCCAGCATCGGGCGCTCGCGGCCGAGCTTGATCAGCTCCTCCAG
>JANNTQ010000005.1:0-14124 GCA_031394435.1 Betaproteobacteria bacterium
TTCCTCTAAACATTTTTGATGTTCTCATCCGCGATGTAGTCGCGGATCAGCGTTTCGACGTCCTGGTCGGGCTTGAAGCCCATCGCCAGCGCGCGAGGCGTACGGAAGTTCACCGGCCAGGTATTCACGATCGCCTGGATGCGAGCGTCGGGCTTGTAGGCGACACGTTCGGCCACCTTGGGTCCAGCCACTTTCTTCAGCGCCTCGAGCATCTGGGCGACGCTCGCGGTGATGCCCGGCAGGTTCAGCCAGCGTTGCGTGCCCCAGGCCTCGCGCGGCAACTCCCAGGCGTGGATGAAGGCCTCGACCACGCGCCGCGGCGAGAGCAGCCATACTCCGGTCTCGGGCGCCACCGGGCATTGCGAAATCACGCCATTCAGCGGCTCGCGAATGATGCCGCTGGCGAACGAGGACGCCGCGGCGTTCGGCTTGCCGGCACGCACCACAATGGTCGGCAGGCGCAGTGACCGCCCGTCGATGTAGCCCTTGCGCGAGTACTCGGTCACCAGATATTCGCCGATCACCTTCTGCGCGCCGTAGGAGGTCTGCGGGTTGGCGAAGGTGCCATCGTCGAGCACCGGCGGCAGCTCGCCGCCGAAGGCCGCCACGGAGCTGGTGTAAACGAGCCGCGGCGGCTTTGCGCACTTGCGCGTCTGTTCGAGGAGCAGTTGCATCCCCTTCAGGTTGACGCGCATGCCGAGGTCGAAGTCGGCTTCCGCCGCGCCGCTCACCACCGCCGCGAGATGAAACACGGCGTCAATGTCGGGCGGGCAGACGGCGGCGATCACTGTCGGGTCGGAGACGTCCCCGCGCACCGCATTGATGCGGGGCTGCTGCGCCGCGGCCGGCGGAAACGCGCCGTCGAGCAGCGTGATCGAGGTGATCGGCTTGCCGCCGAGAGTGCCGCGCGCGAGCAGCGCTTGCGCCAACTTGAAACCGAGGAACCCGCCGCCACCCGTGATGAGTATTTTCATGCGCTGATTCTAGCGAAGAACTCGCGCACCTCGGCCAGTTCGCGCGTCTGTTTCATCGGAGGCAGGCTCGCGCGCACCAGGCGCCCGTAGGGCCGTGAATACAGGCGCGGGTCGCACAGCATCAGCACGCCGCGGTCAGCGTCGTCGCGGATCAGGCGGCCCGCTCCCTGCTTGAGTTGCAGGATCGCCTGCGGCAGCTGGAACTCGGTGAACGGGTTTCCGTCTTTGGCGCGCAGCGCTTCGATGCGCGCGGCGAGCACCGGATCGTCCGGCGGCGTGAACGGCAACTT
This sequence comes from Betaproteobacteria bacterium, assembly GCA_031394435.1. Lineage (GTDB taxonomy): Bacteria > Pseudomonadota > Gammaproteobacteria > Burkholderiales > SG8-39 > JAABQT01. Next base: position 1,265 of record JANNTQ010000005.1, read on the forward strand.
GTCGATCACCACCAGCGACAGTGCCTCGCCGCGCACGTCCACGCCCTCCCAGAACGAGGCACTGCCCAGCAGTACCGCATTGCCCAGTTCGCGGAAGCGCGCCAGCAGCTCGCTGCGTGAACCGGTGCCCTGCACCAGGAGCGGGTACTCGAGGCGCTCGCGCAGCAGCTCGTGCGCGCGCCGTAGCGCGCGCAGCGTCGTGAACAGGAGGAAGGCCCGGCCCCGGCTCGCCTGTAGCACCGGCAGGGCTGCGTTCACCACTGCCTCGGTGAACGCCGGATCGTTCGGGTCGGCGGGCAGGTCGCGCGGCACGTAGAGCAGCGCCTGATGCTCGAAGTCGAACGGGCTGGGCCAGGCGCGCGCCACAGCATGCTCGAGGCCCAGTTCGCCCGTGAAGTGCGAGAAATCCTCGCCCACCGACAGCGTCGCCGAGGTGAAGATCCAGGCGCGCGGCTGCTCCTCGACCTGCCGGCGGAATAGTGCGGCGCTGGACAAGGGCGTCACATGCAGCTGCAAGGCGTGCCCGAACACTTCGACCCAGCGCACCTGCTCCAGACCCTCGGCCGCAATCAGTTGCGCCAGCGTCGTGCGCGCCGCCTGCGCGCGTCGTGCGCAGGCGGCGAGGCCCTCGGCGCGTTCGGCCTGCGCGCCGAGCGCCTCGGTGAACGCTGACAGGGCTGCCTCAAGCGCGGCGAGCGCCTGGCCGAACTGCGGCCGCGCCTGCGCCCGCGCCCATGCCATGCGCGCCCCGTCCACGTCGAAGGCCAGGCGCAAATCGCGGGCGGCCTTTTCCAAGCGGCCGGCGTGCGCGTCGAACTCCGGCGCCGCGCCGCCCGCGGCGCGCAGTTCCAAGCGCGCATCGCGCGACAACTCGATCAGCCGGCCGGTGGAAACGCTCTCGCCGAAGAACAGGCGCGCGGTATCCGGCAGCTGGTGCGCCTCATCGAAGATCAGCGTATTGCAGGCCGGCAGCAGCTCGGCCACGCCCTCGTCGCGCAGCACCACGTCGGCGAAGAACAGGTGGTGGTTGACCACCACGACGTCGGCGGCGAGCGCGCTGCGGCGTGCCTTCATCACGAAGCAGTCCTTGTAGCGCGGGCATTCCTGGCCGAGGCAGTTCTCGCGCGTCGAAGTGGCGTGTAGCCAGACCGGCGCGTCGTCCGGCACATCCGGCAGGTCGGCCCGGTCCCCGCTGGCGGTGGTCGCGGCGAAGCGCTCGATGCGGCGCAACTGCGCAGCTTCCTCGCGGCTGACCAGCCGCGCCTCGCCGGCGGCACGCTCCAGGCGGTGCAGGCAAACGTAGTTGGCGCGCCCCTTGAGCAGCGCGGGCACGGCGCCGCTTGCCAGCGCCGCGCGCATTGCCGGCAGGTCGCGGTCGTAGAGTTGGTCCTGCAGCGTCTTGGTGCCGGTAGAGACGATCACCTTGCCGCCCGCGAGCAGCGCTGGGGCGAGGTAGGCGAGGGTCTTGCCAGTGCCGGTGCCCGCTTCGGCGACCAGCACGGCATCCCGCTCGATCGCCTGCAGGATGGCCCGCGCCATCTCGAGTTGCTGCGGCCGCAAGCGGTAGCCTGGGATCTGCGCGGCGAGCGGCCCGGCGTCGGCGAACAGGCGCTCCAGCGCCTTGGCGGCGCCTTCGCTCAGGGCCGTACCTCGTCCACCTTCACCCAGATGCGCCGGCTTTCGCCGCCACTGCGGCGCGTGGTGGACAGCACGCCCCGGTCCTCGCGTACGCTGGTGCCGCCGGTGCCGGCGAGCTCGATCCACTCGCCCAGCCGGGCGCTTACGCTGCTCGAACTGCGCTGACCCTGCACGCTACCCGGCGTGGCGCCCGGCGCCTGGCGCTGCGACTCGATGTCGAGGATCACCGTGCTGCCCGACAAGCGCGGGACCACCGCGAATCCGGTCTCGATCTCCTGGATCGCTGCGCCGTAATGCTGTGTGAGCGGCCGGGAACTGCCGGCAGCGATGAACGCACGCGATCCTTCAAGCACCTGCAGCCGCTGGTCCACGCGCTGTTCACTCGCCGAGCGGGAATCGCTCGCGTCCACTTCAATGCGCGAACCGCGGTTGGAAATGCGCGCGCCGGCCTCGAGCGAGGAATCGCTGGCCACCGCGCTGTCGTCGAAACGCACCGAAATCACCAGCCGGCGCGCAGGTGCATCCAACGAGTCGAGCACGCGCCGGATCTCCGCCAGGTTGCGTGCGCTGGTGCGCACGATCAACTGATTGCGCTGACCGGTGAGCACGCCGCCAGGCTCGAGCAGCGGCCGCAAGGTTGGCAACACCTGCTCCGCGGTCCGGTGCCGGAGGTCGATGACCTCCAAGCTGCCCTGGCCCCAAACCGGGCCGCAGCACAAGACAGCCAAAAGGTAAGTGGTTGCTCTCATTCAGCTATCGGACTAGATTACTTGAGGTATGAGATGTAATTATATGTATTTAATGGTTTTGGCGGTCATGATCGGATGCACGAGCCTGCCCCAAAAACCGCCTGTTCCAGAGTCGGCGCCCGTCGGGTCGCAACGGGCCGAAGCGCTGTTGCAGACCCTGCTCGTACTCGGCGTGGACTACCAGAACGGCGGCAATTCGCCGGCCAGCGGCTTCGATTGCAGCGGCCTGGTGGCTCACGTGTTTCGCGAGGCCTACGGCATCAAGCTGCCACACAACACCCGGTCACAGAGCGAACTCGGCGCGCGCGTCAGTCTAGCGGAACTGCGTGCGGGCGATCTCGTCTTCTACAACACGCTCAATCGCCCTTTCTCGCACGTCGGCATCTACGTCGGCGACGGCCGTTTCGTGCACGCGCCGAAGACCGGGTCGCAGGTCCGCGTGGAGCAGGTCAGCGCCGCCTACTGGATGAAGAGGTTTGATGGCGCGCGGCGCATCCAGCCGCCGGCGCAATAGACAAGAACTGTTCTCATTAATGTTGACATCCTTAATGCGAGTCACTATCATTTGCGCCTCTGGTTCCAGAAGATGCGCAAATGACTGTTCTTAAAAGATTTTCTCTGCTTGCGGCCATGGTGCTTTCCTGCTCCGCCGTCGGGCAGGACAAGGTCCTGAATCTCTATTCCTCCCGGCACTACCAGAACGACGAAGCGCTCTACACCGGCTTCACCAAGCTCACCGGTATCAAGGTGAACCGCATCGAAGCAGGCGAGGATGCGCTGATCGAGCGCATCCGCAACGAAGGCGCGCGCAGCCCGTCGGACGTGCTGGTGACGGTTGATGCCGGACGCCTTTGGCGCGCCGAGCAGCTCGGCCTGTTCCAGCCGGTCAAATCCGCGCTGCTGGATGAACGCATCCCCAGCAGTTTCCGCGAACCAACTGGCCTCTGGTACGGATTCTCGCTTCGCGCGCGCGTCATCGCGTATAACAAAGTAAAAGTGAAAGCAGGCGAGCTGATGACCTACGAAGACCTCGCCGAATCGAAATGGAAGGGTCGTGTCTGCATGCGCTCCTCCAGCAACATCTACAACCTCTCGCTGATGGGCGCGCAGATCGACCACTTGGGCGAGCCAGGGGCGGAGGCCTGGGCCAAATCGGTCAAGGACAACCTGGCACGCGACCCCAAGGGCGGCGACACCGACCAGTTGAAGAGCGTGGCCGCGGGTGAGTGTGACGTGACCGTCGCCAACCAGTACTACTACGCGCGCCTGATGCGTTCGCAGAAGGCTGACGAACGTGCGCTGGCCGGAAACCTCGGCATCGTGTTTCCCAACCAGTCGGGCCGGGGCACCCACGTCAACGTGTCCGGCGCCGGCGTGATGAAAAACGCGCCGCACCGCGATGCAGCGATTCTGTTTCTCGAGTATCTCGCCGGCGATGAGGCGCAGCGCTACTTCGCCGACGGCAACAACGAGTGGCCGGTGGTGGCAGGCGTGCGCGTGGGAAACCCGGTGCTCGCCGCTTTCGGCGCTTACAAGGTCGATCCGCTCAACGTCGCCGTACTGGGCCGCAACCAGCCCAGCGCGCAGATGATCTACGACCGGGTGGGCTGGAAGTAGCGCCGCGACAGCGCCAGCAGCGGCACCAGGCCGACCAGTACGATCACCAGCGAGGGCAAGGCGGCCTCGGCCAGCCGCTCGTCCTTCGCCAGGTGGTAGGCCTCGATCGCCAGCGTGTCGAAATTGAACGGCCGCAGCGCGAAAGTGGCCGGCAGCTCCTTCAGCACGTCAACGAACACCAGCAGCCCGGCGCTGGCGAGGCTCGGCGCGATGAGCGGCGCGTGCACGCGAGCGAGCGTCGCCGCGGGCGGGACGCCCAGGCTGCGTGCGGCGTCTTCCATGCTTGGCGTCACCCGCGCGAGCCCGGCTTCGATGGTCTGCAGCGCGACCGCCAGGAAGCGCACCAGGCACGCGTAGACAAGCGCGGCGATGCTGCCGGTGACCAGCAGCCCGACTTTCACGCCGAACACGTCCTCGAGCAGTGCCGCCAGCCAGTTGTCGAAGCGACCCATCGGCACCAGTACGCCGATCGCGATCACCGCGCCGGGCATGGCATAGCCCAGCGCCGCGATGCGGTTCGCCGCCGCCGCCGCGCCACTCCTGGACAGGCGCGCGGCATAGGCCATGGTGAGCGCGAGCAGCACGCCAACCGCGGCGGTCACGCCGGCGATGGTGAAGCTGTTGCCGACCAGCACCAGCAGGCGCGCGCCCCAGCGTGCCGCCGGATCGGTCAATGCCAGGTGCGCGAGGATGCCGGCGGGCATCAGAAAGCCCAGCAGGACCGGTGCCGCGCAGGCCGCGCAGGCGAGCGCCGCAGCCCAGCCGCGCAGGCGCAACGGCGGCAAGCGCTTGCCTGGCGCGGGGTTGTGGTACGCGGCGCGCCCGCGCGAGGCACGCTCAAGCGCCAGCACCACCAGCACAAAACCCAGCAGGCAGGTGGAGAGTTGCGCCGCCGCGGTGGTGTCGCCCATCGACAGCCAGGCCTTGAAGATCCCGGTGGTGAAGACTTCGAGGTCGAAGTAGGACACGGTGCCGAAGTCAGCGAGCGCTTCCATCAGGGCGAGCGCGGTGCCGGCGGCAAGCGCCGGGCGCGACAGCGGCAGGCCCACGCGCCAGAAACTGCCCCAGGCCGACAGGCCCGCGAGGCGGCCCGACTCCATCGCGCTGCGCGAAAGGTCGCGGAATGCGGTGCGCGCAATCAGGTACACGTACGGATAAAGGGCGAGCGAAAGCACCACCGCCGCGCCGCCGAGAGAGCGGATTTCCGGAAACCAGTATTCGCGCGCCTGCCAGCCGGTGAGCGCGCGCAAGCCACTTTGCACCGGCCCGGTGAACTGCAGCCAATCCGTGTAGGCGTAGGCCATGACGTAAGCCGGCATCGCCAGTGGCAGCATCAGCCCCCACTCAAGCAGGCGCGCGCCAGGGAAGCGGTAGCTGGCGACGAGCCACGCCGCCGCCACGCCGATGGACATCACACCGCAGGCCACCAGCGCCAACAGCAGCGCGGTGTTCGCGACGTAGTTCGGCAAGACGGTTGCCGCCAGATGGCGCCACGCGTCGCCCGTCGGCTGCAGCACGCTCGCCACTACCGCGAGGATGGGCAATGCCAATGCCAATGCGATCGCAATTGAAAGGCCGGCGGTCCCGCTACGCCTAACTGTTTGATAGGAAAGCACTCGCCATTCTAACAAGAATGATTCTTGTTTCTTCTGGCCGTATAATCGACGCGTGAACCTGCTTGAGGTCGAAGGGCTGCACCACGGCTACAACGGCCAGGAAGTCGTGCGTGGACTCGATTTCAGGCTGGCGCGCGGTGCCATCGGCTGCCTGCTCGGGCCGAGCGGTTGTGGCAAGACGACTGTCCTGCGCTGCATCGCCGGCTTTGAGAGCCTGCGCGCCGGCAGCATCCGCCTGAACAGCGTGCTGGTCTCCGGCGCGGGCGTGATGCTGCCGCCGGAGGCGCGCCGTATCGGCATGGTGTTCCAGGACTACGCGCTGTTCCCGCACCTGTCGGTGGAGCAGAACATCGCCTTCGGCCTCCGTGCGCTATCGCGTAGCGAACAAGAGTCCCGTGTGCGCGAAATGGCGGCGCTGGTGCGCCTGAGCGGAGTGTTGGGACAGTTCCCGCATGAGCTGTCCGGCGGCCAGCAGCAGCGCGTGGCGCTGGCGCGCGCGCTGGCGCCCCGACCGGAACTGTTGCTGCTGGACGAGCCGTTTTCGAACCTCGACATCGACCTGCGCGAGCGCCTTTCGCTGGAAGTGCGCGAGATCATCAAGGCGAGCGGCGCCACCGCGGTACTGGTGACGCACGACCAGCACGAGGCCTTCGCCATGGCCGACGAGATCGGCGTGATGCACGAGGGGCGCATCCAGCAATGGGACAGCGCCTACAACCTCTACCACCGCCCCGCCAACCGCTTCGTCGCGGACTTCGTCGGCCAGGGCGTGTTCCTGCCGGCCAAGGTGCTCAACTCGCGCCAGGTGGAAATCGAGCTCGGCGTGCTCGAGGGCGACGTCCCGGGCGCCTGTCAGATCGGCTGCGATGCCTGCGGCAAGGGCTGCCTCACCGACATCCTGCTGCGGCCGGACGATGTGGTGCACGACGATGCCTCGGGCATGAAGGCCGAAGTGGTGCACAAGGCGTTTCGCGGCGCGGAAATCCTCTACACGCTGCGGCTCGACAGCGGGCGCAAGGTGCTCGCCATGGTGCCCAGCCACCACAACCACGCGCTCGGCGAGAGGATCGGCATTCGCCTCGACGTAGACCACGTGGTGGCGTTTCAGCCCGAGCCCTGATCCTTCAGGCTGTAGATCGCGCGCAGCTCCAGTTCGAACTCCTTGCCCGCCAGCTCTGGCGGCAGCTGCACAAAGGGCTTGGCGGTCCTGAACATCTCGAGCGCCTGGCGGTCGAGGATCTGGTGGCCGGAACTCGACTTGATGCCGAGAGCGGCAATCATGCCGTCGGCGCCGATGGTCATGCGCACCACCACCTCGCCTTCCCAGTTGTTGTCGATCGCCGAACGCGGGTAGCGCTTGAAGCGCGCTGCCGCGCTCAGGAGTTGCAGGCGGTAGCGGCCCAGCACGCCGGGATTAGCGGCGGCCGGCAAGGTGGCCGCGGGTTGCGACTCGATGCGCGCGATGGGCCCGGGCGCCGCAGGGGTCATGGCAGCCGCGGGCGCGGGGGGCGCAGGTTCGTTTGCCACCGCGGGTGCCGGTTGCTCAACGGGAGCAGGTGCCGACTTGGCGACTGGGCGAGCCGCCGCAGGTCGCTTCTCCGGCAAGGGCGGCCTGCGTATTTCCTCCACGGGCGCGCTGGGCGTCGACTCAGGTGCGTCGCGCACCAGGCGCGCGATCAAGGGCGCGGGCGCAGGCCGAGCAACAAGCTCGCGCAACGACGGCAGCGCGAGCAGCAGCACCGCGTGCAGCAGGATCGACGCGAGAACGGCGTAGCCGAAAGCGCGGTTCGCCCCGTCGCGCATGGGGATCAACGGCGGCGCAGCGCGCGCCACACTTTCTCCGGCGTGAGCGGCATCTCCAACTGCAAAACGCCGAATTCCTCGAGCGCGTCGAGCACTGCGTGCACCACGGCCGGCACGGCGCCGATGGTGCCGATCTCGCCGCAGCCTTTCACGCCGAGCAGGTTGGTCTGGCAGGGCACGCTTTCGTCGAAGGCGTTCACCATCGGCGGAAACTGGTCGGCCCGCGGCACACAGTAATCCATCAGCGATCCGGTGAGCAGCTGGCCGCTCTCGTCGTATACCGCCTGTTCGTACAGCGCCTGGCCCACCCCCTGCGCGATGCCACCCTGGATCTGCCCCTCGACAATCATGCGGTTGATGATGCGGCCGATGTCGTCGACGCTGGCGATGCGCGCAAGCTCGACCGTGCCGGTCTCGGGATCGATCTCCACTTCGCAGGCCTGCGCGCCATTGGGCCAGGAAGGCGTGGACGGAGTCTGTGTCGCCGATACGCGCACGCGCCGCGCCGCCTGCCGCGCGGCCAGGTCGGCCAGTCCGATGGAGCGGTCGGTGCCGGCGATGAAAAAGCGCCCGCCGCGGAATTCGATGTCCGCCGGCGCCGCCTCGAGCGCGTCTGCCGCGAGTTCCTTGCCGCGCGCGATCAGCGTGCGCCCGGCCGCCACCACCGCCGAGCCACCGACGAACGCCGAGCGCGAGCCCACGCTGCCCACGCCGTTGGCGCGGTCGGTGTCGCCCTGCACGATGGTGATGCCCTTGACGGGGACCTGCAGCACCTCGGTGATGAGCTGAACGTAGCTCGTCTCCAGTCCCTGCCCCATCGCCTGCGTGCCGGAATACACGGTGATGTTGCCCTCGGCGTCCACTTCGATGTCTACCGTTTCCGTGGGCAGCGCGCCGGTCCACTCGAGGTAGGCGGCGAGACCGCGGCCGCGCAGCTTGCCGCGCTTTTTCGATTCCTCGCGGCGCGCAGGGAAGCCGTCCCAGTCCGCAAGCCTCACCACGCCATCGAGCATGCGCGGGAAGTTGCCGGTGTCGTAGATCTCGCCGGCGTGCGTTGCGTAGGGAAAATCCTCTGGTTGCAGCAGGTTGCGCAAGCGGATCTGCACCGGGTCGATGCCCATCTCGCGTCCGGCCTTCTCCACCAGGCGCTCCATCAGGTAGTTGCCCTCGGGGCGCCCCGCGCCGCGATAGGCGCCGGTCGCCATGGTATTGGTGAGCACGCCCTGCATGTGATAGTCCACCACGGGCACGCGGTACACCGAGGTCAGCACCTTGGCCACCAGCATCAGCGGGATAATCGCCGAGGAGCCCACCGGCACTGCGCCCATGTTGCCGAGCATGTGCAGGCGCAGCGCCAGGATGCGCCCGTCCTTGTCGAGCGCGAGCGCCGCCTTGAAGTGCATGTCGCGGCCCATGTGCGCGGCGAGGAACTCTTCGCTGCGCTCGCCGAGCCAGCGTACCGGGCGGCCCAGTTTGCGGGATGCATGGGCCACCAGCACTTCCTCCGGCGCAAGCCCGGTCTTCATGCCGAAGCCACCGCCGATGTCGCCGTTGACGATGCGAAAATCCGCGGGCTGGCCGCCGAACGCGGCGGCCAACAGGTCGCGCGCGCCGGTCGGCTGCTGGCATTGCGTGTAGACGGTGGTGCGCCCGCCCTCGTGCACGCCGATGGCGCAGCGCGGCTCCAACGCCATTGCGATCAGGCGCTGGTTATGCAGTTCGAGCTCGGTGACGTGGGCGGCACGCGCAAAGGCTGCGTCCGCCTCGACGGGATTGCCGTAGCGCGTCTCGCCAGCCACATTGCCCGGCGCCTCCGGCCAGAGCTGCGGCGCGCCGGGTTCGACCGCACGGCGTGGATCCACCACGCAGGGCAGCTCCGCGTACTCGATCGCCGCCAGGTCCGCGGCATCCTGCGCCTGCTGGCGCGTCCGCGCGACGATCGCGACCACGGGATGGCCGACGTAGTACACGCGCTCCTCCGCGAGCGGCGTGCGCCGCGGCGCAGACATCGGCGCGCCGTCGGCGCGCTTGAACAGCGGCGGGAACGGAATGTGCGCTACGCCGTCACTGCGCAAGTCCGGCATGGTCCACGCGGCGATCACGCCCGGCGCGGCCAGTGCCTGCGCCAGGTCGATGGACGCCAGCATCGCGTGCGCATGCGGCGAGCGCACCAGCACCAGGGCCGCCTCGCCGTCGTAGCGCCGGTCGTCGCTGAACAGGCCCTTGCCGGCGAGCAGCCGGTCGTCTTCGAGGCGTTTTTGCGTGCGCGAGGAGCCGAAGCGCACGGCTTCCGGGTCGAACTGGATGGCGGGAGTGTTCATTTGTTGCCGAGTGCTTCGATCAGGGCGCGTGCTGCGGCGGCGCCCGTGGCATCCCCGTCCGCCGCGCTCACCGCGTGGGCGCGCTCGTAGTAGGCGCGCGCCGCCTCGCGCTCGCCGCGCAGTACGCTGGCACGGCCGAGCCCGACCAGGTCGAGGTGGATCTTGCGCGGCATCCCCAGGTCGTGGTCGATGGCGAGCGCTTCGCGCAGGTGGGCGAGCGCGGCAGCACCGTCCCCGCCGCCGATGGCCGCCATGCCGAGCAGGCGTAGCGCGTTGGCCGCTTCAGGCCGGTCGCCCGCGCTGCGGCTCGCCGCGAGCGCGGCTCTTGCCGCCGCGCTCGCCGCATCGTGGCGCCCGGCGTCCAGCGCGAGCTGGCCCTTCACGTTCTGAATGGCCGCGGTCAGTCCGCAAGACTGGCCGCACCATGCACTGGCGCGCTCGGCCCACTCCGACGCGCTGGCGTGCTGCCGCTCGTCGAGATCGAGCACCGCGCGGCGCAGCGCGGCTTGCGACTTGCGCTGCGCAGAAAAGTCGAGCATCGCGCCCTCCAGCACCGGCGCGAGGCTGGCGCGCGCTTGCGCATGCTTGCCCTGGCGCTGGTACACGACGGACAGGTTGATGGCGTTGGCGGCGATGCCCTCCGTATCCTCCAGCGACTGCGACACGCGCAAGGCCTCACGGTAATGCAGCGCCGCGCCGTCCAGGTCGCCGTGGCGCAGGTGAGACTCCGCACGCCGGTTCGCCTCCATGGCAGCCGTCGGCTGCGCGGCAACCGGCGGCGCGGGCGCCTGCGCGCAGGCCGCGACGAGGGCGCAGGACGCGCCTGCCACAAGGAACCGCATCAACGCCGCGCCGACCCGGCCCGGGACAGCGCGCCACCGTCGTAGGATTCGAAACTGTCCATCGGCAAGGTGCGCATTGCCGGCACCTCGATGTAGTCGCGCAGCAGCCAGGTGCTTTTCGCCGCGCCGACCAATTCCTGGCCGTCGCGCGCCAGCTGTCCGCCTTCGCGCACCAGCTGCCCGCCCGCGTGCATCAACGCCGGGGTTTGCGACAGTACCTGGTGCAGGGCGTCGCCGTTCTTGCGCGTGGCGGTGCGGATCTCCGTCGCCGCCTCGGCGATCGAGTCGAGTGCCGTGCCCAATTTGCCGGAAAGCAGCGGCAGCTCCTTCTCCGCCTGCATTGCCAGGCGCTCCGTCGAGGCGAGGGCGGCTTGCGCCTTGCCGCCGACAGCGAGCACGGTGCGGTCGGCGTCGTGCAGCAGTCGCCGCAGCTCGCGATTGGTTTCGGGCAGCTGCTGCAGCACGGTACTCGCCGCCTGGAGGGACTTGCGCAGGTCACCGTCGGGCCGATTCAGCTCGACGATCATGCGGCGCAGCTCAGCCACCACCGGCGTCAACTGGTTCTTGATATCGTCGACCAGCTCGGCTACGCCGCGGTTGGGGACGTAGCCGATCACCTCGCCCTCCGCCACCGGGTCGCGCGAGCCCTTCGGATCGCTGCCGGGCACCAGCTGGATATTCGCCGCGCCGATGTAGCCCTCGCGCGTCAGCCTGGCGTGCGCCCCCTTGGTGAGGCGTGGCGCGTACTCGCTGTTGATCGACAACTCGACCTTCACGCCACGCTCCTCGATCTCCAGGCTCTTCACGCTGCCCACCGGGACGCCGAACAGCCGCACCGACATGCCCTTGTTGATGCCGAACACGTCTTCGGCGTAGAAGTAGATTGAAGTGTGCCGCACGAATGCGCCCTGCTTGTAGGCCACCAGCAGCACGGCGCCGATCAGGCCGCACAGAGCGGTGACGAGGAACAGGCTGATGCGCCGCCTGACACTCGGGAAACGCCTGGGAATTACCTGCTGCTGCTGCATGGCTTCCTCCTTTCAGCGTACGTGATGCAAATCTATCCGGACTCGTCCGGCACATCCTCCAGCTGCACGAATGTACCCTCCGGGTTATCTGCAAGATAGGCGGCGGCAAAACCCTCCGCCTGCCGGCGCTCACCGCCCCCTAGGCCACCGCCCAGGTCCTCGGCCAGCGCGAGTTGCGGCCTGCCGAGCCGCATCCTGACATAGCCCGCGAGCTTCCTCTCGTACAGCGTCATCTCCTCGGGCAGCTTGGCGAGCAGGGAACGCGCATCCGCGCAGAACTGTTCCAGCATTGCGGTTGCCTCTGGCGCCAGGCCCCGCACTTGCTGCGGCGCGTGATACCCGATGGGCAAAACGATGTTCTCCCAGCAGTTGAGGTGGCTGATCAGTCCGCCGTTTGACGGCAGGAATGCGACCTGGGCACGCAACGCGGCGCGCTCGTTGGCGCCGAGCGCATCGATTTCACTGCCAAGCACGACTACCCGCACATCGTTGCGCGGCTTGAGCTCGAGCACCGCCGACAACAGGGCGGACTTGAACGCCGCGCTCACCGCGGGAATCACATGGCTGCCGCCCGCGGGGATCCATAGCCGGAGGTCACGGCGCTTGTCGTCGGCAAGGGGCTCGTAGCCCAGCGCCACGCCTGCGGAGGCGCTCATTGGTCGGCGGTGAACAGGCCAAACAGCGCAGAGCCGTAGACCAGGTAGGCGAATATGACGTTCAGCAGCATCACCGCCAGCGTGGCCTGCGTCACCGCGCTGATTGCCGCCTTGGGCACGGCGTTGATCGAGTTTCCGGGCGGGTTGAGCCCGTAATAGCAGGCGATCACGCCGATCGCCGCGCCGAACAGCAGGCTCTTGGCCATGGAATAGACCAGGTCAAGGGGGCTCGCCAGCTGGAAGAAACTCTCCGCCATCTCGCCGAACGAGGCATTGATGATCAGCGCGCTGAGCAACATGCCGCCGCCGACTGCGATGAATTGCACGTACACGGTGAGCGCCGTGTTGGCGAGCGCGATGCCGACTACGCGCGGCACCACCAGGTAGTCCTGGGGGTCGATGCGCATGTGGCGCAGGCTCGCCATCTCGCCGGAGATCTTCATCAGCGCAAGCTCGGTGGACACGGCGGTGCCGCTGCGCTGGATCACCAGCACCGCCGCGATCAGGGGGCCGATCTCGCGCAGCACCACCCACAACAGCATCTTCACCGCCAGCGCCGCGTCGGCGTTGAGCACCTCGATCACGTAGGC
>JANNTQ010000283.1:0-14627 GCA_031394435.1 Betaproteobacteria bacterium
AAGGGATTCAAGACCCGCCGCAACAAGCGCACGCAGGTGATGATCGTGCGCGACCGGCGCACGAAATAAGGGCTAGCCATGGCACGCTCAATCAAGAAAGGTCCCTTCGTCGACCACCACCTGATGGACAAGGTCGCCGCCGCGCGCGCCGCCAGCGACAAGCGTCCGATCAAGACCTGGTCGCGCCGTTCGACCGTGATGCCGGAGTTCATCGGTCTGACCATGGCCGTGCACAACGGCAAGCAGCACATCCCGGTGTACATCACCGAGAACATGGTCGGCCACAAGCTGGGCGAGTTCGCGCTGACGCGCATCTTCAAGAGCCACTCCGCGGTCGGCAAGCGCACCGAGGAAGCGGTAGGCGCCAGCAGGGCTCCCATCAGTGCACCCGGGGCTGCAGCGCCTGCAGCCGCCGCGCCGGCGGCCGCTGCTCCGGCGGCGAAGAAGTAAGGGGCCAGCATGGAAACCAAGGCGATTCTGCGCGGCGTGCGGCTCTCGGCCCAGAAGGGCCGCTTGGTGGCCGACATGATCCGCGGCCAGCCGGTGGACAAAGCGCTCAACGTCCTCGCCTTCACGCCGAAGAAGGGTGCGGCGATCATCAAGAAAGTGCTCGAGTCGGCGATCGCCAACGCCGAGCACAATGACGGTGCCGACATCGACGCGCTGAAGGTGAAGAGCGTGCTGGTGGAGCGTGGCTCGTTCCTCAAGCGCTTTCAGGCCCGCGCCAAGGGCCGGGGGAACCGCGTGCTCAAGCACTCCTGCAACATCTACGTCACGGTCGGAGACTGACGAGGGCTTATGGGACAAAAAATCAATCCGATCGGCTTTCGCCTGGCGGTCAATCGCAACTGGAGCTCGCGCTGGTACGCCAACAGCCGCCAGTTCGCTGCCATGCTGGCCGAGGACATCAAGGTGCGCGGCTTTCTCAAGAAGAAGCTGGCGCACGCCTCAGTCGGCCGCGTGCTGATCGAACGGCCCGCCAAGGACGCGCGCATCACCATCTTCTCGGCGCGTCCCGGCGTGGTGATCGGCAAGAAGGGCGAAGAGATCGAGGCACTCAAGGCCGAGCTGCGCCGCCTGATGGGCGTGCAGCAGGTGCACGTCAACATCGAGGAGATCCGCAAGCCCGAGATCGACGCACAGTTGATCGCCGATTCGATCGCGCAGCAGCTGGAGAAGCGCATCATGTTCCGCCGCGCGATGAAGCGCGCGATGCAGAACGCGATGCGACTTGGCGCACAGGGCATCAAGATCATGAGCGCCGGGCGCCTGAACGGCATCGAGATAGCGCGCACGGAGTGGTACCGCGAGGGCCGTGTGCCCTTGCATACGCTGCGCGCCGACATCGACTACGGCACCGGCGAGGCGAAGACCAACTACGGCGTGATCGGCATCAAGGTCTGGGTCTACAAAGGCGAAATCTTGTCCAAGGCCGAGGCGCTGGCCGCGCTGCCTGGGGCGGCAGCGGCAGCGGCAGCGGCACCGGCAGCGGCGCCGACCGAGGCGCCCACCGAGCCGCGCAAGGCGAAGAAGCCGGCACCGAGGCCCGCCGTGCGCCGTGCCCCGCCGCGGGCCAGGACCGAAGGCGAGAAGAAGGCAGCGCCGAAAAAGCCCGAGGCCGCAGCGCCCAGGACGATCGTCAAGCGCGCCAGGAAAGTGGTCAAGGACGAAGGCGCGAAGTAGGAATGAAAAGGAACTGAGCCATGCTGCAACCCGCACGTACCAAGTACCGCAAGCAGCAAAAGGGCCGCAACACCGGGGTCGCCACGCGCGGCAACAAGGTGTCCTTCGGCGAGTTCGGTCTGAAGGCCGTCGGCCGCGGTCGCCTGACCGCGCGCCAACTCGAGGCGGCGCGCCGGGCGCTGTCGCGCCACATCAAGCGCGGCGGCCGCATCTGGATCCGCGTGTTCCCCGACAAGCCGATCTCCACCAAGCCGGCGGAGGTGCGCATGGGCAACGGCAAGGGCAATCCGGAGTACTTCGTGTGCGAGATCCAGCCCGGCAAGATCATCTACGAAATGGACGGCGTGGATGCGGCAATCGCCAAGCAGGCGTTCGCCCTGGCCTCGGCCAAGTTGCCGTTCAAGACCATTGTCGTGCATCGGATGCTGGGGTAAGCCATGAAGGCGAGCGAACTGCGCGCGAAGAACGGTGACGATCTGAACAAGGAGCTGAGCGAGCTGCTCAAGGCGCAGTTCGGCCTGCGCATGCAGCTCGCCACGCAGCAGCTTGGCAACACCAGCCAGATGAAGAAGGTGCGCCGTGACATTGCGCGCGTGCGCACCATACTGAAGCAGAAGGCAGGCAAATGAACCAGCCAGCGACGCAGGAAGCCCCGGGCCGCGCCCGCACCCTGGTAGGCCGGGTGGTGAGCGACAAGATGCAGAAGACCGTGACGGTGCTGGTCGAGCGGCGCGTGCGGCACCCGATGATCGGCAAGACTATTACCCGCTCGAAGAAGTACCACGCGCACGTGGAGGATGCCGGGATCAAGCAGGGCGACCTGGTCGAAATCGCCGAGTGCCGGCCGATTTCACGCACCAAGGCCTGGAAAGTGACCCGCCTGATCGAGAAATCGAGGTCGGTTTGATATTGCGCAAGGCGCGGATTCCACGTTAGAATTCGCGCCCTTCGACGGTCCGGCACGGCCGGGTCGTCACCAGACCCGTACGGGGTCCAAGACTGCCCGCCCTGCGGTGCAAGTTGGATGGAGAGTTACCGATGATTCAGATGCAGTCGATTTTGGACGTTGCCGACAACACCGGTGCGCGCTCGGTCATGTGCATCAAGGTGTTGGGCGGCTCCAAGCGCCGCTACGCCAGCATCGGCGACCTGATCAAGGTCAGCGTCAAGGACGCCGCGCCGCGCGGCCGGGTGAAAAAGGGCGAGATCTACGACGCGGTGGTGGTGCGCACTGCAAAGGGTGTGCGCCGCGCCGATGGTTCGCTGATCCGCTTCGACAGCAACGCCGCGGTGCTGCTGACCCCCAAGCTCGAGCCGATCGGCACGCGCATCTTCGGGCCGGTGACGCGCGAGTTGCGCACCGAGCGCTTCATGAAGATCGTGTCGCTGGCGCCGGAAGTTCTCTGAGGAAGCCCGCCATGCAACGCATTCGCAAGGGCGACGAGGTGATCGTCATCACCGGCCGCGACAAGGGCAAGCGTGGCACCGTGCTGCGTCGCGTCAGCGCCGACTTCGTCGTCGTTGAGGGCGTCAATCGGGTGAAGAAGCACACCCGCCCCAATCCGATGAAGGGCGTGACCGGCGGCATCCTCGACAAGGACATGCCGATCCACGTCTCGAACATCGCGCTGTTCAACCCGGCGACGAAGAAAGCCGACCGCGTGCGCGTCAAGCTGCTCGACGACGGGCGCAAGGTGCGCATTTTCAAGTCGAACGGCGAACAGGTCGACGCATAAGGTGACTCGGATGGCCAAGGACAAAGCGCCTCATTCAGACAGGGCCGACAAGGCCACCCAGGCCGAGAAGGCCGAGAAGGCCGGCAGGGCCGCCGACAAAGCGGCCAAGGCTGCCAAGGCGGCGGAGAAAGCCGCCGAGAAACCCGCCAAGTCCACGCAGCCTGCGCTGCCGGTGCCGCCGGCGCGCCTGGCCGCGCACTACCGCGAGAAGGTGGTGCCCGAGTTGGTGCAGAAGTTCGGCTACAAGACCACCATGCAGGTACCGCGCATCCGCAAGATCACGCTCAACATGGGCGTGGGCGAGACGGTGGGCGACAAGAAGACGCTGGACAACGCAGTCGCCGACATGGCCAAGATCGCCGGGCAGAAGCCGGTGATCACCAAGGCGCGCCGCTCGATCGCCAACTTCAAGCTGCGCGCCGGTTTCCCGATCGGCTGCATGGTGACACTGCGTGGCGCCCGCATGAATGAATTCCTCGACCGGCTGGTCAACATCGCCATCCCGCGCATCCGCGACTTCCGCGGCGTTTCCAGCCGCGCCTTCGACGGCCGCGGCAACTACAGCCTGGGGGTCAAGGAACAGATCATTTTCCCGGAGATCGAGTACGACAAGATCGACGCGCTCCGGGGCATGAACATCGCCATCACCACCACGGCGAAGTCGGACGACGAAGCGAAGGCCCTGCTCGCCGCGTTCCGCTTTCCGTTCAAGCACTGAGGGACCGCACATGGCCAAACTTTCCGTAGTACTGCGAGAAAAGAAGCGCCGCCAGACCGTTGCCAAGTTCAAGGTCAGGCGCCAGGCGCTGCTCGAGGTGATCCGCAATGCCAAGGCGGCCGACGAGGATCGGGACGCGGCGCGCGCCAAGCTGCAGAAGCTGCCGCGCGACGCGTCGCCGTCGCGCCTGCGCAACCGCTGCGCCATCACCGGGCGCCCGCGCGGCGTGTACCGCAAGTTCGGCCTCGGCCGCAGCAAGTTGCGCGACCTGGCGATGCGAGGCGAAGTGCCTGGCGTGATCAAGGCGAGCTGGTAAGGAGATGCGCGCATGAGCATGACCGACCCGATCGCCGACATGCTGACCCGCATCCGCAATGCCCAGATGGTGGGGCATACGGAGACGGCGATGCCCTGTTCCAGGCTCAAGATTTCCATCGCCAAGGTGCTCAAGGACGAGGGCTACATCGAGGATTTCGCGGTGCGCGACGCAGGCGTGCACAAGGAACTGCGCATCGGCCTCAAGTATTACGCCGGCCGCCCGGTGATCGAACGCCTGGAGCGTGTCTCCAAGCCGGGCCTGCGCGTGTACAAGGGCCGCGACGACATTCCGCGCGTGATGAACGGGCTGGGCGTGGCGATCCTGTCCACTTCGCGCGGCGTGATGACCGACCGCAAGGCCCGCGCCGACGGCGTCGGTGGCGAAGTGCTTTGCATCGTGGCGTAAGGAGCAAACGATGTCCCGCATCGCCAAGAATCCGATTGCGCTACCCAAGGGCGTCGAGGTGACGCTCGCTGCGGGCAGCATCTCGGTCAAGGGCCCGCTCGGCACCATCGCGCGCGCTAGCGACCCGAACGTCGGTATCCAGAAGGAAGGCGACGCCCTGGTGTGCAAGGCTCTCGGCAATTCGCGCCATGCCAATGCCATGTCCGGCACGCTGCGCGCGCTGGTCGCCAACATGGTGACCGGGGTGACCAAGGGCTTCGAGAAGAAGCTCGCCCTGGTGGGCGTCGGCTACCGCGCGCAGGCGCAGGGCGACAAACTCAACCTGACGGTCGGGTATTCGCATCCGGTGGTGCACCAGATGCCCAAGGGGATCAAGGTGGTCACGCCGACGCAGACCGAGATCGTGGTCAGCGGCGTTGACCGGCAGCTGGTTGGCCAGGTGGCCGCAGAAATCCGCGACAGCAAGCCGCCCGAGCCCTACAAGGGCAAAGGCGTGCGCTACGCCGATGAGCAGATCGTCTTGAAAGAGACGAAGAAGAAGTAACGCAGAGCAACGGAGCCGACATGCTCGACAAGAACGAATCCCGCCTGCGCCGCGCGCGCCAGACGCGACTCAGGATCCGCGACAACGGCGCGGTGCGCCTCACGGTTTACCGCAGCAACTACCACATCTACGCCCAGATCAGCACTTCGGGCGGCGACAAAGTGCTGGCGACCGCCTCGACGGCGGAGAAGGAAGTGCGCGCCCAATTGAAAAACGGCGGCAACCGCAAGGCGGCCGAACTGGTGGGCACGCGCATCGCAGAGAGGGCCAAGCAGGCCGGCATCGAGACGGTCGCGTTCGACCGGGCAGGGTATCGCTACCACGGGCGCGTGAAGGCGCTCGCCGAGGCTGCCCGCGCGGGCGGTCTGAAATTCTGAGGATCAAGCCATGGCAAGAATGCAGCCCAGGATGCAGCACAGCGAAGAACGCTCGGACGGACTGCGCGAGAAGATGATCGCGGTCAACCGGGTAACCAAGGTGGTCAAGGGTGGCCGCGTACTCGGCTTCGCCGCGCTCACCGTGGTCGGCGACGGCGACGGCGGCATCGGCATGGGCAAGGGCAAGGCGCGCGAAGTGCCGGTGGCGGTGCAAAAGGCGATGGAGGAAGCGCGGCGCAGACTGTTCAAGGTCAAACTGAAGAACGGCACGCTGCACCATACCGTCATCGGGCATCATGGCGCTGCCACCGTGCTGATGCAACCCGCGCACGAAGGCACCGGCATCATCGCCGGCGGGCCGATGCGCGCGGTGTTCGAGGTGATGGGCGTCACCAATGTCCTCGCCAAGTGCTTCGGCTCCACCAACCCGTACAACGTCGTGCGCGCGACGTTGCAGGGCCTGCAGGCGATGAACACGCCGGCGGAGATCGCTGCCAAGCGGGGCAAGAAGGTCGAAGAGATCCTGGCGTAAGGCATGGCCATGGCGCAGAAGAAAATTAAAGTCAAGCTGGTGAAGAGCACCAACGGCTGCAAGACCGAGCACCGAGCGACGGTGCGCGGCCTCGGGCTGAAGCGGATCAACCACACGGTCGAACTCGTCGACACGCCGGCGGTGCGTGGCATGATCGAGAGAGTTTTCTACCTCGTACGAATCGAAGGCTAAACGATGCGCCTCAACACACTGAAACCCGCGCCGGGATCGAAGAAGTCGCGGCACCGCGTCGGCCGCGGCGTCGGCTCCGGCTGGGGCAAGACCGCCGGCCGCGGCCACAAGGGCCAGCGCGCGCGTTCCGGCGGCTACCACAAGGTCGGCTTCGAGGGCGGCCAGATGCCGCTGCACCGGCGCCTCCCCAAGCGCGGCTTCGCCTCGCCGACGCGCGCCCTGTACGCCGAGGTGCGGCTGTCCGAGTTGCAGGGCATGAAGGTCGCCGACATCGATCTTGGCGCGTTGAAGGCCGCAGCCGTCGTGCCGCGCGATGTGCTGACGGCGAAAGTGATCCTGTCCGGCAAGCTCACGCGCAAGATCACGTTGCAAGGCGTCAAGGCGAGCAAGGGCGCCCGCGCGGCCATCGAGGCGGCAGGCGGCAGCGTCGAGGAACTGCCGCAGGCTGCGCCGAAAGCCGACAAGGAATAAGCGGGCTTGGCCACTACTCTTCCCAGCGCGGGCAAGACCGGGCGCTACGGCGACCTGAAGCGGCGGCTGCTGTTCCTGCTCGGCGCGCTGGTGGTATTCCGCGTTGGCGCGCATATCCCGGTGCCGGGTATCGACCCGAACGTGCTTGCCGACCTGTTCAAGAGCCAGCAGGGCGGGATCCTGGGCATGTTCAACATGTTCTCCGGCGGCGCGCTGTCGCGCTTCACCATCTTCGCGCTCGGCATCATGCCGTACATCTCCGCCTCGATCATCATGCAGCTGATGACCTCGGTGAGTCCGCACCTTGAACAGCTGAAAAAGGAAGGCGAGGCGGGCCGGCGCAAGATCACGCAGTACACGCGCTACGGCACGCTGGTGCTGGCGCTGTTCCAGGGCACCGGCATCTCGATCGCGCTCGAGTCGCAGGCCGGGCTGGTGCTCGATCCGGGGCTGATGTTCCGCATCACGACGGTGACCACGCTGGTCACCGGCACCATGTTCCTCATGTGGCTGGGCGAGCAGATCACCGAGCGCGGCCTGGGCAACGGCATCTCGATCATCATCTTCGCGGGCATCGCCGCAGGATTGCCGCAGGCCATCGCCGGCACCCTGGAACTGGTGCGCACTGGCGCCATGCACCCGTTGACCGCGCTGCTCATCGCGTCGTCGGTGCTCGCAGTCACGGCGGTGGTGTGCTTCGTCGAACGCGGGCAACGCAAGATCCTGGTCAATTACGCCAAGCGCCAGGTCGGCAACCGGGTCTACGGCGGGCAGAGCTCGCACCTGCCGTTCAAGCTCAACATGTCCGGCGTGATCCCGCCGATCTTCGCTTCCTCGCTGATCCTGTTCCCGGCCACGCTGCTTTGGCTGGTTCGGTTCGGCCGAGGGCATGAACTGGTTGCGCGACGTGGCGGCGACCCTCACGCCGGGCCAGCCGATCTACGTGCTGCTGTACGGCGGGCTGATCGTGTTCTTCTGCTTCTTCTACACCGCGCTGCAGTACAACCCGAAGGAAACCGCGGACAACTTGAAGAAATCCGGCGCCTTCGTGCCCGGCATCCGTCCAGGCGACCAGACCGCGCGCTACCTGGAGATCATCCTGACGAAACTCACGCTGGCGGGCGCGGCCTACGTCACGCTGGTGTGCCTGCTGCCCGAGTTTCTGATCCTCAGATGGAATGTGCCGTTCTATTTTGGCGGCACTTCGCTGCTGATCATCGTCGTGGTGACGATGGACTTCATGTCCCAGGTGCAGGCCTACGTGATGACGCACCAGTACGAGAGCCTGCTGAAGAAGGCGAGTTTCAAGGGCGGCTTGCCCGTGCGCTGAACGAGTATCGGAGCAGCAGATGAAAGTATCGGCCTCAGTGAAGAGAATCTGCCGCAAGTGCAAGATCGTGCGGCGCAAGGGCGTGGTGCGGGTGATCTGCCCGAACCCGCGCCACAAGCAGCGTCAGGGCTAAAGCCGTGAAATGCTTGCTAACACCTTGACGAAACAGGTATAATTTTCGGTTTCCCCCGGGACCACCATGGCACGCATCGCGGGCATCAATATTCCAAACCATCAGCACACCGACATCGCGCTGACTGCGATCTACGGTATCGGCCGCGCGCGCGCGCGCGCGATCTGCGCCGCGGCGGGCTTGGAGAAGACGCGCAAGATCAAGGAACTCAGCGACGCCGAGATGGAGCGCCTGCGCGAGCAGGTGACGCGCATCACGCTCGAGGGAGACCTGCGGCGCGAGGTGTCGATGTCGATCAAGCGCCTGATGGACCTCGGCTGCTACCGCGGCGTGCGCCATCGCAAGGGCCTGCCGGTGCGCGGCCAGCGCACGCGCACCAACGCGCGCACGCGCAAGGGGCCGCGCAAGGCCGCGATCAAGCTCAACGTTCAGGCCGGCAAAGCCGCTTAATACAGGAGCAGGAACCAGGACATGGCCACCAAGCCCGCCCCCAGCACGCAGCAACTGCAGCAGACCGCTTCCGCGCGCGCGCGCAAGAAGGTCAAGAAGAACGTGGCCGAAGGCATTGCCCACGTGCACGCCTCGTTCAACAACACCATCGTCACCATCACTGACCGCCAGGGCAACACGCTCGCCTGGGCCACTTCGGGCAACGCCGGTTTCAAGGGCTCGCGCAAGTCGACGCCGTTCGCGGCGCAGGTCGCCGCCGAGCGCGCGGGCCGCGCCGCGCAGGAATGCGGCGTGAAGAACATCGAGGTACGCATCAAGGGTCCGGGGCCCGGCCGCGAGTCCGCGGTGCGCGCGCTCAACGCGATCGGCCTGAAGATCGGCAGCATCGCGGATGTGACCCCGGTTCCGCACAACGGCTGCCGCGCGCCCAAGCGCCGGCGAGTCTGAACCAGCAGGCAAGGAGAACGCATGGCCAGAAACCTCGACGCCAAGTGCCGGCAATGCCGCCGCGAGGGCGAGAAGCTGTTCCTCAAGGGTGAAAAATGCTTCACCGACCGCTGTGCGGTCGAGCGGCGCAGCTATGCTCCGGGCCAGCACGGCCAGAAGAGCGGCCAGCGCATGTCCGATTTCGGCAAGCAACTGCGCGAGAAGCAGAAGCTGCGCCGCATCTACGGCGTGCTCGAACGCCAGTTCCGCAACACCTACGCCGAGGCCGCGCGTTCCAAGGGCGTCACCGGCGAACGACTGCTGCAGTTGCTGGAGACCCGGCTGGACAACATGGCCTATCGCATGGGCTTCGGCGCCTCGCGCACCGAGGCGCGCCAAGTGGTGCGCCACAACGGCATCCTGGTCAACGGCAAGCGCGTCAACATCCCGTCCTACCACGTTCGCCCCGGGGATGTGATCGAAGTCGCCACCAAGGCCAAGGCGCAGTTGCGCATCAAGGCCTCGGCGGAAGCAGCCGAGGGGCGCGGCTTCCCCGAGTGGCTGGAAGTGGATGCCAAGGCGCTGAAAGGCACCTTCAAGTCGCTGCCCGCGCGCGCCGACCTCTCCTCGTCGGTGAACGAGAGCCTGATCATCGAGTTGTATTCGAAGTAACGGGAAAAATTCACATGCCGCAATCCGGATTTCTCAAGCCGCGCATCGTCGACGTGCAGAACATGTCGCCCTCGCACGCCAAGGTCACCATGGAGCCATTCGAGCGCGGCTACGGCCACACGCTCGGCAATGCCCTGCGCCGCGTGCTGCTGTCCTCCATGCCCGGCTACGCGCCCACCGAGGTGCAGATCGCCGGCGTGGTGCACGAGTACTCGACGCTGGATGGCGTGCGCGAGGACGTGGTCGACATCCTGCTCAACCTGAAGGGCATCGTGTTCCGGCTGCACAACCGCCAGGAAGCGATCCTCAGCCTGAAGAAAAAGGGCGAAGGTCCGGTCACCGCCGCCGACATCGAGCCGTCGCACGACGTCGAGATCGTCAACCCCGAGCACGTCATTGCCCATCTCGCCGCTGCCGGCAAGCTGGAGATGCAGATCAAGGTCGAATCGGGCCGTGGCTATGTGCCGGGCAACATGCGCTTCCTGCCCGAAGAGACCAAGGGCATCGGGCGCATCATCCTCGACGCTTCGTACAGCCCGGTGCGCCGCGTGTCCTACTCGGTGGAGTCGGCGCGCGTCGAACAGCGCACCGACCTCGACAAGCTGATCGTGGACATCGAGACCAACGGCTCGATCGAGCCCGAGGAAGCGATCCGCTATTCCGCCCGCGTGCTCGTCGACCAGCTGTCGGTATTCGCGCAGCTCGAAGGCACGGCGATGCCGACGGAGACGCCCAAGTCGCCGACCGTGGACCCGATCCTGCTGCGCCCGGTGGACGATCTGGAACTCACCGTGCGCTCGGCCAACTGCCTGAAGGCCGAGAACATCTACTACATCGGCGACCTGATCCAGCGCAGCGAGACCGAACTGCTGAAGACCCCGAACCTTGGCCGCAAGTCGCTCAACGAGATCAAGGAAGTGCTCGCCTCGCGCGGGCTCACCCTGGGCATGAAGCTGGAGAACTGGCCGCCAGCCGGTCTCGAGCTTCACCGCTGATGAGGCATTCATGCGCCACGGACTAGGCCTGCGCAAGCTCAACCGCACCTCGAGCCACCGGCTCGCGATGCTGCGTAACATGACGGTGTCGCTGCTGCGCCACGAAGAGATCAAGACCACCCTGCCCAAGGCGAAGGCGCTGCGGCGCGTGGTGGAACCGATGATCACCCTCGGCAAAGCGCCCAGCCTCGCCAACCGGCGCCTGGCGTTCGACCGCCTGCGCGATCGCGACATCGTGGGAAAGCTGTTCGATGAGCTGGGCCCGCGCTACGCCAAGCGCAACGGCGGCTACCTGCGCATCCTGAAGAGCGGCATGCGCAAGGGCGACAACGCGCCGATGGCGCTGGTCACGCTGCTGGACCGGCCGGAGATACAGGCGGAAGCGAAGAAGCCCGCGGAGGAGAAGAAGGTGGCGTAAGGCGGCGCGACTGCAGGTGCGCAAGGAAAGGCCGGGAGATCCCCGGCCTTTTTCTTGCCCTATGCGCAGCGCATGACAAACCGGATCGGTCATGAAGCAACGCCACTCGCGCGATAGCAAGGACGATGACGTCGAACATTGCGTTCTATCGCGATCAAATCAGCTTCCAGCTGCTGAAATCCTGATTCGTCGATGAGGGTGCGGTGGGTTTCAGATAGCCGGGATGCAAAGTTGCAATCAGCCGGGCACCGGGCTTACAATCAGCCGGAATGGCCGCGCAGCGGTTCTACCCCAGATATGTCGAGCCACGGCTGAAGGAGGCACTGGCGGATACACCCGTGGTGCTGATCCACGGGCCGCGCCAGTGTGGCAAGACCACCCTCGCCCGGCAGCTGGGCGCCAGGGCGGGCTACGACTACAAGAGCTTCGACGACGAAGTGACGCTCGCCGCGGCGAGGTCCGACCCGGTCGGTTTCGTGGCGGATCTGCCGGCGAAGTGCATTCTCGACGAGGTGCAGCGGGCGCCGGGAATTTTCAGCTCGCTAAAAATGGTGGTGGACGAGGATCGGGTGCCGGGCCGGTTCCTGCTGACGGGCTCCGCGAACGTGCTGCTCGTGCCCGCCCTGTCGGATTCGCTCGCGGGGAGGCTGGGGATTCAGCGCCTGTTCCCGCTGGCGCAAAGTGAACTGGCGGGCCATCCGCCGCATTTCCTCGAATCGCTGTTCGGCAGGCGATTCCCGGCGAGGAAACGCCAGCGGCTTGGACGAGAGCTCGCCGGCCGGATCGCCGACGGCGGCTATCCGGCCGCGCTGGGGCGCGGCACCGCGCGCCGCCGGGCGACCTGGTACCGCGATTACGTCGAGACGATGGTGCAGCGCGACGTTCGCAATCTGGCGCGCATCGCTTCCCTCGATACCCTGCCGCGGCTTCTGCAGCTCGCCTCCGGGCAGACGGCCCGACTGATCAACATCAGCGATCTGGGCGCGCCGCTTCAGTTGAGCCGGCCGACGATCCGCGACTACGTGACCTTGCTGGAGGGGGTCTTCCTGCTCGAGGAGGTGCCGCCTTGGCACAGCAACCGGCTCAGTCGGCTGATCAAGACGCCGAAGCTGCATGTGGGGGACACCGGAATCGCCTGCGCCCTGCTGGGGCGGGACGCTGCGGCGCTCTGGGAGGATCGCGCGCTGCTCGGGCAAATGCTGGAGACGTTCGTCTACCAGGAATTGCGCCGGCAGGCGAGCTGGCAGGAGGACGAGATCCGCTTTCATCATTTCCGCGACCGGGACGGGTTCGAGGTTGACCTCGTGCTCGAGAGAGCGGGCGGAGACCTGGCCGGCGTGGAGGTGAAGGCAGGGGCAACGGTGACGGTCGCCGATTTCCGCGGCCTGCAAAAGCTCAAGGACGGGACCGGAAAGCACTTCAGGGCCGGTGTTGTGCTCTACGATGGCGAGATGGCCGCAAGCTTCGGCGAGGGAATGTACGCTGTACCGCTTTCCGACTTGTGGACGAAGTGAGAACCTGGCACCCATATCCGGCACCGTCGGCCAGATCGAGAAACGGACACAGCGGCTGGTATTCCAGCCGCAACCGCCTGGGCGCGGTTGATCCGCGAGGTGGATGAAGCCTATCCGCTCCAATGCCCGAAGTGCGGAAGTGTAAAAAGCGGGCCGATGACGCGCCGCGGATGGAATAGAACTTCCAATTCGTCTATGCCAAAAGGATCGCGCGATAGTCGTTGACATTGGTGCGCGTGGGGCCGGTGACGACAAGATCCCCTAGCGCGGAGAAGAAGCCGTAGCTGTCGTTGACGTCGAGCAATCCTTGCGCGTCGATACCCTTCGCCGCTGCGCGGGCGAGCGTGTCCGGCGCAAGGATCGCGCCGGCGTTGTCCTCCGAGCCGTCGATGCCGTCGGTGTCCGCGACGATGGCATGCACGCCCGGAACACCTTCCAGCGCCAAGGCGAGCGCCAGCAGGAACTCGGCGCAGCGCCCGCCGCGTCCTCCCGCGCCGCGCACGGTAACCGTGCATTCGCCGCCGGAAATCAGCACCGAAGGCCGCCGGACCTCGCGCGCCTGCGCGGCCATCGATTTCGCGACCTCCCTCGCCTCTCCCGTGATGTCGTCGCCGAGGAGCACGGCCGCGATGCCCGCCTCGCGGAACACCGAGGCCGCCGCTTCGAGCGAGCGGCGCGCGGTGGCGATGACGCGGTTCTCGACGCGCGCGAACAGCGGGTCGCCCGGCTTGGGGGTCTCGGAGAACGGCCCGGGCGCGGCGATGCCGTATTTGCGCAGCACCGCCTGTGCGTCGGCGACCGTGGTTGGATCGGCTGCGCAGGGGCCGGAGGCGACGTGTGTGGGGTCGTCCCCGGTGACGTCCGAGATCACGAGGGCCAGCACGGGCGCACGGCATGCGGCGGCGAGGCGCCCGCCCTGGATGGCGGACAGGTGCTTGCGCGCCGTGTTGATCTCCTGGATCGGCGCGCCGCAGCGCAATAGCTCGCGCGTCATCGCCTTCAGGCCATCCATCGTGACGCCGGGTGCCGGCAGAGATAGCAGGCTCGAGCCCCCGCCGGAGACGAGCGCCAGCAGCAGGTCGTCAGGCCCCAGCGCGCGCACGCGCCTCAGCAACTCGCGCGCTCCCGCCTCGCCAGCCGCGTCGGGAACGGGGTGGCCCGCCTCGATCACGCGGATGCGCTCGGTCGGCAGGCCGTGGGCATAGCGCGTGATGGCAAGCCCTTCGAGTGGCGAGCCGCGCGGCCAATGCTGCTCCACCGCCAGCGCCATCGACGCCGCCGCCTTGCCTGCCGCGGCGACGAAGGTGTGGCCGCGCGGCGGCCGCGGCAGATGCGCGGGAAGGATTTTCAAAGGGTCGGCCGCGGCCACCGCCGCGCGGAAGCTGTGCTCGAGGAGTGCCCGCATCGGACGTAGTTTACCGGTGGGAGCGGCGCGGATTGCGCTATCCTCGCTTCGCCATGACGAAACGAACCGCTCCGCCCTTTCGCGCCGACCATGTCGGCAGCTTCCTGCGCCCGAAAGAACTGCTCGAGGCGCGCGACCGCCACTTCAAGCAGAAGGCCATCAGCCGCGCGCAACTGCGCGCCGTCGAGGACAAGGCGATCCGCGAGATCGTGAAGCTGCAGGAGGACTGGGGCCTGCAGGGCATCACCGACGGCGAGTTCCGCCGCACCTACTTCCACGTCGATTTCCTCGAGCAGCTGGAGGGCGT
>JANNTQ010000287.1:0-5374 GCA_031394435.1 Betaproteobacteria bacterium
CCGCGCCAAGCGCGAGATGACCGAGGCCAACCTGCGCCTGGTGATCTCGATCGCGAAGAAGTACACCAACCGCGGCCTGCAGTTCCTCGACCTGATCCAGGAAGGCAACATCGGCCTGATGAAGGCGGTGGACAAGTTCGAGTACCGCCGCGGCTACAAGTTCTCGACCTACGCCACCTGGTGGATCCGCCAGGCGATCACCCGCTCGATCGCCGACCAGGCGCGCACCATCCGCATCCCGGTGCACATGATCGAGACCATCAACAAGATGAACCGCATCAGCCGGCAGATCCTGCAGGAGACCGGCCAGGAGCCCGACCCGGCGACGCTCGCGCAGCGCATGGAAATGCCCGAGGAGAAGATCCGCAAGATCCTCAAGATTTCCAAGGAGCCGATCTCGATGGAGACGCCGATCGGCGACGACGACGATTCGCACCTCGGCGATTTCATCGAGGACCAGTCGACCCTCGCGCCCTCGGACGCCGCGACCTTCGCCAGCCTGCGGGATGTGACGAAAGAGGTTCTCGATACGTTGACGCCGCGAGAGGCGAAAGTGCTTCGCATGCGCTTCGGCATCGAGATGTCGACCGACCACACGCTGGAGGAAGTCGGCAAGCAGTTCGACGTCACGCGCGAGCGCATACGCCAGATCGAGGCCAAGGCGCTGAGGAAGCTGCGGCATCCCTCGCGCTCCGAGAGGCTGAAGAGCTTCCTAGACCAGGAAGGGTAGCCCGGACAAAACACCATGAGCTCCAACCTCCGGGTGCGCGCTACCCTGCTCCGCGAGCTGGGGAAGATCGCCGCTAAATCAGATCAGGACGTATCCGAACTGGCTGAGGATGCCCTGCGCCAGTTCGTGCGCTCGCATCGAGAGACAGCGCACTTGATCGGCTCCAAGGCCAACGTGCGGCGGTTGAGATCCGCCCACGCCGAGATCGAGACGGAGATTGCCCGGCGCCGGCGCAAAGCCGCCTAGGCGAGAGGTCCGGTTACTGGTCGCGGAGAATCACCGGCGAGCATCGCCTTGTCTACCGGGTCGAGGGCAACACCGTCTTTATCGCGCAGTGCCGATTTCACTACGACTGAGATACCAGCTACAGCTCTCGCGGCTGGAAGCGCCTAAGCATCAAGTAAACTGCTCGCGCGGGGCCGGTAGCTCAGTCGGTCAGAGCAGGGGACTCATAATCCCTTGGTCGTTGGTTCGAATCCAACCCGGCCCACTCGCGAAAAGGACCTGACATGACACTTCGACACCTTCTGGTGTGCTCGGTCGTTCTTACCGCCGGTTGCGCCAACCTTTTTATCGACAGCGTCGAACGGCTGCGCGAAGACAACAAGAAAAACATCGCCCAACTCTCCGTGGGCATGACGCGCTTTGACATCGAGAAGGTGATGGGCAACGGCGCCGCGGGCGGCAGGCTCGGCGACATCGTTTTCGGGCGCTTGCAGCACCTGCGGGTGAGCAACCCGATGCGCGAGGAGCGCATCAGCGGGCCGGACGGAGCCAGCTATCACGTTCTGTTCTACTACACCGATTTGCGTCAGCGCGACGACAAGGTCACCGACGATGAATTGACGCCGGTGGTCCTGCGCGATGAGAAGATCGCCGGAATAGGGTATGGCTACCTCGGCGAGCGCGTGCCGAAGTACAGCGGCGTCCGCTAGCAAGTTATCCGCCTGTCCAGATCGTTGACGCTCCCTTGGCGGGGGCGCATCCTGCTCGTTCCTGGGAGGAGGGAGGCGCCTCGGTGCAGACGCACACGGCGATCGATTCGGCGGATCTGGCATGGGCGTTCGCGAGCCTGTGCGGGCTGTTGCGCATCCCGTTCGATTCGAGGCTGTTTCTCCAGCAATTTCCGCCGCCGGCGAGCCTGGCTACGATCGCGCAGGCCGCCAGCGCGCTCGGCCTGCAACTGACGCCGTGGCGCCGTCCGCCACGCGAGCTGGTGCTTGCGGATGCGCCGCTGCTCGCGTTCCGCGTCGTACCCGACGGCGGTGCCCGTCTCGCGCTCGTCCTGGGCGCGGACTCCGGCGCGGTACTTCTTGCGCAGCGCGACGCGGCTCCGCGCAGCATCGGGCACGCGGAATTCTGCGGCAGCTACGACGCCGAGATGCTGCTCGTTGCGGCGCGCGACGAAACGTTGGAAAGGGCCGATAGCGCGCTTGCCGCGCGCCGCTTCGGCCTCGCCTGGTTCGTGCCGGAGCTGATGCGGCACCGCGCGGCCTGGCGCGACGTCCTGGTTGCGTCGCTCGTGATGCAGCTGATTGCGCTCGCCACGCCGCTTTGCACCCAGGTCGTGATCGACAAGGTGATCGTGCATCATGCGCAGAGCACGCTCCTCGTGATCGTGGCGGCGCTGGCGATCTTTCTTGTCTTCAACGCGGCCCTGAGCTACGCACGCCAGTATCTGCTGCTGCATGCCGGGAACCGGATCGACGCGGTCCTCGGCATGCGGGTGTTCGAGCATCTGCTCCGGCTGCCCCCGCGGTATTTCGAGCAGCGGCCCACCGGCACGCTGGTTGCGCGCCTGCACGGGGTCGAGACGGTGCGCGAGTTCCTGACCGGCGCCGCGGCCGCCGCGTTGCTCGACGTGCCGTTCATCCTGGTGTTCGCCGGCATCATGTTCTGGTACAGCGTTCCTCTGACGCTCGTCGCGCTAGGCGCGATCGCAGTCCTCGCGGCATTGTCGTTTGCAGTGACGCCGGTCCTGCGCCGGCGCATCAACCGGCAGTTCCTGGCCGGAGCGCGCAACCAGGCGTTTCTCACCGAGTACGTCTCGGCCATGGACACGGTAAAGGCGCTGCAGATGGAGCCGCAGCTCGCGGCGCGCTACGGCCGCAACCTTGCGGAATACCTGCGGGCGAGCTTTGCCACGCGCCATCTGTCCAACGCGTATTCGGTGGCAGCGTCCGCGCTGGAGCAGGCGCTCGTGGTGGCGATCCTCGCGGCGGGCGCGTGGCTGGTGATGACCTCGGAGGGCTTCACCATCGGCATGCTGGTGGCCTTCCAGATGTTCGCGTCGCGGCTGGCGCAGCCGGCGCTGAGGCTGGCTTCCCTGTGGCAGGAGTTCCAGCAGGCCGCGATCGCCGTGCAGCGCCTCGGCGACCTGATGGACGCGCCGCCCGAGCCCTGGGCGGTGCGTCCAGGCCACGCCCACGAGGCCGCGGGAAGCATCGAGGTCGAGAACCTTTCCTTCCGCTACTCGGGCGACCAGGCCCCCGTGTTCGAGAACTTCAGCCTGCGCATCGAGCCGGGCGCGTGCGCGGCGCTGCTCGGACCATCGGGCAGCGGCAAGAGCACGCTGGCGCGCCTGTTGCTCGGCTTCTACTTTCCGACGGGCGGCAGCGTCAAGGTGGACGGGCACGACACGCGGCACCTCAGCGCCAACGAGCTGCGCCTTCAGTTCGGCGTGGTGCCGCAGGAGACGAACCTGTTTTCGGGAACGGTCTACGACAATCTCGTCCTCGCGCAACCGCACGCCAGCTTCGGCGAGATCGTGGAAGCCTGCCGTCTCGCCGAGATTCACGACTTCATCGAAGGCCTGCCGCAGGGCTATCAGACGACCATCGGCGAGCGGGGCGCCGGCCTGTCGGGCGGACAGAAGCAGCGCATTGCCATTGCCCGCGCCCTGCTGCGGCGGCCGCGCGTGCTGGTGTTCGACGAGGCGACAGCCAGCCTGGATCGCGAAACCGCCGAAGCGCTCGGACGCACCATCAGCCGGCTAAGGGGCAAGGTCACCATACTTTTCATCTCCCACCAGGTGCCCGAGAGCCTCGCGATCGACGTGACCGCGCGGCTGGAGCCGAACCGGCCGGGCCTATTCCATGAACTTGCCAACTCGACCCCGCAGCGCGCTGCCCGCCACGCCGTCTGAGCTGCTGCCCGCGGTGGCGGTGTTCGACGGCGATGCGGCATCGCCGCTGCCCAGACTGGTCCTCTGGACGGTCGTGGCCCTCATTGCGGCGCTTGGCGCCTGGATCACGCTCGCGCGCCTGGACGTGGTCGCGGTAGCCGATGGGCGGCTGGTGCCGCGCTCGCAGCTGAGAATCGTCCAGCCGGCCGAGGGCGGGGTGCTGCGCGAAATCCTGGTGGCCGAGGGGGAGCGGGTGCGCGCCGGCCAGGTGCTCGGACGCATGGACGTCCGCGCCGCCCAGGCCGACATCGCCAACCTCGAGACCGAGCTGGCGCTGCGCCAGTTGCAGCTGCGCCGCGTCGATGCCGAACTCGCCGGTACAAGGCTCCCGCCGCTTCCGGAGGACCGGCTGGAACTCTATACGCAGGTCGAAGCGCAGCGCGACGCGCGCGCGCAGGCCTACCAGAACAGCCTTGCCGAGGAGCGCGCGGTCATCTCGCGTGCGCAGCGGGATATGAGCGCCGCAGAGGAGACGCGCGGCAAGCTCGCGGGAGTCCTGCCGGTGCTGATCGAGCAGGAACGCGCCTTCGAACGCCTGGCGAGCGAGGGATTCGCCGGGAAGCTGATGTCGCGCCAGCGCAGCCGCGAGCGCCTCGAGGCCGAACAGGATCTGCGCGCACAGGAGCATCGCGTCGAAAGCGCCCGTGCCACCATTGAGCAAGCCGAGCGGCGGCTGGGCCAGCTCACCGCGAATTACCGGGCGCAGCTGCGCACCGAGCGCATCGAAGCCGGGCGCGAGCGCTCGCGCTCGGCGCAGGAGCTGGAGAAGCTGCGCCACCGGCAGAGCCTGGCGGAGTTGCGCGCTCCGGCCGACGGCGTGGTGAAGGACCTGGCCACGCATACGGCGGGCACGGTCCTTGCGCCCGGCGCGGTGCTGATGACGCTGGTTCCCGAGGGCGAACCGCTCGTCGCAGAGGTGTGGCTGCAGAACCAGGATGCGGGATTCGTGCGCGCCGGCCAGCCGGCGAAGGTCAAGTTCGCGAGCTATCCATTTCAGCGCTACGGCATGCTCGACGGACGGGTGCTGCGCATCTCCGCCGACTCGACCGACCGCGCGGAGGCAGGGAAGCCCGCCGCAGCCTATGCCTACCGCGCCCTTGTCGAGCTCGCGTCGCAACAGCTGCGCGCCGGCGAATCCGCGCATCAACTCCTTGCCGGAATGCAGCTCTCGGCGGAGATACGGCTCGCCGAGCGCACCATGCTCGAGTATCTGCTGTCCCCGGTGCAGAAAGTCGCCGCCGAGGCGGGGCGGGAGCGCTAGGGGCTTGCCTGCCGCGCCGCCTTGCGCTCGAGCAGCCGGCCGAAGTTCTCCAGCGACAGCAGGTGCATGTAGATGCGCGGCAGGATGCCCTTGCGCATCAGGTTCTTGATCTGCGCCGCGTTCAGGTTCTCGATGTTTTTCTCGGCCACGCGGTGCATCCCGGTGACCTGCATCGGCGGGGCGCTTTCCCGGCCCTTGA
>JANNTQ010000022.1:0-17045 GCA_031394435.1 Betaproteobacteria bacterium
TCGTCCCAGGCGAAGCTGCGTCCCGCGAACAGGTAGTTGCCCAGGCGCGAGGCGAGGGCGCCGTCCTGGGTGCGGGCGAGGCGGCGCGCCTCGAGCAGGCCTGTCTTCGCCGCCTCGAGCTCAGCCGCGGCGAATCCTTCCTCGCGCGCGCGGACAATTTCTTCGCGCAGGGCGCGCTCGACACGCGACTTGTTCTGCGGCGCGAAGATGACCGAGGCGCCAAAGCCGGCCAGCGCGTCGAGCGGGCTGGCGCTGAAGCCCGCCGAAGCGCTGTAGGACAGGCCGTCTTTCTCGCGGATGCGCGCCGGCAGGCGTCCGGTCGAGGAGCCGCCCAGCAGGTAGCCGCCGAGGATCATCGCCGGGAAATCGGCATGGTCGTCGCGCATCGGCAAGTTGAGCCCGGCGCGCAGCACCGCGTTGGCCTTGTCCGGCGTGCGCAGCTCGCGCTCGAGCGCCGGCTGGTCGAAAAAGCGACTGGCGATGCGCGCGTAGGGCGCCGGGTTTTCCCAATCGCCGAACAGTTCCTGCACCAGGCCGGCAAGCTGCGCAGCATCGAAGTCGCCCACCGCCACGAAATGCGCGCCGGTGGCACCCACCAGGTCCCGGTAGCAGGCGCGCGCCTGCACGAGCGTGACGCTTTTCAGGTCCCCGACGCGCTCGTCCAGCGACTGCGTGTAGAGCCAGTGGCCGCGGGGGTAGGGTTGCAAATGGCGCGCGAGCTGCTCCTCGGCGATCGCCGCCGGATCGCTGCGCCGTGACTCCACACCGGTGAGCGCGCTGCGCTTGAGTTCCTCGAACTCGGCCGGCGGGAAGCCGGGTTCGCGCAGCACTTCCGCCACCAGGCGCAGCGCGTCGCCGAGATACTCGCGCTGTGTGCGCACGCTGGCGCCGTCGGCGTTCACCGACACGGTGGCCTTGAGTTTCTCGAACGCGTCGCGCAGTTCGGCGCGCGAGTGCCGTAGCGTGCCGCGCATCAGCATGCCGCCGGCGAGCGAGCAAGCGGCGCTGCGGCCTGCCTTGCTCGCCTCGTCGCCCCAGTACAGCTGCAGTTGCGCCACCACCGTCGCACCACGCGTGCGCTTGGGCAGCAGCGCCAACTGGATGCCGTTGGCGAGCGTGCGGCGCTGCACGCGTGCCTCGATGTTGCGCGGCGACGGGTCGAAAGCCTCGCCAGCGTCCAGCGTATCGCGGCCACGGTAGCCGGCGAGCCCTTGCTGCAGGTCCGGGGTCGGCGGGATCTCGGCCCGCTCGGGCGCGCTGGTGGGCACGAACAAGCCGAGCACGCGGTTGGCGGGCCTGAGATAGGCTGCCGCCACGCGGTTCACGTCCTGCAGGGTGAGTGACAGCAGACGGTCGCGGTAAAGGAAAAACAGGCGCCAGTCGCCGATCGCATGGAACTCGCCGAGAGCGCTCAGGTAGGAACGCCCGTCGAGTTGCGCTTTCTCCATCTCGTTCAGCAGCTGCAGCCGGGCGCGTTCCACCTCTTCGGCGCGCAATGGCTCGCGGCCGAGGCCTTCGAGCACGCCCAGCAGCGCCTCGCGCGCAGCCTCGAGCGAGGCTTCCTTGCCGAGTTCGGCGCCGAAATTCACGAAGCCCGGGTCGTGCATGGCGCGCTCCCAGCCCCATACGGAACTGGCGAGGCCTTTCTGCACCAGCGCCTGGTGCAGGCGGCCTGTCGGTGCGACGCGCAGCGCCGCGACCAGCACGTCGACCGCCGGGTAGTCCGGATGGCTGCCCGCGGGCACGCGGTAGAGCGCGGACACCATCTGCGTGTCGCCCGCGCGCCGCAGCGTCACCGAGCGTTCTCCGTCCTGCGTCGGCTCGCCGGTGTAATGCGCCGGCAGCGCCCCCGCCGGGCGCGGGATCGGGCCGAAATGCCGCGCCACCATGGCCAGCGCCCGGCGTTCGTCGAAGCGGCCGCCGATCACCAGCAGGGCGTTGTCCGGCCGGTAATAGCTGCGGTAGAAGGCCTGCAGGTTGCCGATCGGCACCGACTCGATGTCGGAGCGCGCGCCGATGATCGCGCGGCCGTAGTTGTGCCACGGAAAGGCGAGCTGCATGGTGCGCTCGAACAGCACGCTGCCGGCGCGGTTCTCGCCCATCTCGAACTCGTTGCGCACCACCGTCATCTCGCTGTCCAGGTCCTCCTTGCGCACCCGCGAGTTCACCATGCGGTCGGCCTCCATGCCGAGCGCCCAGTCGAGGTTCTCATCGGTGGCCGACAGGGTCTCGAAGTAGTTGGTGCGGTCCCAGGAGGTGCTGCCGTTGTAGCGCGCGCCGCGCCGCGTGAGCTCCTCCTTGATGCCTGGCATGCGCGCAGTGCCCTTGAACAGCATGTGCTCGAGCAGGTGCGCCATGCCTTTCTCGCCGTAGCCCTCGTGCCGCGAGCCGACCAGGTAGGTGATGTGCACGGTGACGGTGTCGGTGCTCGGGTCGGGCACCGTGAGCAGGCGCAGGCCGTTGGCCAGTCGGTATTCCGTGACGCCCTCGATGGTGCCCAGCTTTTCGGGCGGCGACGCAGCCAACCCGGGCACGGCGCAGCACAGCAGGATTATTGTGAGCAGGCGTCTCATGGGGTAATGCCGTTGGAGCGGCGTTGCGCGCGAAGGTTCAGCACGCGACGCGGGGCGACGCTATTTCAGCGGCGGGAGCTTCTTGTACTCCTCGCGCATGCACTGCTGCAGCACCGGGCCCTGCTTGCCCTTGCAGGCTTGCAAGACCTTGTCGCGGCGCTCGGCGTTCATCCTGGCATTGTCTTCGCAGCGCGCCGGGTCCTTCGCCTGCTGGCACATCTGCATGCGCATGCACTCGCGTTGCTCGGCCGAGGGGCGCGTCTTGCAGACTTCCGCCGCGTTCCTGTGCATGTCGCGCTGCTTGCGTTCGCGCTCCGCGCGCAGGAGCTGGCGCTCCTCGCAGGCCTTGGGATCGGATGCTTTGCTGCAGTCGACTTGCTTGCCGGCCTGCGCCTGCAGGCCAAAAGACGCCGAGATCAGCAGTGCGCCAAACCCGGCAACGAGCGTCTTCATCGTCTCAGCCCATCTTCCGTAGCATGGTCTCGGCATCGGAGACCTCGAACTTGCCCATCTCCTCGACGTTGACCTGCCTGGCGACGCCGTCCTCCAGCAGCATCGAGAAGCGCCGCATGCGCATGCCCATGCCCGCAGCGGTGCGATCGTTTTCCAGGCCCAGCGCCTTGGTCCACAACGCGCTGCCGTCGCCGAGAAAACGGATCTTTCCAAGAGCATTCTGCTCGCGGCCCCAATGCGCCATCACATAGGCGTCGTTCACGGCAACGCACCAAATCTCGTCCACCTTCTGCCCCTTGAGTCTGTCGTAGTTGGCCAGGTAGCCGGGCAGGTGCTTCGCAGAGCAGGTCGGGGTGTAGGCGCCCGGCAAACCGAAGACGGCGATCTTCTTGCCCTTGACGGCCGCGGCGACTTCGACCGGCTTGGGGGCCATCGCGCAATGGGTTGCCGAGTCGAATTCGGTGGATTCGAGAAGTTTGCCATCCGGCACGCGGTCCCCGACATTGATGGTCATGGTGCTGTTCCTTTGCCTCGGTCCATGGCGAGCGCGGATAATAGCGTAGTCGAATCGATTAAATCACGGGGGACACATGCAACGCACCGGTTCCGCAGTCTGGCAAGGCGGTCTCAAGGACGGCAACGGCCAGGTATCCACTGGCAGCGGCCGGCTCTCGGCCGCGCCCTACACCTTCGCCAGCCGATTCGAGTCCGGCGGCAAGACCGACCCCGAAGAACTGATTGCCGCGGCCCACGCGGCTTGCTTCTCGATGGCACTGTCCGGGGAGCTTGGCCAGGCGAATCTCAAGGCCGAGCGCATTGCGACCACGGCCACGGTCACCTTGGAGAAGACGGAAGCCGGAATGACCATCACTGCGGTGCATCTCGCGGTCAAGGCCAAGGTGCCGGGCGCGGACCGCGCGGCGTTCGACAAAGCCGCCAACAACGCCAGGACCGGATGCCCGATCTCGCGCCTGCTGAACGCCAAGATCACGCTGGAGGCGGTACTCGAGTAGGCGGCTCAGGCCTCGATCGCCGCGCGCCGGCCGCGCTCGACATCCAATCCCGCGAGCAGCACAAGGCCGACGACGAAATAGGCGCCCACGGCGAGGATGCCGAGGCGGTGGTTGCCCTCGAAGATCCAGGTGACCGCGCCGTAGGTGAGCGGACCGAAGATGGAGGCGGTCTTCACCGCGAGACCCCACAGGCCGAAGAATTCGCCGGTGCGGGCGGGCGGCGAGAGATAGCCGACGATGGCGCGGCCGGCGGCCTGCGCCGCGCCCATGCACAGGCCGGCGAGGTTGGCGGCCACCCAGAACAGCGCCACGCTCTCGGCGAGATAGGCGAGGGCGATCATCACGATCCAGCCCGCGAGCACCAGCCGCATCGCCCGTACGTGGCCGATGGCGTCCTGCAGGTAGCCGAAGCCGAAGGCGCCCAGCGCGGCGCTGACCTTGACGACCAGGATCAGCACGATGGTCTGCTGGGTGGTGAACTTCATCGCCTCCTGCGCGTAGATCGCGGCGAGCGCGATCACCGCCATGATGCCGGCCTGGTAGAACAGGATGCAGACGAGGAATTGCCGAAGGTCGCGGTAGTGCGCGGCCTGGCGCAGGGTCTGCAGGACGCGCTGCCAGGGATCAGCGAGTTGGCGGTACGGCCGGGCGCGTTCTTGCAGGAAGATGAAGGTCGGCGTCGCGCAGACGGCGAAAACGGCCGCCGTGATCAGCATCGTCACCGGGATGAACTGGTCGGCCGTCTGGCCGGCATTCTGGGAGACCGTGATGTAGTAAAGACTGACGCCCAGGGACACCAGCCCGCCGAGGTAGCCGAACGCCCAGCCCCAGCCCGAAACGCGGCCCATCGCCTTCGAGTCGGCGATCTCCGTGAGAAAGGCAGCGATCAGGTTCTCGCCGGTGGAGAAAAAGAAATTGGAGGCGACGATGAGAACCATGGCCAGAACGACCGCGCCCGGTCCGGTGAGAGAAAGCAGGGCTGTGAAAACCACGCAGCCGATGGTCGCCAACAGCAGCAGCCGTTTTTTCGCCGCATGCGCGTCGGCCCAGGCGCCGATCAGCGGCGCGCTGAGCAGGACCAGCAGATAGGAGGCCGACAGCGCTGCGGTCCAGGCGAAGGTGGCCCAAGGCGCCTTGCCCGCCACTGCGCCGACGAAGTAGGCGCTGAACACGGCGGTGATGACCACCGTCGTGTAGCCCGAATTGGCGAAGTCGTACATGCTCCACGCCCAGACTTCGCGCAACCTGACGTCCTGCGCCAGCGCCTTGCTTTGGGCCATGCCGCATTCTAGCGGTATAGTGTCCGCGCCCATGGCCCAGGCCGCCGCCAAGCCAGAAACCGAACA
Source organism: Betaproteobacteria bacterium (assembly GCA_031394435.1). Classification (GTDB taxonomy): domain Bacteria; phylum Pseudomonadota; class Gammaproteobacteria; order Burkholderiales; family SG8-39; genus JAABQT01. The sequence goes on from JANNTQ010000022.1 coordinate 5,386, forward strand.
CCGTTTGACGCTCGCCGAGATGCTCGACTGGCTGGTCGAGGACGGCGCCGTCGCGCGCGCACCGGCCGAGCAATTAAAGAAGGAGCGCCGCTACTGGCGCGGCGCGCAGCACCCGCTGACGCTGGTGGCGGGCGAGAACTGGAAGGACCTGCGCGCGCCGCACAAGCCGCTGACCCTCGATGCGCTCGCCGAGTGGCTGGCGCAGCACCTCGACATGGAATACCTGCACATCGACCCGCTGAAGATCAACTTCTCGGTGGTGACCGAAGTGATGTCGAGCGCCTACGCGTCGCGCTTCCGCATTCTGCCGGTGAGCCTCACGCCGAAGGAGGTGGTGGTCGCCACGGCCGAGCCTTACGTGCGCGAATGGGAACCGGAGATCGGGCGCATGGCGCGGCGCGAGGTGCGCCGCGTGATCGCCAACCCGGTGGCCATCGAGCGCTGCCAGGTCGAGTTCTACAATCTCGCCAAGTCGATCAAGCGCGCCAACCGCGCCGGCGGCGGCAGCTCCGGGCTGTCGAACCTCGAGCAGCTGGTCGAGCTGGGCAGCGCCAACAAGGCGCTCGACGCCAACGACGCGCACATCGTCAAGGTGGTGGACTGGCTGTGGCAGTACGCCTTCGAGCAGCGCGCGAGCGACATCCACGTCGAGCCGCGGCGCGAAGTCGGCCTGGTGCGGTTCCGCATCGACGGCGTGCTGCACCAGGTGTACCAGATCCCCGCTTCGGTGCTCGCCGCGATGACCAGCCGCATCAAGATCCTCGGCCGCATGGACGTGGTGGAGAAGCGCCGCCCGCAGGACGGCCGCATCAAGACGCGCATGGCGAACGGCGACGAGGTGGAGTTGCGCCTGTCGACCCTGCCCACCGCCTTCGGCGAGAAGCTGGTGATGCGCATCTTCGATCCCGAGGTGCTGGTGCGCGACTTCCGCGAGCTGGGTCTTTCGGACCATGACCACCAGCGCTGGAAGGAGATGACCGGGCGGCCGAACGGCATCGTGCTGGTCACCGGGCCGACCGGCTCGGGCAAAACCACCACGCTGTATTCGACGCTAAAGAGCCTCGCCACGCCGGAGGTCAACGTCTGCACCATCGAGGACCCGATCGAGATGGTCGAACCGGCATTCAACCAGATGCAGGTGCACCAGGCGATCGACCTGGGCTTTGCCGAGGGCGTACGCGCGCTCATGCGCCAGGACCCAGACATCATCATGGTGGGCGAGATCCGTGATCTGGAGACCGCGCACATGGCGGTGCAGGCGGCGCTCACCGGCCACCTGGTGCTCTCGACGCTGCACACCAATGACGCACCCAGCGCGGTGACGCGGCTGCTGGAGCTGGGCATCGCGCCCTACCTGCTCAACGCCACCTTCAACGGCGTGATGGCGCAGCGCCTGCTGCGCACGCTGTGCCCGCACTGCAAACAGCCGACGGAACTCAATCGCGCCGAGGACCAGGCCGCGTGGGACGCGCTGGTGGCGCCGTTCAAGTCGACCCGGCCGGGGCAGGTGTACAAACCGGTCGGCTGCCTGGAGTGCCGCATGACCGGCTTCATGGGCCGCATCGGCATCTACGAGACGATGGTGCACACGCCGGCGGTCAAGCAGCTGATCGCGGCCGGCGCCGAGATGGCGAAAGTGCGCGACCAGGCGCTGAAGGAAGGCATGAAGCCGCTGCGTGTCAGCGGCGCGATGAAGATCGGCCTGGGGCTCACCACGGTGGACGAGGTGCTCAAGGTGGCGCCGCCGGCGCGCGAGATCGGCAGCTAGGCGCCCGGTATGGACTGGAACGCGCTGATCGAAGCCCTGCTGCTGGTGACGGCGGCGGGAATCGTGTTCGCAGCGTGGATGCACGCGCGCGCGCGCGTCCGGCGCGCCGCGCGCGCCCTGCGCGCCAGCGAAGAGCGCTTCCGCAACCTTACCGCGCTGTCGGCCGACTGGTTCTGGGAGACCGACACCGAGCACCGCATCACCTGGCTCGCCGGTGGGTCCGTCGTTCAGGAATTTTTCGGTTCGGGCCTCGCGTTCGGCCGGCGGCTTTGGGAGTTGCCGGAGGTCGAGCTCGATGGCGCTGCGTTTACCGAGTTGCTGGAGAAGCTGCGCCTGCGTGTGCCGTTCTTCGACTTGGAGCTGGCGCGCAGCGACAGCGCCGGCGCCCGGCAGTTCCACCTGGTGTCAGGCGCGCAGCGCCGCGACTCCGCCGGCAACTTCCTCGGCTACCGCGGCGTGGGGCGCGACGTCACCGAGCGCCGCCGCGGCGAACGTGAACTGGCGGCGGCCAAGGAGCGGCTCGAACTGGCGCTCGAGGGCTCTAACGCCTGCCTGTGGGACACCGACCTGAGCACCGGCAAGGTCTACCTGAGCGAGGGTTGGGCGGAATTCGTCGGCCAGCCGCGCGCGCCGACCGCCACCACCGTCGAGGCGCTGATGCGGGGCGTGCATGAGCAGGACCTGCCGCGCGCCAAACAGCTGTCGATGGAAGCGGTCAGGGGCGAGCGCGAGGACTACGCCGAGGAACACCGCTACCAGACTGCGCAGGGCGAGTGGAAATGGCTGCTGTCGCGCGGCAAGGTGTCGGAGCGCGACGCGACCGGGCGCGCGCTGCGCATGACCGGCATCAACATCGACGTCACTGCGCGCAAGCGCGCGGAGGAGGCGCTGGCCGAGCGCGAGCAGCGCTTCCGCGACGTGGTCGAGGCTTCCGGCGAATACGTGTGGGAGACCGACGCGCAGTGGCGCTACACCTACCTGTCGGCGCGCGTCGAGGCGGTGCTCGGCTACACGCGCGCCGACCTGATCGGGCGCACGCCACGCGAGTTCATGCCGCTGGGCGAGGCGCGCGCGCTGGACGATTGGTTCGAGCGCAATGCGCGCACGGGCGCACCGTTCCGCGATCTACTGCACCGTTCCATCACCAAGTCCGGCAAGGTGATCTGGCAGCAGGTGAGCGGCCTGCCGGTGCGCGAGGCGCAGGGGCGGCTCACCGGCTACCGCGGCACCGGCGCCGACATCACGGCGCGCAAGCAGGCCGAGGAGCGCGTCCAGGTCCTCGCCACGCGCGATGCGCTCACCGGGCTGCCCAACCGCGCGCTGCTCGCCGACCGCGCCGGGCAGGCGATCCTGGCTGCCGCGCGCAGCCGCGGCCAGCTGGCGGTGCTGCTGCTCGACCTGGACCGCTTCAAGCTGGTGAACGACTCGCTCGGCCACCAGGCGGGCGACGCACTGCTGGGCGCAGTTGCGGAGCGTCTGCAGAACACGCTGCGGCGCGAGGACACGCTGGCGCGGCTCGGCGGCGACGAATTCGTGCTGTTACGCGACGGTTTGAAGAGCGCGCAGGAGGCGGCGCTGGTGGCGCAGCGCATCCAGGGCATCCTGCAACGGCCGTTTAGCGTCGAAGGCCGCATGCTCAACGTCACGGCCTCGATCGGCATCGGCATCTATCCGCTCGACGGGCGCGACTTCAGCGGGCTGCTGAAGAGCGCCGACACCGCCATGTACCACGCCAAGGACAGCGGACGCGGCGCTTTTCGCTTCTTCTCGCCCGAACTCAACGCGCGCGCGGTGGAGCGCCTGACGCTGGAGAGCGACCTGCGCGGCGCGCTGGCACGCGGCGAGCTGCTGCTGCAATGGCAGCCGGTGCTGCGGCACGGCGCCATCGTCGGCGCCGAGGCGCTGGTGCGCTGGCAGCACCCGGCGCGCGGGCTGCTGTTGCCGGATTCCTTCATCCCGGCGGCGGAGGAGAGCGGCCTGATCCGCGGCATCGGCGAATGGACCCTGGAGCGCGCGCTGTCGCAGATCGGCGCCTGGCAGCGCACGCTACCCGGGCAGCCCTGGTTCGCGCTCAACGTCTCGGCCCTGGAGCTGGCGCAGGGCGAGGCCTACGTGGCGCGCCTGCGCGACGCGCTCGCCGCCCACGGCGTGCCAGGCGCGCGCCTCGAGCTGGAAGTCACCGAGCGCGTGCTGATGGCGCACCTGCAGGAGAACATCGAGACGCTCAAGCGCATCGGCGAGCTGGGCGTGCGCCTGGCGATCGATGATTTCGGCACAGGCTATTCGAGTCTCGCCTACCTGCGGCGACTGCCGATCGACAAGCTGAAGATCGACCGCGGCTTCCTGCGCGAGCTGGAAACCAGCAGCGACGACTCGATGATCGTGGAAACCATCACGGCGATGGCGCACGGCCTGGGGTTGCAGGTGGCCGCCGAGGGGGTGGAAAGCGAGGCGCAGTTGCGCCGCCTGCTAGCGGTCGGCTGCGTCGAGTGGCAGGGCCACCACTACAGCGCGCCGCTGGACGCGGTGGAGTTCGAGCGCCTGGCGCTGGGCGCGCGCGCCGCAGCCGCCGGTTGAGCGTGGACCTCGAGGCGGTTTTCGAGCGCAACTACGCGCTGGTGCAGCCGCACACCCTGTTGATGAAGGCGCAGGTGCGCTCGATCTTCGACCGGCTGCTCGAGGTGCGGCGCCTGCCCGGCGACTGCATCGAATTCGGCGGTTTCCGTGGCGGCCTGAGCTTCTTCCTCGCGCTGTGCATCCGCGAGCTGGGCCTCGCCAAGCGCGTCTTCATGCTCGACAGCTTCCAGGGCCTGCCGCAAACCGACGCCTTGCTGGACGGACCGTTCGAGCGCGGCATGATGGCGAGCGACCTGCAGTCGGTGCTGCGGCAGCGCGCCGCGCTGGGCTTGGACGCGCTGGTCGAGGTGCGCGCCGGATGGTTCGACGACACCCTCGGCCAGATGCCGCCGGCGGCGCAATTCTGCCTCGCGCATCTCGACGCCGACGTCTACGGCAGCACCAGGACCGCGCTGCAGTACCTGGTGCCGCGGCTGGTCGACGGCGGCGCTGTAGTGCTGGACGACTGCCTGTTCCACGGCGCCACCGGTGTGATCCAGGCGGCCGAGGAGGTGCTCGGCAGGGACCTGCACCTGCACCTCGGACCGAAGACGCAGGCATTTGCGTTCCCCAAAGGCGACGCGAATCCCGAGCGTCGTGCGCCGGTGTGGCGCACGCTGGGCGGCCGGCGCTACGACCTGGCTGACCTGCTGCAGCGCCCGGACTACCTCGAACTCGTCGCCTGGGAGGCGGCCTACTACCGCGACCACGCACAGTGGTACCGCGACTACCTGCAACTGCTGTCCGGCTACCCCGACCCGGCGGAAGACAGCTACCGCGTCACCAGCGCCATCGGCCTGATCCGCCGGCGCTAGGCCTGGACGGAATCCGGCTGCATCAGCTTGCGGCGCGCCTCCGAGTTGTCGACGGGCATGTTGGAGAACCGCGCCGACAGGTCCTTGCGCACCACGATCAGGTTGTGGTGGAACGCGATGCTGGCGATGCCCGCATCGAGCCCGGGCGGCGCAGGCTGCAGGAATTCCGCCAGGTTGACGCTGTCGGCCAGGTCCTTGAACCGCTGCATGCAGGAGCGCGCGTAGCCGGGCGCGCCGAGCGGCCCGCCGCCGTAGGCGGGCCAATAGGATGTCTGCACGTCCTCGACGATGTAGGCGCCGCCGTCCCTGAGGCGTGGCCAGAGGATGCCGAAGGTCTCGATCTGGTGCGCGTTGAGGTGGCTGCCGTCATCGATGATGAAGTCGAACGGCCCGACCTCCTGTGCCAGAGCAGTGAGGCGCTGCGTATCCACCTGGGAGCACTGGAACACCCGCACGCGGCCGCCCGAGAGGGCAGTCTTGTCGTACACGTCGATGCCGAAGATGCGGCCGCGCCTGAAATAGCTCTCCCACATGCGCAGGGATTCCCCGCCGGCGACGCCGGCATAGCCGCCGACGCCGATCTCGAGCAGGCGCACCGCCTTGCCACGCCAGGGACGCATCAGCTCCTGGTAGACCGGCGTGTAGTCGTGCTCGCCGTACTTGTCGGTGCCGTAGAGCGTGGCGAGCAGGCTGAGGTCGGCGCCGAGCCAACCGGCGGGGCGCGCGATGCGCCGCAGCAGGCGTTCGAAGCGGGTGGCGCGCGCCGGGTCGGGCGGCAGGTTGCGCCGCAGGTTGAGCACCAGGCGGCTGACCCGGCCAGCCACGCTACTTCGCCAGCGCGCGCATCGCCCGCCCCAGCCCTTCGAGGGTAGTCGGGTACATGCGGTTGTTCACCAGCTCCTTCATGATCTGGATCGACTGGCGGTAGCCCCAGATCTCCTCCGGCTCGGGGTTGAGCCAGATGCACTTGGCGTACACCTCGGCCACGCGCTTCACCCACACCGCGCCGGGCTCCTCGTTGAAGTACTCGATGCTGCCCCCCGGCTGCAATATTTCGTAGGGGCTCATGGTGGCGTCGCCGACGAACACCACTTTGTAGTCGTGGCCGTATTTGTGCAGGATGTCCCAGGTGCGCGTGCGCTCGGAATGCCGCCGCCGGTTGTCCTTCCACACGAAGTCGTACAGGCAGTTGTGGAAGTAGTAGAACTCCAGATGCTTGAACTCGGACTTCGAGGCCGAGAACAATTCCTCGGCCAGCTTGATGTGGTCGTCCATCGTGCCGCCGATGTCCATGAACATCAGCACCTTGACCGTGTTGTGGCGCTCGGGCCGCATGTGGATGTCGAGGTAGGCCTTGCGCGCCGTCTGGTTGATCGTCGTGTCCAGGTCGAACTCTTCCGGCGCACCTTCGCGCGCAAAGCGCCGCAGGCGCCGCAGGGCCACCTTGATGTTTCTCGTGCCGAGCTCGACCGAGTCGTCCAGGTTCCGGTACTCGCGCTGGTCCCATACCTTGACCGCACTGCGGTTGCGCGATTTGTCCTGGCCGATGCGGATGCCTTCCGGGTTGTAGCCGTAGGCGCCGAACGGCGAGGTGCCGCCGGTGCCGATCCACTTCGAGCCGCCCTGGTGGCGGCCCTTCTGCTCCTCGAGCCGCTGCTTGAGGGTTTCCATCAGCTTGTCCCAGCCGCCCAGCGCCTCGATCTGCTTCTTTTCCTCCTCCGACAGCGTCAATTCGACCTGCTTGAGCAGCCATTCCAGGGGAACCTGCGCCTCGATGCCGGGGATGGTTTGCACGCCGTCCCAGAACTCGGCGAAGGCGCGGTCGAACTTGTCAAAGTTGGCTTCGTCCTTCACCAGCGCGATGCGCGACAGGTAGTAGAAGTCGTTGACCGACGGCCCGATCACGCCCTTTTGCATGGCTTCGAGCAGCGTCAGGTACTCCTTGATCGAGACCGGAAGCTTGTGGCTCTTCAGCTTGAGGAAGAAGTCGATCAGCACGGGTGCTCAGCGGGGCCAGTCCGAATATTGTAGCCGCCCTGCGGGCGGGAACGCTTGAGCACCGGCCACTCAGGGGGATAGACTGGCGGCAGCAGCCGCGAGGCGGCGCAAACAGGAGGAGGGAACCATGAGGACCATAGCTGGAGTGGCGGGCGCGATCGCGCTTGCCTTCACCGCGGGCGCGGCGCAGGCGCAATCCACGCTCGAGGCGGTGCAGAAGAAGGGTTTCGTGCAGTGCGGGGTCAATGCAGGTGCTCTCGCCGGATTCTCCGCGCCCGATTCCAAAGGCGTCTGGAAGGGGATCGACGTAGACCTGTGCCGCGGGGTCGCGGCGGCGGTATTCGGCGACGCGAACAAGGTTCGCTATACGCCGCTCACCGCGCAGCAGCGCTTCACCGCGCTGCAGTCGGGCGAGGTGGATGTGCTCTCCCGCAATACCACCTGGACCATCACCCGCGACACCAGCCTGGGCCTCAACTTCGTCGGCGTCAACTACTACGACGGCCAGGGCTTCATGGTGCCGAAGAAGCTCAACATCAAGAGCGCCAAGCAGCTCAATGGCGCCACCGTGTGCGTGCAGCCCGGCACCACCACCGAGCTCAACCTGTCGGACTACTTCCGCGCCAACAGCATGAGCTTCAAGCCGGTGGTGATCGAGACGCTGCCAGAGGTGCTGAACGCCTACTTCTCCGGCCGCTGCGACGTGTTCACCACAGACGTCTCGGGCCTGGTCTCGACGCGCGGAACGCGCGCGCCGACCCCGGCCGACCACGTCATCCTGCCGGAGGTGATTTCGAAGGAACCGCTCGGGCCGGCGGTGCGCCACGGCGACGACAAGTGGTTCGACGTCGTCAAGTGGACGTTGTTCGCCATGATCGAGGCCGAGGAGATGGGCCTCACCTCGAAGAACATCGACCAGCAGGCGGGCAGCAAGGACCCGGCGGTGCAGCGCTTCGTCGGCGCCACCGGCGACATCGGCAAGATGCTGGGGCTGGATGGCCGCTGGGCGTTCAACATCGTCAAGCAGGTCGGCAACTACGGCGAGTCCTTCGAGGCAAACCTCAAGCCGCTCGGTTTCGAGCGCGGCATCAACGCCCTGTGGAACCAGGGCGGATTGATGTACGCGCCTCCGCTGCGTTAGGGTGAAGCGCAGTCTGTTCTACCAGGCCGGGCTGCTTGCCGCGGCCGGCCTGGTGCTATGGTTCCTCGTCTTCAACACGTCGCGGAACCTCGAATCGCTCAAGATCGCGAGCGGCTTCGGCTTCCTCTCGCGCGAGGCCGGGTTCGAGATCGGCGAGACCACGTTCATTTCCTTCAGCGCCGCGGACAGCTACCTGCGCGCGTTCTGGGTCGGGCTCGCCAATACCTTCCGCGTCGCCCTTATCGGCGTCGCCGTGGCGACCGTGCTGGGCACGCTGATCGGCCTCGCGCGCCTGTCCTCCAACTGGCTGGTGGCCAAGCTCGCCGCCGCCTACGTGGAGGTAATGCGCAACATCCCCCTGCTGGTGCAGTTGTTCTTCTGGTACGCGATCATCTCGGAGAACCTGCCCGGCCCGCGCGATGCGCTGAACCCCTTGCCGGGCGTGTTCCTTTCGAACCGCGGCATCGCCGTGCCGGTGCCGGTCGAGCACCCCGCGTACTGGTGGACGATCGGTGCGCTGCTGCTGGGCATCACCGGCGCGCTCGGCGTCAGCGCCTGGGCACGGCGGCGCCAGGCGGCGACCGGGGCGCAGTTCGCGAGCGGCTGGGTGGGCTTGGGCCTGATCCTCGGCTTGCCGCTTGCCGTGTTCGTTGCCGCCGGCATGCCGCTGCAGTGGAACCGGCCCGCGCTCGCGGGATTCAATTTCGCCGGCGGCGCGATGCTCAGCCCCGAGTTCGCCGCGCTGCTCGCCGGGCTCACCATCTACACCGCGGCGTTCATCGCCGAGATCGTGCGCGCCGGGGTGCTTGCCGTGGACCAGGGCCAGTTCGAGGCCGCCGACTCGCTCGGCCTGCCGCGCCGGCGCGCGATGCAGCTGATCATCCTGCCGCAGGCGCTGCGCGTGATCGTGCCACCGATGACCAGCCAGTACCTCAACCTCACCAAGAACTCCTCGCTCGCGGTGGCGATCGGCTACCCGGACCTGGTCTCGATCGCCAACACCACCATGAACCAGACCGGCCAGGCGATCGAGGGCATCGCCATGATCATGCTGGTGTACCTGACGATCAGCCTCACGATCTCGACGTTCATGAACTGGTACAACGCACGCATCGCGCTGCGAGGCGCTGAACGATGAGCTGGCTGCGGCAGAACCTGTTTTCGAGCTGGCCGAACGCCATCTTCACCCTGCTCGCGCTATGGCTGCTGTGGCGCGTGCTGCCGCCGTTTATCGACTGGGCGTTTCTCGACGCGGTCTGGAGCGCGCCCGATTCCAAGGCCTGCCGCGCCGCGAAAGGCGAAGGCGCCTGCTGGGCGTTCATCGCCGAGAAGCACCGCTTCATCCTGTTCGGCACCTATCCGTACGAAGAGCACTGGCGACCGGCGCTCAGCATCCTGGTGATGCTCGCGCTCTACGCGGTGAGCGCCCTGCGGCGCTTCTGGCGCCCGCGCCTGATGCTGTTCTGGCTCGCCGGGCTGGTCGCGGTCGGCGTCCTGATGTGGGGCGGAGTGTTCGGCCTCAGGTACGTCGAGAACGAGCGCTGGGGCGGGCTGATACTGACGCTGCTGCTCGCCACTTTCGGCATCGCCTTCGCCTTCCCGCTCGCGATCCTGCTCGCGCTCGGGCGCCGCTCGCGCATGCCGGTGGTGAGCGGCTTCAGCGTCGGCTATATCGAGCTGATCCGCGGCGTGCCGCTGATCAGCCTGCTGTTCATGGCCTCGGTGATGCTGCCGCTGTTCCTGCCCGCCGGCGTGACCATCGACAAGCTGCTGCGCGCGCAGATCGCGATGATCCTGTTTGCCGCCGCCTACCTCGCCGAGGTGGTGCGCGGCGGGCTGCAGGCGATCCCGTACGGCCAGACAGAGGCCGCGGATGCGCTCGGGCTTTCCTACTGGAAGAAGACTGCGCTGGTGGTGCTGCCGCAGGCGCTGCGCATCTCGATCCCGACGCTGGTGAACACCTTCATCGCCTTCTTCAAGGACACCTCGCTGGTGCTGATCATCGGGCTTTTCGACCTGCTCACCTCGATCAAGGTGGCGCTGCAGGAGCCGGCCTGGACCGGGTTCAGCGTCGAGGCCTACGTGTTCGCCTCGCTGATGTACTTCATCTTCTGCTACACCATGTCGCGCTACAGCCAGAACCTCGAGCGCGACTTGAAGCCCGGCGCCCGGGGCGCAGACAGAATCGGAGCGTTGCGCGATGCCTGAGCAAGCGATCATCGAGCTGCAGGGAGTGAGCAAATGGTTCGGCGCCTTCCAGGCGCTGAAGAACGTGGACCTGCGCGTCGCGCGCGGCGAGAAGATCGTGGTCTGCGGACCCTCGGGCTCGGGCAAGTCCACCATGATCCGCGTCATCAACCGGCTGGAGGCGCACCAGTCGGGGCGCGTGCTGGTGGACGGCACCGAGCTCACCGACGACCTGCGCGCGATCGAGACGATCCGCAGCGAGGTCGGCATGGTGTTCCAGCAGTTCAATCTGTTCCCGCATCTCACCGCCCTGCAGAACCTGACGCTGGCGCCGATCTGGGTGCGCAAAATGCCGCAGCGCGAAGCCGAAGCGCTGGCGCTGCAACTGCTGGAGCGGGTGCGCATCCCCGAGCAAGCGCACAAGTACCCGGCGCAGCTCTCCGGCGGCCAGCAGCAGCGCGTGGCGATCGCGCGCGCGCTCGCCATGCGGCCGAAAATCATGCTGTTCGACGAGCCGACCTCGGCGCTCGACCCGGAGATGATCAAGGAGGTGCTCGACGTGATGGTGGAGCTGGCGCGCGAGGGCATGACCATGGTGGTGGTGACGCACGAGATGTCTTTCGCGCGCACCGTCGCCGACCGCGTGTGCTTCATGGACGCGGGCGAGATCGTCGAGACCGCCCCGCCGGCGGAGTTTTTCGGCGCCCCCAGGACCGAGCGCGCCAAGCTGTTCCTCAGCCAGATCCTCGGGCACTGAATTTCCCGCTCGCGCCGGCAGCGGCGCGCTTGCCCGCCTGCCAGCGGTCGAGCTTGCCGCGCGCATCGTTGCTCGCCGGGTCCATCATGCGGTCGTGCTGCGGCAGCTTCGCAGTGAGTTCGATCACGTAGCCGTTGGGATCGCGGAAGTAGATCGAATGGATGAACGCGTGGTCGGAGACGCCGCGCGTCTCGATGCCCGCCGCCTTGCCCCTGGCCAGCATCTGCTGCAGCACCTCGCGCTCCACCTCCAGCGCGATGTGCAAGTCGTAATCGTGCTGCGGCTTGAACTCGAAGGGCATGTCGGGCGCTTCGAAGAACGCCAGGTAGGAGCCATCGTCGAGCCGGTAGAAGGTGTGCAGGGTCTCGGTCTTGCGCC
>JANNTQ010000056.1:0-1642 GCA_031394435.1 Betaproteobacteria bacterium
CTTGACCTGCTCGGGCGCGACGCCGGCAACGCGGCTCATGAGGCGCACGCCTTCCGCCAGGTCGACCAGGACGACGTTGTAGTCGCCCCCGTCGGCAGGTTTGCGGCGCACCACGGTGCTCGAGTAGACAACGCCGCGCCCGCTCGGTGCCACCCAGTCGAGCCGGTCAGCGCCGCAGTGCGGGCAAAGCACGCGTGGATAGAACACATGTTTGCCGCAGGCGGCGCACTGCTGGATTTCGAAACTGCCCCCGGCGAGCTTGTCGAGGTACTGCCTTTCAGGTCCGGACGGTGGCGACATGCTGTCCTTCCTCGACCTGATCGCCCTCGGCGCGCGCCTCGATGCGCACAACCTTGCCCGCGATTTCACAGCAGATGCGGACGGTCGCCATGGGCGGCCGATTATTGCAGAAGTCCTGTGCAACAATCGAGCCGGAAGTCGAAATGCTCTCGAATCCTCCCCCGGTCGTGCGCGGCATGCTGTGGATGGCGGCCACCGGCCTCATCTTCGTGGTGATGAACGCCATCATGAAAAAGCTCTCGCACGATCTGGATCCATGGCTGGTCGGTTTCCTGAGGTATCTCCTGGGCGCAGCCGTGATGCTGGGGGCGACGCTGCGCCTGGCTGCCGGGCCGCGCGCGCTGTGGCCGAGGGCGCCGGGATTGCAGTTCCTGCGCGGAGTGTTCCACGCCGGCGGCATGATCCTGTGGTTCGCGGCGCTGCCGCTCGTGACGCTCGCCGAACTGACGGCCATCAGCTTCAGCGTGCCGCTGTTCATCTGCCTGGGCGCGGTGCTGTTCCTCAATGAGCGCATGACCGGCGCGCGCTGGGCGGCGGTGCTGGTCGGCTTCGCCGGCGTGGTCCTGGTGCTCAAGCCCTGGGAGGGCGCGGGCTTCGCCGACGTTTCGACCGGCATGCTGCTGATGCTCGCTTCCGCGCCGGTGTTCGCGGGCTCGTTCCTCGTTGCCAAGGCGCTGACGCGCTACGACCGTTCGGAAGTCGTGGTGCTCTGGCAGCACCTGTGGGTGTCGGTGCTGCTGGTCGGCTTCGCGCTCGGCTACTGGACGAACCCGTCGCCCGTGCAATGGGCCCTGCTGGTGGTGTGCGGTTTCCTCGGCGCGGGCGGGCACTACTGCATGACGCGCGCGTTCCGCGCGACGGACATCTCTGCAGTGCAACCGGTGAAGTTCCTCGAGCTGGTGTGGGCGGCGATCCTCGGCGTGCTGGTCTTCGGCACGGTGCCGGCGGGCGCAACAGTGGCGGGCGGCGTGGTGATCCTCGCCGGCACCTTGCTGCTCGCCCGGCACGAGTCCCGTGTTGCCGCGCCTGTGAAAGAATCCGGCCGGGAGGAGAAATGAGCTGGCAGAAGGAACTGGACGAGCTCTCCAGGCGCAAGGCGCTCGCCGCTCTCACCGAATTCGCGGCACTGGCTGCGCCACTCAGGACGCCCGGCCCGCCGAGCTTCGGCTACCGTCCATGACGCTGCGCGCGGCGCTCGAGCCGCGTTCCATCGCCATCGTCGGCGCCTCGGACAATCCGCACAAGGTCGGCGGGCGCCCGATCCTCTATATGAAGCGCTACGGCTACCGTGGCGCGATCTACCCGATCAATCCGGGCCGCGCCGAGGTGCAAGGCATCAAGG
>JANNTQ010000071.1:0-7234 GCA_031394435.1 Betaproteobacteria bacterium
AGGGCGTGGAAGTGAAGGGCGGCATCCAGGTCAAGTTCCACGGCGCCACCGGCGACGTGGATTTCGCCCCGCCGGTGATGCACGTGACGAAGACGCTCAAGCACGTGAAACCGATCCAGACCGAGGATTTCAAGTTCCTCAAGTCCGTCACCCGGCGCACGCCCAAGGTCAGCATCCCGTCGCCCACCATGCTGCATTTCCGCGGGGGCCGCGGGGCCATCAGCCGGGAGGCCTATCCGGACCTGGACGGCTTCTACGAGGACGTGGCGCGCTGCTACCGCGACGAGATCCGTCAGCTGGCGGACGCGGGCTGCCGCTACCTGCAGCTCGACGACACCAACCTCGCCTATCTGTGCGACGCGAAGATGCGCGAAGGCGCGAAGCAGCGCGGCGACGACCCGAACGAGCTACCCACGCGCTATGCGCGCCTGATCAATGCCGCAATCGCGGGCAGGCCCAAGGACATGTCGGTCGGCGTGCACCTGTGCCGCGGCAATTTCCAGAGCGCCTGGGCGGCGGAAGGCGGCTATGAGCCGGTGGCGGAAGTGCTGTTCAACGAGCTGCAGGTGGACGGCTATTTCCTCGAGTACGACGACGCGCGCTCGGGCGATTTTTCGCCTTTGCGCTTCGTGCCCAAGGGCAAGAGCGTGGTGCTAGGGCTGGTGACCACCAAGCTCGGCACCTTGGAATCCAAGAACGACCTGAAGAAGCGCATCGACCAGGCCGCCAGGCATGTGCCGCTCGAGCAGCTGTGCCTGTCGCCGCAGTGCGGCTTCTCCAGCACGGTGCACGGCAACCAGGTCGCCGTCGAGGCGCAGGCGGCGAAGATCCGCCTGGTGGTCGAAACCGCGCGCGAGGTGTGGGGCGACGCCTAGCAGGCCCGGCTAGGCGAATGTTTCCTTCGCGGCTTCCTTGCCCAGGCCGTAGAGCGCAGGGTAAGCCTCGCGGAATACTTGCTGGATCGTGGCGACCGGCACGTCGGCGAAGGAACCGCGGCTGCGCAGGTACTCCATGTGCCGCCGGTCCTCGGCGTCGAAGGCATGGAAGATCGAGTCGCTGCGGCCGTCGAACTCGAGCGGCTTGACGCGGAACTTGCGGCACAGTTCGAGATTGAAGGCCGGCGTTGCCTTCAGCCACTTGCCCTCGAGCCACAGCTCGGTGAAGCCGTGGTACACGAACAGGTCGCTGCCCATGCGCTCGGCGAGGCGCGGCGTGGTGAGATGGTTCTTCACGTCGGCGAATCCCACACGCGCCGGGATGCCCGCGGTGCGCGCGCAGGCCGCCAGCAGCGCCGCCTTGCCGATGCAGAAGCCCTCGCCGGTCTGCAGGCAAAAGCTGCCGCGGAATGCGCTGTCCTGCGAGAAGTCGAGGAACGGGTTGTAGCGGATGCCGTCGCGCACTGCGTAATACAGCGACACCGCCCGCTCGATGTCGCTGGAGCCTTGCACGTGCTTGCGCGCGAATTCGATGACCGCCGGGTGGTCGCTGTCGACATAGCGCCCCGGCGTGAGGAATTCCTTCATTTGTCCAGCCCCATCATGCGGCGCGCGGCCGCGAACAGGGCGTTGCCCGGTTCGGCCAGCCCGTCGATGACGGTGAAATGGTCTGTGCCCGGCATGCCGACATTGCCGGCGAGCACCGCTTTCCAGCGCTGCGCGAGCAGCGCGTTCTGCCGCTTGAATTCCGAGCTCTCCAGTCCGCCCACCGCGAGGGTGAGCGGCGCGCGCGTCGCCGGCTGGACGTAGGCGGGCGAGAGCCTGAACGCGGACTCCTCGTCCAGGCGCAGGTCCCCATTCAGCCAGCCCACCTGCGTGAGGGGCCGCAAGTCGTAGACTCCGCTCACCGCGAGCGCGCCCTTGTACAGGTCCTTCGGCAGCGCGCGGTCGAGCACCGGCCAGAGCGCCGCCAGCATCATCGCCGCCAGGTGAGCGCCCGCGGAATGGCCGCTGACGAACAGCCGCTCCTCATCCATGCCGTAGTGCTCGGCGTTGCGGTACAGCCAGGCCGAAGCGGCGAGCATCTGCTGCACGATGCGCTCGATTGTCACTTTCGGGCACAGGTCGTGGTTCACCACCACCAGCGACACGCCGGCGTCCACCAGGGCAGGGGCGAGGAAGGAGAAGTCCTTCTTGTCGAGCGAGCGCCAGTAGCCGCCGTGGATGAACAGCAGCGCGCTGCCGTCGCCCTTGCGCGCCGGGAAGATGTCCAGCGCCTCGCCGGGCGACGAGCCGTAAGCGACCTCCAGGTGGCAGAGCATGGTCGAGCGCGCGCGCGCCGAGGTTTCCGTCCAGCGCGCGAAATGCCGCGGATGCTCCGGAAACAGCTCGCGGTTGTTGTACTCGCGGGCGAGGAAAGCAGGGTCGGCGGCGCTGGACACAGGGCGCGGATTCTAGCGGGTCTTTTCGGCGCGCAACCAGGTCACCGGCCGGCCGAGCGTCTTCTCCAGTGCCTTTTGCTCGGGATCGGCGAGTGCCGCTGCGCGGGCATTGCGGATCGCCGCGGCCTGCGCCGCGGGATCGTCGGTGGCCGGGTTCTCCACCAGGGCGTCGAGAATCGCGAGGAAGTTGCCCCGGCCGCGCCGGTGCGTTTCGCCATAGCCCTTCAGCAAGCTGGCGCATTCGACCACTTCCAGCGCGAGCGCAGTGCTGCGCGGGGCGGCGGCGCGCACCGCGTCCAGCCAGCGCTCGATCAGCGCCTGCTCCACGGCGTAACGCAGGCTGTGCGGCCGCCAGGGCTTGAGCCAGGCGAGCGCGCGCAGCAACAGGTACCCGCCGACGCCCGAAGTCTTCACGTGCATGCCGACGTTGTAGGCATCCAGTTTGCCGCTGCGCTCCGCCCAGGCCATCAGGCGCCGTCCCAGCGCGGCCGGCAGGAGCGAGGCGACTTCCTCCACACCCGGTTTCAAGTAGTCGATCACCACCACCGGCTCGCCATCGCGCGCGCCGGCTTCCCGGCGTACGCGTTCAAACCTCGAGCGGCGCGTCTTCAGGTCGGCGACGCGGATGATGTCCTCGTAGCTCATCCACAGCGCAAGCTGCCGGCCGGCCTCGCCGATCAGTTTCGCATCGGCCTCGCCCAGCGTGGCAATGCGCTCGAGATAAAGTGTGGCATAGGCTTCGCCCTGGTAGTCGCGCAGGCGCGCAGCGCCGAGTTCGAGGATCTCGTGCGTTTCAGGGGGCAGAACGCGCGGCGCCGCGGCAGGCGCCTTGCGTCCGCCGGCGGCAATGTCGTAGCCGGCGGCGAAGCCGAGCAGGCTCGCTTGCGCCCCCTTGCCCGAGCGGCGTATCGCGGCCTCGCACGCCTCGCGCGGCAGCGGCAGCGAGCCCGAGCCGGCCATGGCTCCGAACAGCACCGCGTTGATCACGGTGCCGCTGTCCTCGGCCAGCTGTCGCATGTCGAACAGCACGGTCCGCCTGGAAAGCTGTTGCGCCGCCGCCAGCACGCGCTCGCTGGAAAACCGCCCGTCGGCCATCTGCATTTTTTCCACGGTAGCGTAAATGCGGTGGCTCGAGGCGATGAGCGTAGTGCGCTCCGGCGTGACAAAGCCGTTCTGCATCGCGCGCCCCGCCTCGAGCAGCTCCGAGGCCACCATCACGTCCACGTTGCCCGGGCTCGGCGTGAGCGACATCACGGGCTCGCGCCCGCCGAGCGCCTCGCGTTTGGCCGGAAAGATCTCCAGGTAGTAGGTGGTGGCGCCGGTGCGCTGCGCGACGCCGGGGATCGAGGTGGCCTGCGCCGGGTAGCCGCAAGCAGTCGCCGCGTGCATCAGCCAGTCGGCCATCACGCCGCCGCCCTCGCCGCCGAGCGCGGCCACCAGCACCGTGATCGAGCGCGGAGGTACGGTCATGGTCATGCCGGGACGATGAGTCGCTGCAGGCGCGAAACCAGGTGGTCGAACCAGGACGGATTCTGGATCACTTCGGCGCGGTAGAAGGAGGGGCACAGCACGGCGGCGTGCGCGTTCTCGCCGCACAGCCCGCAGCCGACGCAGCCATCGATCACCGTCGCCACCGGGTCCTTGCGCAGCGGATCCGGGTTGTCCTTTACCGTGAGCGTGGGGCAGCCGGAGAGGCGGATGCAGGAGTGATCGCCGGTGCAGGTGTCCTCGTCCACGCCGTACTTGACGCGCACCACGCGCTCGCCGCCAGCGAGTTTTTTCGCCGTCTCGGGCCGGATGCGGCGCTGCCGCTCGAGCTGGCATTCGCCGTCAGCGATGATCACCTTGAGGCCCTGGTAGCCGGTGGTCATCGCTTCCTTCAGCGTCTGTTTCATCTCCCCGACGTGGTAGGTGTGCACCGTGCGCATCCAGCTCACGCCCAGGCCCTGCAGGGCGCGCTCGATCGTCATGTCGGCGGCCTTGTGCTCGCTGTGCGTGGCCGAGGAGGGCAGCTCCTGCGTGCCGGTGGCCGCGCTGTAGCCGTTCTTCATGATCAGCAGGATGCCGTCATCCTTGTTGAACACGGCATTCGCCACGCCCGAGGTCATGCCGTTGTGCCAGAAGCCGCCGTCGCCCATGATGGTGACGGTGCGCTTGCCGAACATCGGCTGCACCGCGGAATTGGAGGCAAGACCCAGGCCGTAGCCGAGCACCGTGTGGCCGATGTTGAACGGCGGCAGGGTGGAGAAGGTGTGGCAGCCGATGTCGGCCGAGACGTGGTACTTGCCCACGTCCTTCTCCACCAGCTTCATCGCCGCGAACACGGGCCGCTCGGGGCATCCGACGCAGAATCCCGGCGGGCGCGTGGGCAGGACTGTGCCGAATAGCTCGGCGGCCTTTTTCTTCGCGGCAGTGATGGCAATGAGCGCCTGGCCGGCATCGACGAACTTCGCCACGCCGGTCACCACCACTTCGCCGGTGTACTCGCCGGCCATCGGCAGCAGGTCCTTGCCGTGCACCTTGACGCCGTTGACCTCGTGACGGCGCAGGGTGGCGAGGACAGCCTCCTCCAGGTAGGCGGGCTGGCCTTCCTCGATCATCAGCACCTCGCGCTTGCCGGCGCAGAACTGCACGATTTCCTCCGGCACCAGCGGGTAGGTCACATTCATGCAGTAGATCGGGACGCGCGAGGCGCCGAACGCATCCGCGAGCCCCAGTAGCTGCAGGGCGCGGATGGTGGCGTTGTACATGCCGCCCTGGCAAAGGATGCCGATGTCCTCGCGCTCGCCCGGGAAGAATTCGTTCAGCTTGTGTTCGCGGATGTACTGCACCGCCGCCGGCCAGCGCACGTCGATCTTGTGCTTTTCCTGCGCGTAGGTGGAGGGCGGCAGGCTGATGCGGCCGAAGTCGAAATCCGGGTTTTCGAGGAAATTGCGCGTGGAGAAGCGCGCCGCGCGGTTCTTCTTGGCGACGAAGCTGCCCTGCACGTGGCAAGCGCGGATGCGCAGCTCCAGCATCACCGGGCTGCTGGAGGCCTCCGACAGCGCGAAGCCGTGCTCCACCATCTCGACGATCTTCGGCAGGTTGGGGCGCGGGTCGAGCAGCCAGATCTGCGACTTCATGGCGAAGGCGTGGCTGCGTTCCTGGATGATCGAGGCGCCCTCGCCATAGTCCTCGCCCAGCACGATCAATGCGCCGCCCTTGACGCCGGCGGAGGCGAGATTGGACAGCGCGTCGGAGGCCACGTTGGTGCCGACCGTGGACTTGAAAGTCACCGCGCCACGCAAGGGGTAGTTGATCGATGCGCCGAGCATCGCCGCCGCGCCTGCCTCGGAGGCGTTGGTTTCGATGTGCACGCCGAGCTCGTTGATGATGTCACGCGCATCGTTCAGCACGTCCATCATGTGTGACACCGGCGCGCCCTGGTAGCCGCCGACGTAGGAAACCCCTGACTGCAGCAGGGCTTTGGTCACCGCGAGGATGCCCTCGCCATGGAACACCTCGCCGTCGCCGAGTTTCAGCAGTTCCACTTCCTGCTTGAAGGAGCGTTCCATACGGCTACGTGGTGTACCGATTCAGTCAGATGCGGGACGAACAGCTTAGCACTGCCCGGCCGCGGGGAATCGAACTGCATCCAACGGTTGAATCGATTGCGGCTCTTGTGCTTACGTCCGCTTACAAATCAGTACGGTGATGCCTATGCCCGCTGTAAGCCCATTGGCGGTCGGTAAACGTTGCTCGAAGCATGCAAAGAGGTGCGCATGCGCCGCAGCCATCCGCCGTCAGGGTATACCGACCGCGCATGCCGCGCGCATCGGCGATGTATCAATGCGCCGCCCGGCATGCGTCTGAGTTGAAGGCGGGTGGTCGGTTCTGGCGCCACGTCGAGGAGAATGTCATCGAACGGTTCCTCGCCTGCGGCGACCCGCAGCATGGCTTCGCCAGAATCCGCTGCGGGCAGTGCCGCTACGCCTGCATCCTCGCCTTTTCGTGCAAGGCGCGTTACTTCTGCCCGAGCTGCCACCAGAAAAGAGTGCTCGCCTACGGCGAATGGGTGGAGGCAGAAGTTCTAGCGCCCGTGCCGCATCGTCAGTATGTGTTCACAATCCCCCGCCTGCTGCGGCCTACGTTCGCTCGCAGGCGCGCGCTGCTGGGCGGGTTGTGCAACATCGTCGAGCGCCTGTTCGCACATTTCTATGCAAGCGCAAGGCCGGGTGCGCGGCCGGGCATCATCCTCTTCGTCCAGACCTTCGGCGACCTGGTCAACTTCAATCCACATATCCATGTGCTCGCGGCGGACGGCGCGTTCGACGTAGATGGCGGCTTCACGGTTCTGCCGCCGATTCCACGGAAAGTCTTGGAGCCGTGGTTCAGGGCGGAAGTGCTCGCCCTACTGCGTCGGGAAGGGCTGGTCTCGGAACGTCTCGCCGAAACGATACTGGCTTGGCGGCACACGGGATTCTCCGCGCACAATTCCGTGCGTGTCGGCGCGCGCGACGCGTCCGGGCGGCGCAGGCTCGCGCAGTACATGCTGCGCGCACCCTTCTCACTGGAGAAGATGTCCTACGAGCCGGTATCCGGCACCGTCATCTACCGCTCAAGGATGCACAAGACGCTCAAACGCAACTTCCAGGTCATGCCGGGCGCCGACTGGCTCGCGCAACTCTGCGCCCACATTCCCGATCGCTTCGAGCACCTGGTGCGCTACGCCGGGTGGTATTCAAACCGCAGCCGCGGCAAGCGACGGCGCGCGGAGCCTCAACCGGCTGAGGTCGGTACCCGCGAGGTCGACGTTCGCCATGCCGCGCGAGTGCGATCCACTTGGGCGCGGCTGATTCACAAGGTCTACGAAGTCGA
>JANNTQ010000078.1:0-7273 GCA_031394435.1 Betaproteobacteria bacterium
GGGCGCAACCCCATCGGCATCATCGTGCCCTGCCACCGCATCGTCGGCTCGAACGGCTCGCTCACCGGCTACGCCGGCGGCCTGGCGAAGAAGCGCGCGCTGCTGGCGCTGGAGGCAGGGGCAGAATGGTCAGAACGTAACCAGTCCGCGATCAAGGCCCACAACAAGCGTGTCGGGAAGTTCGGTGTCTTCAGCGATGGCCTACGCTCGTTCTGATTCTGCGGCCAGCGCTTGCAAGTACATCTCGCGGTCGATATTGCCGCCGGAGAGGATCACCGCGAAGCGCTTGCCGCGGCGATGTGAGTCCTTGAGCAACGCGGCGAGCGAAGCCGCGCCCGCGCCCTCGGCAATGTTGTGCGTATCTCGATACAAATACCGCACCGCCGCCTTCACGTCGTCGTCGCTCACCTGCACGATGCGGTCCGCCCCGGCGATGATCGCCTCGAGCGCCTCCGGCACCGGCACGCGCACCGCGACGCCGTCAGCGAAGGTGATCGCGCTCGGCGTCTCGATCGGCCGCTCGGCGGCGAACGATAGCGCATAGCAGGCCGCGTTCTCCGACACCACGCCCACCACGCGCGTGGCGAGCCCGAGCGCGTCGCGCCAGGCGATGACGCCGCAAATGCCAGAGCCGCAGCCGACCGGAACATAGACCTCGTCAATATCCTGCACCGCGCCGAAGAGTTCCTGCGCGTAGCTCCCCACGCCGGTGACGAGATTGCGGTCGAACGGCCCGATGTAGTGCAGGCCCTGCTCGGCGGCGAGCTTCGCCGCGTGCACGCGCGCCTCGTCGTAGTCGCGCCCGTGCTCAATCAACTCCGCGCCCCAGGCGACCATCGCAGCGTTCTTCTCCTTGCTGTTGCCATGCGGCACCACGATCACCGAGCGTAGGCCGTGGCGCCGGCCGGCGAAGGCCACCGACTGGCCATGGTTGCCGCGCGTGGCGCTGATCACGCCGGCGAGTTTCGGGTTCTCCCGCTTGAGATGCTCGATGAGCGTCAACCCGCCGCGTACTTTGAAGGAGCCGGTGGGCGTGTGATTCTCGTGCTTGACCCAGACCACGGCGCGCGTGCGCTGGTTCAGCAGCGGCCAGCTGTATTGCGGCGTGGGCGCGACAATCGCATGCACCAGGCGCGCGCCTTCTTCCAGTTCCTGCCGCGTGAGGTCGAGGATCATCAGGGCCGCTTGTCGATCACGCGCTTCGCCTTGCCGATCGAGCGCTCGATGCTGCTGATCGGCACCAGCTTTACGTCCGCCGTCACGCCGATGTAGGACTTGATCTGGTGCTGCAGCTTCGCTACCGAATCGGCATCGGCCGCACCAGGCGCGAGCTCCACCAGCACCGTGAGGTGGTCCATCGGGCCGTCCTTGCTAACTTCCATCACGTAGTGCGGCGCGAGCTCCTTTTGTTTGAGGATCAGCTCCTCGATCTGCGTCGGGAACACGTTCACGCCGCGGATGATCAGCATGTCGTCCGAGCGTCCGGTGATCTTCTCCATGCGGCGCATCGAGCGCGCGGTGGGCGGCAGGAGCCGCGTGAGGTCGCGCGTGCGGTAGCGGATCACCGGCAGCGCTTCCTTCGTCAGTGACGTGAACACGAGTTCGCCCTTCTCGCCCTCGGGCAGGACCTCGCCGGTGTCGGGGTGCACGATCTCGGGATAGAAGTGGTCCTCCCAGATGGTGAGGCCATCCTTGGTCTCCACGCACTCCTGCGCCACGCCCGGGCCGATGACTTCGGACAGGCCGTAGACGTCGATCGCATCGAGCGAGGTGCGCGCCTCGATCTGCTTGCGCATTTCGTTGGTCCAGGGCTCGGCGCCGAACATGCCGATGCGCAGGGACGACTTCTTCGGGTCGAGGCCCTGCTTCACCATCTCGTCGGCGATCGCCAGCATGTAGGAGGGCGTCACCATGATGATGTCGGGCTTGAAGTCCTCGATCAGTTGCACCTGCCGCTCGGTCATGCCGCCCGAGAGCGGGATCACCGCGAGGCCGAGGCGCTCGGCGCCGTAGTGCGCGCCCAAGCCGCCGGTGAAGAGCCCGTAGCCGTAGGCGTTGTGCACCTTGTCGCCGGGGCGCGCGCCGGCGGCGCGGATGGAGCGCGCCATGACGTGCGTCCAGGTGTCGATGTCTTTTTTCGTGTAGCCGACGACCGTGGGCTTGCCGGTGGTGCCGCTGGATGCGTGGATGCGCACGATCTTGTCCATCGGCACGGCGAACATGCCGAAGGGGTAGTTCTGGCGCAGGTCGGCCTTTGCAGTGAACGGGAATTTCGCGAGGTCGGCGAGCGACTTCAGGTCCTTCGGCTTCACGCCCGCGGCGTCGAATTTCCTGCGGGTGTGCGGCACGTTCTCGTAGGCGTGCCTGAGCGACCATCTCATGCGCTCGAGCTGCAGCGCGGCGAGCTTCTTGCGCGAAGCTTTCTCGATCGGCTCCAGGGGGAACCCTTGCTTCGGAATCCCTTGCTTTGCCGGGAAGCGCTTGGTCTTCATTTGCCGGTGAAGTTGGGTTTGCGCTTCTCGAGGAAAGCGGCCACGCCTTCACGGTAGTCCGTGTGCCGCCCGACTTCGCGCTGCAGGTCGCGCTCGAGGTCGAGTTGCGCGTCCATGGTGTTGGTGGCCGAGGCGTAGATCGCCTTCTTGATCATGCCGTAGGTGTGCGTAGGGCCGGAGGCGAGCGCTTGCGAGAGTTTCTTCGCCTCGTCCAAGAGCTTTTCGTCGTCCACGCACTTCCAGATCAGGCCCCAGCGCTCCGCGTCCTCGGCGCTCACGCGCTCCGCGAGCATCGCCATGCCCATCGCGCGCGCCGTGCCGGCCAAGCACGGCAGCCAGTAGGTGCCGCCGCAGTCGGGCACCAGGCCGATCTTGGCGAAGGCCTGCAGGAAGGAGGCCGAGCGCGCGGCGAGCACGATATCGCAGGCGAGGGCGAGGTTGGCGCCGGCGCCCGCGGCGACGCCGTTCACCGCGCAGAGGATGGGCTTGGGCAGGGCGCGCATGCGGCGGATGAACGGGTTGTAGTTCTTGTCCAGGCCGGCGCCCAAGTCGAGGTTCGGGTCGTTCATGTCGCGCTCGGAGAGGTCCTGGCCGGCACAAAAGCCGCGCCCGGCGCCAGTGAGCAGTACGGCGCGGATCGAAGGATCCGATTCCGCGCGCGAAATCGCCTCGCGCAGCAGGCCATGCATCTCGGTGACGAAGGCGTTGAGCTTGTCGGGGCGATTGAGCGTCACGGTCATGACGCCCGCTTCGGTCGAAACAAGGACTGAGGGCATGGCCAAAGCTTAGCTAAAATCCGCCCCATGCCCAAGGTCTATTCCATCGACGGAATCGTTCCCGTCGTGCACCCGTCCGCATTCGTGCACGAAAGCGCTGTGCTGGTCGGCGACGTGATCGTCGGCGCACGCGCCTACATCGGGCCCTGCGCCTGCCTGCGCGGCGACTTCGGCCGCATCGTGGTGGAGGAGGGCGCCAACATCCAGGACACCTGCATGCTGCACGGCTTTCCGGGCAAGGACACC
The DNA here is from genome assembly GCA_031394435.1 of Betaproteobacteria bacterium. GTDB lineage: Bacteria > Pseudomonadota > Gammaproteobacteria > Burkholderiales > SG8-39 > JAABQT01. Next base: position 3,515 of record JANNTQ010000078.1, read on the forward strand.
GTGGTGGGTGCCGAGGCGACGATCGGCCACGGCGCGGTGCTGCACGGCTGCGTCGTCAAGCGCGGCGCGCTGATCGGCATGAACTGCGTGGTGAACGACAACGCCGAGATCGGCGAGGACGCGATGGTGGCGGCGATGGCGTTCGTGAAGGCCGAGGCGCGCATCGCGCCGCGATCGCTTGCCGCCGGCATCCCGGCGCGCGTGCTGCGCGAGCTCTCGGCCGACGAGCTCAAGTGGAAGAAAGACAACATGCATCTGTACCAGCAGCTCGCGCAAAGAAGTGCGAAGTCCATGCAACGCGTCGAGGCGCTCACCGCAATCGAGCCTGGCCGCAAGCGCATCGACATCCCGGGATCGATCCCTCTCTCCGAACTCAAGGCACGCAAAAAATGACCTCCGAATTCATCCTGAGCGAGAAGAAGGGCCGCGTTGGCGTGATCACGCTCAACCGGCCGAAGCAGATGAACGCGCTCAACGCGCAAGTGATGCAGGAGCTGGCGAAGGCCTTGTACGCCTTCGACGCGGACGAGGGCGTGGGCTGCATCGTCATCACCGGTAGCGAAAAGGCCTTCGCTGCCGGCGCCGACATCGCCGCGATGAAGGACTACAGCTACATGGACGCCTACAAGTCCAATTACATCACGCGAGACTGGGAGCACCTGCGCAATATCAGGAAGCCCGTAATCGCCGCGGTGGCGGGCTATGCGCTGGGCGGCGGTTGCGAGTTGACGATGATGTGCGACCTGGCGATCGCGGCAGAGAACGCGAAGTTCGGCCAGCCGGAGATCAACCTCGGCATCATGCCCGGCTCGGGCGGCACGCAGCGCCTGGCGCGCTTCACCAGCAAGGCGATCGCGATGGATCTTTGCCTGACGGCGCGCATGATGGACGCACAGGATGCGCTGCGCGCGGGGCTGGTATCGCGCGTGGTGCCAGTGGACAAACTCATGCAAGAGGCGATGGCGGTGGCGGAGAAAATCGCCGGCTACTCCCTGCCGGTGGTGATGATGATCAAGGAGTCCATCAACCGCGCCTACGAGACCACCTTGTCTGAGGGCGTGCTCTTCGAGCGGCGTGTGTTCCACTCCATGTTCGCGCTCGAGGACCAGAAGGAAGGCATGGCCGCCTTTGTCGAAAAGCGCAAGCCCGCCTTCAGGAATAAATAGGGTCAGACCCCTTTTTCAAAAATGGGGTCTGTCCCTGGTTTTTTGATCCTTGCCCACATCTTTTCGATGCTGGGCTTCTCGACCTATCCGGCGCTGCTGCCCGAGCTGCAGGGCGCCTGGGGGCTCTCCAACTCGCAGGCCGGAATCATCGGCAGCTTCTTTTTCGCCGGCTATGTCGCCACGGTGTCGTTCTGGACCGCGCTCACTGACCGCATCGATGGGCGATGGGTGTACGCGGCGGGGAGCGCGGCGGCGCTCCTCGGCTGCGCGGGGTTCGGGCTCGGCGCGCAGGGATTCAAGAGCGCTTGCCTTTTCCAGGCGCTGATGGGCGCAGGGGTCGCCGGCACCTACATGCCGGGCCTGCGCCTGCTCTCGGACGTGGTGCACGGCAAGCTGCAAAGCCGCTACATCGCGTTCTACACCTCGTTCTTCGGCATCGGCGCGGCGCTTTCCTTCGCGCTCGCGGGTTTCATCGCTCCGATTGCCGGGTGGCGCATGGCGTTTGTCTATTGCGCGGCCGGATCGGTGGTTTCCGGCCTGATGGTCCATTTCAGTGTTGCCGCGAAAGAAAAGCCCTCCGGCACAACGCATTCGATCCTCTTTCCGCTGGCCGCCTGGCGCAAGGTGCTCGCCAACCGGCCGGCCGCCGGCTACATATTCGGCTACTGCGTGCATTGCCTCGAGCTCTTTGGTTCCCGCGGCTGGATGGTCGCCTTCCTCGGATTTGCCGCAGGCGCCGGATCGGCGGGCGCTGCTCCCTGGGGCCCGGCGGCGATCGCCGCCCTCGTCAACCTTTGCGCGGTGCCGGCCTCGATCCTCGGCAACGAGATGGCGCTGCGCATCGGCCGCCGGCGCTGGATCCTGATCGTGATGGCAAGCTCCTCGCTCACAGGCATTGCGCTCGCCTTCTCCGCGCCGCTGCACTGGGCTCTGGTGGTGGCGCTGCTCGTCGCCTATTCGATGCTGGTGATGGCCGAGTCGGCCACGCTCACTGCCGGATTGGTCGCCGCCGCCCCGTCCGAGCTGCGCGGCGCGGCAATGGGTCTTTACTCGCTGATCGGTTTCGGCGGCGGCATGCTTGGGCCAGCAGTGTTCGGAGCGGCGCTGGACCTGGCAGGCGGCCAGGAGAGCGCGGCTGCCTGGGTTTGCGGCTATGCGGCAATCGGCGCCGGTTGCCTCGCCGCGCCCCTCGTCGCCAGGCTATTCAGGCCTGCGCGCTAGTATCATCCCTTCCAAGGAGGAGAGACCATGGAACGCATCTGGCTGAAGAGCTATCCCGCGGGCGTGCCCGCCGACATTGATTACAAGCAGTACAAATCAGTGGGCGACCTGGTGGACAAGAAAGTCGTGGAGTTCAGCGACCGCCCGGCGTTCCACTGCATGGGCAAGACCATCAGCTTCAGTGATCTCGACCGGATGTCGCGCGCTTTCGGCGCCTGGCTGCAATCGAAGGGCTATGGCAAGGGCGCGCGGGTGGCGATCATGATGCCCAACTGCCTGCAGTATCCGGTCGCGCTCTACGGCACTCTGCGCGCCGGCGGAATCGTGGTGAACGTCAACCCGCTCTATACCCCCCGGGAACTGGAGCACCAGCTGAAGGACTCCGGCGCCGAAGTGATCGTGATCCTGGAGAACTTCGCGCACACGCTCGAAGAGGTGCTGCCGCGCACCCTCGTGAAGCACGTGGTGCTGGCTTCGCTCGGCGACCTGCTGGGCGTGAAGGGTCTGATCGTCAACTTCGTGGTGCGCAACGTGAAGAAGATGGTCCCGGCCTTCGAGCTGCCCGCGGCGATCCGTTTCAACGACCTGCTCGCCGAGGCCGCCGGCAAGGAGATGAAGCCGGTCGAGGTTGGGCACGAGGACATCGCCTTCCTGCAGTACACCGGCGGCACCACCGGCGTGTCCAAGGGCGCGATGCTGCTTCACCGCAACATCCTCGCCAACATCGAGCAGGCCGCCTCCTGGCTGGTGAAGGGCATCGGCGAGGAGCGCGCGATGATCATCACCGCACTACCGCTGTATCACATCTTCTCGCTCACGGTGAACTGCCTGAACATGATGAAGATCGGCGGGATGAACGTGCTGATCACCAATCCTCGCGACATCCCGGCCTTCGTCAAGGAGTTGGGCAAGCACAAATACAACATGATCACCGGGGTCAACACGCTGTTCAACGCGTTCCTCAACAACGAGGAGTTCCGCAAACTCGACTTCTCGCACGTGAAGGTCTGCGTCGGCGGCGGCATGGCGGTGCAGAAGGCGGTCGCGGACAAGTGGAAACAGGTGACCGGCAAGACGCTGCTCGAGGGCTACGGCCTGACCGAGACCAGTCCCTGCGCGACCATGAATCCGCTAAACCTCGAGGCCTACAACGGTTCCATCGGCCTGCCGATGCCTTCGACCGAAGTTGTGATCCGCGACGATGACAAGAAGGACGTGAAGCAGGGCGAGCCGGGCGAGATCTGCATACGCGGCCCGCAGGTGATGAAAGGCTACTGGCAGCGCCCGGACGAGACCGCTAAGGTGCTCGGGCCCGACGGCTTTCTCTACACCGGCGACGTCGGCATCATGGACGAGAAGGGCTTCGTGCGCA
>JANNTQ010000138.1:0-1856 GCA_031394435.1 Betaproteobacteria bacterium
GATCTCCTTGGTCAGCGCCTGGCTTTTCTTAGTGAGGCGCTGGATCTCTTCGGAAATGTCGACTGCGGAGTCGTCCTGCACGAAGCGCAGTTCCTCGATGCGCTGCTCGAGCTCGGCGATCGGCTGCTCGAAGTCGAGGAAAGTGGTCTTCATCGGACGCGGAATTCTAGCCCATCACCACGACGCGGTTCCTGCCCGCGTGCTTGCCGCGGTACAGGGCACTGTCGGCCTCGCCTATCACGGCGTCGCCGCGCTGTCCCCTTGCGTGATTGGCGACGCCGATCGTCACCGTGATGTGCTGCGATGCGGGAACCCCGGGGAAGGCGGCGTGCTCGACGCCCGCGCGGATGCGCTCCGCCACGGCTCCCGCGCCACGCGCCTCGGTGCCCGGCAGGATGAGCAGAAACTCCTCGCCGCCGAAGCGCCCGAACACGTCTACCGCGCGCAGGCCGATTCCTGCGACCGTGGCGAAGTGCTTTAGTACCGCGTCACCTGCAGCATGCCCCAGCGTGTCGTTGATGCCCTTGAAATGGTCGATGTCGAACAGGCACACCGAAAGCGGCGTGCCGAGGCGATCAGCGCGCGCGATCTCGCGCCCGAGGGCATCCATCAGGTAGCGCCGGTTGTAGGCGCCGGTCAGCACGTCTCGCATGGCGATCTCTTCGGCGTGGTCCACAGCCACCTTGAGCTGGCGATTGCTGTCGGAGAGCCGGTGCCGCAGCTTGTTGACATACCCGCCCATCGCCGCGAACCAGGGCAACACGATGGCGAGCGTCACCAGCTGCGTCCAGCCATCGGCGGCTGCCGGACCGCTCAAGTATCCCGACAGTGTGAGCACCGCGGCGTGCGCGACGAACGCCATCGCCGCCAGCGCGAATAGCCGGGCGGTCCCCAGCCGAAGCACGCCGAACAGCAGCGCCACCAGGTAGAACAAGCTCAGCGCATTGCGCACCGCCGGCGCGTGGTACATGAGGTAGGCCAGGGTCAGGATCGCGGCGACGATCATCTCCGTGGTGAGGCTCGGGTCGCCGAAGCGCAGATTGAGCCCCGAGCGGAACACACCGTAGAACAGCACGATGAAGAAGCCGATTATCGCCGCGCCGCCGACGGCGGTTTTGAGCGGCAGCACACCGACCCAGTGGCTGATGAACAGCGCAACCGCGACCAGCGTCGAGGTGGCGGCGCCCATCAGGTAGCGCCTCAGGCGCAGCGCTTGCCGCGCGTCGTCCCGCCCGGCCGCCGGCTCCTGCGGTGGTTGCACTACTGTGGCGCCTGCTGCGAGCGGTGCCACCCGTTTCCCTCCCTGATCTCAGTATTCTACCGGCAGGGGGTCCAACGACCGCCACAAGTACCAGGTCGCCACCGAGCGCCACGGCTGCCAGGTGGCGCCCAGCTTCCTGATGCGCGACAGGGGCACCTTGCGCCCCTTGAAATAGCTCGTCCGTACGGCCTTCAGCAGCCCGAGGTCGCCCAGCGGGTAAATGTCCGGCCGCAGCAGGTTGAACATCAGGAACATCTCCGCGGTCCAGCGGCCGATGCCGCGCACCGCTACCAGCTCGGCGACCACGGCTTCGTCGTCCATTTCCGGCCAGCGTTGCGGGTGCACGCTGCCGTCGGCGAAGTGGCGCGCCAGGTCGGCGATGTATTCCGTCTTGCGCCCGGACAGCCCGCAGGCGCGCAGGCGCGGGCGCCTGAGCGCGAGCACCTCGCCGGGCGTCATGCCCGGCGCGACCGCGAGCACCCGGTTCCACACCGACTGCGCCGCCTTGACCGAGATCTGCTGGCCCACGATCGCGCGCGACAGGGTCTGGAACGGCTCGCCGCGCGCCACCAGGTGCACGCGCGGGTGGCGCCGC
>JANNTQ010000164.1:0-17639 GCA_031394435.1 Betaproteobacteria bacterium
GCTCCGGCAGGAAGGTGACGATGGCGTTGACCTTGGGATTGACGCGCTCGATTCGCGCGATGAAGGCGCGCATCACTTCAGCGGCGGAGACCTTGCGCGTGCGGATCAGGCGGGCGAGCTGCTTTGCGGATGCGAAGCAGAGGTCCATCACATGAGCACGATGTCGTACTGCTCCTGTGTGTACCCCGGCTCCACCTGCAACCCGATCGGCTTGCCGATGAAATCCGACAGCATGGCGACCGAGCCCGACTCCTCCTCCTGCAGCAGATCGATCACGGCTTGCGCGCCCAGCACGCGGAACTCGCGCGCGTTGAAGGCGCGCGCTTCCCTCAGGATTTCGCGCAATACTTCGTAGCACACGGTGCGCGCGGTTTTCACCTCCCCACGGCCGTCGCAGGTCGGGCAGGGTTCGCACAGCACGTGGGCGAGCGACTCGCGTGTGCGCTTGCGCGTCATCTCCACCAGCCCGAGCTGGGTGAAGCCGTTCACCGTCATGCGCGTGCGGTCGCGCGCCAGCGCCTTTTTCAGCTCCGCCAGGACCGCGGCGCGGTGCTCCTCCGACTCCATGTCGATGAAGTCGGCGATGATGATGCCGCCGAGGTTCCTCAGGCGCAGCTGGCGCGCGATGGCCTGCGCCGCCTCGAGGTTGGTCTTGAACACCGTGTCGTCGAAATTGCGCTGGCCGACGAAGCCGCCGGTGTTGACATCGATGGTGGTCATCGCCTCGGTCTGGTCGATGACGAGCGTCCCGCCCGACTTCAAATCCACGCGCCGCGACAGCGCCTTCTCGATCTCCGGCTCGACGTTGTACAGGTCGAACAGCGGCCGCTCGCCGGTGTAGTGCTCGAGCTTGCCGCGCACCTCGGGCGTGTAGGCCTCGGCGAAGGCGGCGAGCTTCTGGAAGTTTTCGCGCGAGTCGATTTTCACCGCGGCAGTGTCCTCGGTCACCATGTCGCGCAGCACGCGCTGAGCGAGCGACAGGTCCTGGTACAGCAGCTGCGGCGGCCCGGCGCCGAGCGAACGTTCGCGGATGTCGGTCCACAGGTGGCACAGGTACTCGACGTCGGTCTTCAGCTCGGTGTCGGCGGCGCCTTCGGCCAGCGTGCGGATGATGAAGCCGCCTTTCTCCTCGGCAGGCAGCAGCGCCTTGAGTTTCTCGCGCAGCACCTGGCGGCCGCTTTCGTCCTCGATTTTCTGCGAGATGCCGATGTGCGGGTCCTGCGGCAGGTACACCAGCATGCGCCCGGCGATCGAGATCTGCGTCGACAGGCGCGCCCCCTTGCTGCCGATCGGGTCCTTCACCACCTGCACCAGCACCGGCTGGCCCTCGGCGAGGATCTTCTCGATCGGTTTGGCGGCCTCGCCGTTGGGCTTTCTCTGCTCCCAGATGTCCGCAACGTGCAGGAAGGCCGCGCGTTCCAGTCCGATCTCGACAAACGCCGATTGCATGCCCGGCAGCACGCGCGCCACGCGCCCCATGTAGATGTTGCCCACCAGGCCGCGGTTTGCCGTGCGCTCGATCAGCAGTTCCTGCACGCTGCCGGCCTGAATCACCGCAACGCGCGTCTCCTGCGGCGTGATGTTAACGAGCACCTCTTCGCTCACGCGAGGCCCCCATCTTCTGCAGCAGTTGCGCCGTTTCGTACAGCGGCAGCCCGACGATGCCCGACTGGCTGCCGCGGATCTCGGCCACGAAAAGGGCAGCGCGCCCCTGGATGGCGTAGGCGCCTGCCTTGTCGTCGGATTCGCCGGTGGCGACGTAATCCTTGACTTCCTGCGGCGTGAGCTCGCGGAACTGCACCTCGGACACCGACAGGGCCGTATCCACCTGGTCGTCGTACTGCAGCACCACGGCGGTGAGCACCTCGTGGCGCTTGCCGGAGAGCGCAGCGAGCATGGTGGCGGCTTCGGCGCGGTCGACCGGCTTGCCGAAGATGCGGCCATGCAGCGCCACCGTGGTATCGGCGGCGAGCACGGGGTGGCGCGGCAAGTTGCGCTCGAGCATGCGCTGCCATCCGGCAGCCGCCTTGGCGCGCGCTACGCGCAGCACGTAGTCGCGGGGCGCTTCATCCGGCAGCGGATCCTCGTCCACGTCCGCTGTTCCGCCGGGGCGATTGCGGAACAGCAGCAGGTGGAACTTGACGCCGATGTGCCCAAGCAGTTCGCGCCGGCGCGGGCTGCGCGAGGCAAGGTAGATGCTGCGGTCGACCGGTTGTGCCATGGCTGCGCCGAGCGGCCCAGTGTAGCAAAGCTACTCCCGGTGATACGGATGCCCGGTAAGCAGCGTCGCCGCGCGGTACAGCTGCTCGGCGAGCAGCACCTGCGCGAGGGCGTGCGGCAGCGTCAGCGATGAAAGGCGCAGCAGCAGCGCGGCGTCCCTCGTCAGCTGCGGGTCGAGGCCGTCGGGCCCGCCTACGACAAACGCGGTGGGCGCCGCAGCGCCGATCCACCTGCCGATCTGCGCCGCCAACTGCGCGGTCGTGAGATCGCGTCCGCGCTCGTCCAGCGCGACGATGCGCGCGCCCTGCGGCACGCGCGGCACGCAAGCCACCGCGTAGCCGCGTGGCATGCGGCGCAGGTAGTCGTCGCGAGCCGCGAGCGCCCAGCCGCGCAGCCTAGCGCCGCTTGCGACGAGCAGCAGCTTTGCCACGCGCTGCTTTCACCGGGCCGGCCAGCTTCACTTGCTTGCCGCCCCAGATCTCCTCCAGGTTGTAGTAGCTGCGCACCGCCGGGTGCATCACGTGCAGCACGATGTCGCCGAGGTCCACCAGCACCCAGTCGCCCGTCGCCTGGCCTTCGACGCCGTGCACGCGCGCGCCTAGCTCGCGCAGCTTGTCCTGCACATGGTCGGCGAGCGCCTTCACCTGGCGGCTGGAATCGCCGCTCGCGATCACCACGCGCTCGAAGAAGGGCGAGAGGCGCCCGACGTTGAACACCACGATGTCGCGGCCCTTCACGTCCTCGAGGGCCTCGACCACGGCGCGCTGCTTTTTGCGGATGTCCATCAGGAGTACAGCTTGTGCCTCGCTATGTAGCTCGCGACCGCCGGCGGCACCATGCCCGACCAGTCCTCGCCGCGCCGTGCGCGCGCACGAATTTCGCTCGCCGAGATGGGCATGGGATCCATGGGGACTACCTTCACTTCGCGATCCTTCGCTTCAAGCCCGGGACGGGCGAACAGTGCAATTCTCGCGAGCTTCCTGAGCTCCTCGGGGCGATGCCACGAATCCAGTTTCGCAAACTGGTCTGCGCCCATCAGGAAGTAGAGGGGAACGTCCGGACCAATCTCCGAACGCAGGCTCCTGAGCGTATCGACGGTATAGGCCGAAGCGCCGGCGATCAACTCCCGCGTGTCGATTTCATAGCGCGGCTCGCCAGCGAGGGCCAATCTCAGCATGGCGATCCGATGCTCGGGCGATGCGACGGCCGCGTTGCGATAATGCGGCGCACCGGTGGGAATGAAAAGAACCTTTTGCAAGGAAAGTTCCTTCAGGGCGGCGCGCGCCATCGCAAGATGCGCGTTGTGCACGGGGTCGAAAGTACCGCCGAGCAGGCCGATCACGAGGCCGGCCTTCATTCCGCGACAGGACGTAACAGAGGCGCGAGCGCCGCGAGCCCGAGCAGCGGGCCCGGCAGCAGCAGCAGGAAAAGCCACTCCGCACCGAGCGGTGCGGCCGCCTGGTTCAGCAGTTGAATGCTGACGATCGTGATCGCAAAGCCTATGCAATTGGCGATGGTCAACGCCGACCCCACCAGTTCGCGCGGCGCATTTGCTGCGTTCAACGCCGAGAACTGCGGCGAATCGCCGACCACCACGATTCCCCAGAATAACAGGAACGCCAGGAACAACGGCGTCGGCGCATGGAACAGGATCGGCGACAGGGCGCAGCACGCGCCTGACGCCGCGAGCTGGGCGAATGCGACCGGGGCGCTTCCGGCGCGCAGCGACGCAAGGCCGCCGGCCGCGCACCCGAGAAATCCGGCACCGATGACCGCGAACGCCCACATCGATACGTTGAGCGCCTGCCCTCCCCGGGCGGCGTGCGCGCCGATCACGAAGGGGACGAACGCCCAGAAGGCATACAACTCCCACATGTGGCCGAAGTAGCCGAAGCAAGAGGCGCGAAACGACCGCGCGCCAAAGATGACCGCGAGGGCGCGCGGATCGAACTTTGCGTTCTTCGCCAGGAAAGGGCCGTCGGGAACCAAGGCGAGCATCAGCACGCCGCCAAGCGCGGCGATTGCCGAGACGGCCAACATGACGGCTTCCCATGCAAGCGCCTGCCCGAGCCCCTTCAGAAGATGCGGAAAACTGGTGCCGATCACCAGCGCGCCGACCAGAAAGCCGAGCGCGTTGCCGAGACCGCGTCGATACCAGCCGGCGGCGATTTTCATGCCCACCGGGTAGATTCCGGCCAGGAAGAATCCCGTAGCGAAACGCAAGCCGAGCAGCGACCACAGGCCTTCGCCAAGCCACACCACTGCGGCGTTGAAAAGCGCTGCGAGCAACGCGCAGGTGAAAAAGACCGCGCGGGGCGAGTACCGGTCCGAAATGGTGAAGAAGGCAAAACCCAGCGTGCCTGCGATGAACCCGAGCTGTACCGAGGAAGTCACGTAGCCGAGCGCCTCGGAGGACAGGCCCCAGCGCTGCTGCAGGTCGCCCAGCACAGCGTTTCCGGCAAACCACAGCGACGTGCCGGCGAACTGGGATGCAATGATCACCGGCAGGACGAGGAACGGACGAGTCAGGTGCGGATCTCTCCGTGGCCGAGCACCACGAACTTCTGCGTGGTGAGGCCTTCCAGCCCCACCGGGCCGCGCGCGTGCAGCTTGTCGGTGGAGATGCCGATCTCGGCGCCCAGGCCGTACTCGTAGCCGTCGGCGAAGCGCGTGGAGGCATTCACCAGCACCGAGCTCGAGTCCACCTCGCGCAGGAAGCGTTGCGCACGCGCCTCATCCTGCGTGACGATGGCGTCGGTGTGCTGCGAGCCGTACTTGGCGATGTGCTCGATCGCCTCATCGAGCCCCTGCACCACGCGGATCGAGACGACGGCGGCGAGCCACTCGGTGGCGTAGTCCTGCTCGGTGGCGGGTTTGGCCTCGGGCAGGAGCTTGCGCGCCGCGTCGTCGGCGCGCATCTCCACCTGCTTGGAGCGGAAGATCCTGCCGATCTCGGGCAGCACCCTGGGCGCGATGCCTTCGGCCACCAGCAGGGTTTCCATGGTGTTGCAGGTGCCGTAGCGCTGCGTCTTGGCGTTGTCGGCGATGCGCACCGCCATCGCCGGGTCGGCGCGGTCGTCCACGTAAACGTGGCACACGCCGTCCAGGTGCTTGAGCATCGGGATGCGCGACTCGCGCATCAGGCGCGCGATCAGTTCCTTGCCGCCGCGCGGCACGATGAGGTCGACATACTCGTGCAGCGTGACCAGCTCGCCCACCGCGGCGCGGTCGGCGACCTCGACCATCTGCACCGCCGCCTCGGGCAGCCCTGCGGCCGCGAGGCCCGCGCGCACGCAGGCGGCGATCGCCAGGTTCGATTGCAGGGCTTCCGAGCCGCCGCGTAGGATGCAGGCGTTGCCCGCCTTTACGCACAGGCCCGCGGCGTCGGCGGTCACGTTGGGCCGCGACTCGTAAATGATGCCGATCACCCCGATCGGCACGCGCATGCGCGACACTTCGATGCCGCTGGGGCGGTGCACGCGGTCGCTCATCTGCCCAACCGGGTCCGCAAGCTGCGCCACCTGCTGCAGGCCTGCGGCCATCTGCTCGATGAGCTTCGGCGTGAGCGTCAGGCGGTCGACGAAAGCCGCGTCGTGCCCGTCCTTCTTCGACTGCTCGACATCGCTGCCGTTGGCTGCCAGCAACTTGCCCTGCCGCACGCGGATCTCGGCGGCCATCGCAGCGAGCGCGCGATTCTTGATCGCTGTGTCGGCGCGCGCCAGTACGCGGGCGGCGGCGCGCGCCGCTTGGCCCAGTCCGCGCACGTAAGCTGTCACGTCAAGCTTTTGATCCACCGGCCAATTTTAACCCGAGGGCGGCGAACTGATCCCAGGCGTCACCCTTGGCCACGCCCTTGGCTACGCGGTCGATCAGCGCGGCCTGCGCGAGCGCCGCATCGAGCGCGGCGCGCGAATGGCGGCGCGCTGCGGCTTGCACCGCGCGCTGCAGCGGCTTGCTGAACAGGCGCTGCTCGCCGAACAGGCGCTCGGCCGGTTTGCCATCGGCGAGGCCGCGCAGCGCGAACAGCGCGCTCGACACGGCGAACAGCACAAAGGTCGGCGCTTCGCCTTCGCCGCGCAGGCCGTCCAGCACCCGCAGGTAGCGCGCAAGATCTCCCGCCACCAGCGCCTCGGCAGCATCGTAGGGGTCGTAGCGCGCGACCGATGCGACGGCGTCCTGCACGGATTCGAGGTCGAGCTCGCCCGGCGGCGCGAGCAGCGCGAGCTTCAGAACTTCCTGCTGCGCGGCGAGCAGGTTGCCCTCGACGCGGTCGGCGAGGAACTCGAGCACCGCGCGCGAAGCTCGCTGCTGCTGGCGCGCCAGGCGCGCGCCGATCCATTCCGGCAGGCGGGCGCGCTCTACCGGCCACACCTCCACCACCACGCCCGCCGCGGCGAGTGCGCCAAACCACGCGGAAGATTGCCCGGCGCGGTCCAGGCGCGGCAGCGTGACCAGTGTCAGCATTTCGCTGTCCAGTCGCGCGCAGTAGGCAACCAGCGTCTGGCCGCCTTCCGTGCCGGGTTTGCCGGTGGGCAGCCTCAATTCGATGATTTTCGCGCCGCCAAACAGCGACCGGCTGGCGCCGGCGTGCGCGAATTCGCTCCAGTCAAAGCCGCGTTCGGCGATGAACACCTCGCGCTCGGCGTAGCCGCGCTGGCGCGCGGCGGCGCGCACTGCGCCGGCCGCCTCCAGCGCGAGCAGCGGCTCGTCGCCGTGGATGACGTAGAGCGGCGCCAGCGATTTCGACAAATGGACTTCGAGCTGCTCGGCGCGCAGCGGCATCGGCGCTAGGTCTTCGGCTTCTGCGCGGTGGAGATGCGCCGCATGATCTGTTGCACCATGTCGAGCTGCATGTCGCGGAACAGCAACTGCTCTTCGGTTTCCTTGGCCAGCACCTGGGCGTCGTCGTAAGTCATGTCGCGGGTCAGCATGACTGTGCTCAGCGGCAGGAAGTCGCTGCCCTTGCCGTCGCTGACGCGGAACGCTACGCGGTACACCAGGCGATATTCGCTGACGCGCCCCGCCGCACTGATCGACAGAATCTCCTTGCGCCGCGACTCCTCCGTGAACTGCAGCTGCGCCTCGGCGCCCTTGGCGTCCTCCAGCACGCGCGCGTTGGTGCCGGAGCGAATGTTGCGCTTGAGGTCGAGCGCGATGCCGCTGGTCGCGTTGGGTACGTGGATCGTCTCGAACGGCAGGCTCGCCGTGCCGCGCAGCTGGAAACCGCAGGCGGCGAGCAGCATACAGGCCAGGACGGAAGCTGGGAGCCTCACACCACGACGTTGATCAATTTTCCCGGCACCACGATGATGCGCCGGATCGGCTTGCCGGTGGCGTAGCGCTGCACCAGGTCGCTGGCGCGCACCAGGCTCTCCAGCGCCGGCTGGCCGGCCGACTTGGGCGCGCGCAGGCTGCCGCGCGTCTTGCCGCCGACCTGCACCACGTACTCGATCTCATCCTGCTCGAGGGCCGCCGGGTCCGGTTCCGGCCAGCCCGCCTGCAGCACGTCCTCGCCAAAGCCCAGTTCGCGCCAGAGGTGGTGGCAGACGTGCGGCGTGATGGGCGAGAGCAGCCGCAGCAGGATCGACAGGCCTTCTTCGCTCTCGCGCGAGCGTCCCGGGGACTTCTCCAACGCATTGAGGATCTTCATCGCCGCCGACGCGACGGTGTTGAACTGGTGCTTGCCCAGGTCGTAGTTCGCCTGGCTCAGCACCGTGTGGACCTCATGGCGCAGCGCCGTCGCGTCGGCCGCCGGTGCGCCGCCGCTGTGGAACTTCGCCGCGTAGGCCCACAGGCGCTTCAGGAAGCGGAACGAGCCTTCGACGCTCTCGTCGCTCCACTCCAGCGTGTTGGTCGGCGGCGAGGCGAAGATGATGTAGAAGCGCGCAGTGTCCGCGCCGTACTTGTCGATCATTTCCTGCGGGTCCACGCCGTTGTTCTTCGACTTGGACATGGTGCCGAGGCCGCCGTAGACCACGTCGCGGCCGTCGCGCGTCTTGCCGCCGAGGATCTTGCCCTTGGCGTCGCGCGTCGCCTCGACGTCGGCGGGATTGATCCATTCGCGCCGGCCCTGCGCCTCGCTGTAGTAGGACTCGGCCAGCACCATGCCCTGCGTGAGCAGGTTGGTGAAGGGCTCGTCCACGTCGAGCAGGCCCTCGGCCTTCATGGCGCGCGCGAAGAAGCGCGAGTAGAGCAGGTGCAGGATCGCATGCTCGATTCCGCCGATGTACTGGTCCACCGGCATCCAGTACTTCGCGCGCGCATCCAGCATGGCGCGCTCGTTGTCGGGGCAGGCGAAGCGCGCGAAGTACCAGGACGAATCCACGAAAGTGTCCATGGTATCAGTCTCGCGTTTCGCCGGCTTGCCGCAGGACGGGCACTTCGTCTGATAGAACTCCGGCATCTTCGCCAGCGGATTGCCGGTGCCATCGGGCACCAGGTGCTCGGGCAGGCGCACCGGCAGGTCTTCGTCGGGCACCGGCACGTCGCCGCAGGAGGGGCAGTGGACGATCGGGATCGGGCAGCCCCAGTAGCGCTGGCGCGAGATGCCCCAGTCGCGCAGCCGCCATTGCACCTGCTTCTCGCCCAGGCCCTTCGCCGCCAGATCGGCGGCGATCGCGTCCACCGCCGCCTGATACTCGAGGCCGTCGTACCTGCCTGAACTCATGCAGCGGCCGTATGCCGCGTACGCGGGCCGCCACGGTTGCGGCACTGCGTCGCCCGCCGGATGGCGGATCACGCACTTGATCGGCAGGGCGTACTTCAGCGCGAAGGCGTAGTCGCGTTCGTCGTGCGCCGGCACGCCCATCACCGCGCCCTCGCCATAGCCCATCAGCACGTAGTTGCCGACCCACACCGGCAGCTTCTCGCCCGAGACCGGGTGCGTGCAGTAAAGGCCGGTGGGCATGCCCTTCTTCTCCAATTGTGCAAGGTCGGCTTCCATCACCGCGCCCTTCTTGCATTCGGCGACGAAGGCCGCCAGTTCAGGGTCGCTGCGGGCGGCAAAGGCAGCGATGGGATGCTCGGCGGCCACCGCCATGAAGGTCGCGCCCATCAGCGTGTCGCCCCGGGTCGTGAAAACCCACAGGACCTTTTTCTGATTTTCCAGAAGATATTCAAAGCCGATGCGCACGCCTGCCGACTTGCCGATCCAGTTCTTCTGCATCAGCTTGACCTGCTCGGGCCAGCCGTCCATGCGCTCGAGAGCGTCGAGCAGTTCCTGCGCGTATGCGGTGATGCGCAAGAAGTACATCGGGATCTCGCGCTTTTCCACCAGCGCGCCGGTGCGCCAGCCGCGGCCGTCGATCACCTGTTCGTTCGCCAGCACCGTCTGGTCCGCGGGGTCCCAGTTCACGACGCCGGTTTTCTTGTACGCAAGGCCCTTGCGGAACAGGCGCGTGAACAGCCACTGGTTCCACCTGTAGTACTCGGGCCGGCAGGTGGCGAGCTCGCGCTCCCAGTCGAGCGCGAAGCCCAGCCCCTGCAGCTGGCGCTTCATGGTGGCGATGTTGTCGTAGGTCCACTTCGCCGGCGGCACCTTGTTCGCCATCGCGGCGTTCTCCGCCGGCAGGCCGAAGGCATCCCAGCCCATGGGCTGCAGCACGTTGTGGCCGCGCATGCGATAGCAGCGGGTGAGCACGTCGCCGATGGTGTAGTTGCGCACATGGCCCATGTGCAACTTCCCCGACGGGTAGGGGAACATGGACAGGCAGTAGAACTTCGGCTTGGCCGGGTCTTCCAGCGAACGGAAGGATTTCCGGGCCTGCCAGAAGGCCTGTGCTTCCCGTTCGACGGCCTGGGGATGGTATTGAGGCTGCATCTGTGACGTATTGCGCGGAAGGCGCGGATTCTAGCGCATCCACCTCGGGCAAAGTCCCGTATAAGGTTGCGTCTACGCAACCGGAGGAACCGATGAAACGCATCATTTCTATTCTCGCTGGCGCGCTCCTTGCAGCCGCCGCGGTGCAGGCCGCGGCCGCTGCGGCGGCGGTAGTCGAAGGCGTGCAGATGCCCGCCTGGTTGGAGCGCACCGTCGCCGGCGGAATCCGCCGCCTGCCGCTCGCGCCCGGCATGGAACTGCGCGGCGGCGACGAAGTGAAGACTGGCACCGCCTCGCGCCTGTACGTCAAGCTCGCCGAAGGCAGCCTGGTGAAGCTGGGTGAGAACGCGTCGCTGCGGCTGATCGACCTGCAGCCGGACCGCGACGGTGTCTTTCGCGCTGCGATGAACGTACTGCAAGGCGCCTTCCGCTTCACCACCGACTTGCTCGCCAAGGAGCGGCGCCGCGAAGTGACCATCCGCGTGGCCACGGTGACGGCCGGCATCCGCGGCACCGACCTGTGGGGCAAGTCCATGCCGGAGCGCCAGGTCGTGTGCCTGATCGAGGGCAAAATCGAAGTCGGCGCCGAGGGCGAAGCGCCGGTGACCATGGACCAGGAGCGCCAGTTCTACCAGCGCGACAAGGGACAGACCAGGCCGGTGGGCTTCGTCGAGCCGGCGCAACTCGCGCAGTGGGCGCAGGAAACCGAGATCGCCGACGGCCAGGGCGGCGCGCGCAGCGGCGGCAAGTGGCGCGTAACGCTGGCGAGCGCCGGCACGCAAAGCGAGGCGCTCGCCGTGTACGACCAGTTGCGCACCGCCGGCTATGCCGCCGAGATCCATCCGGCGAAGGCGGGCGACAAGCGCGTCTACATGGTGCGCATCTCGCGCCTGCCGACCAAGGCCGACGCCGAGGCGCTCGCGGCGCAATTGCGCGGCAAGCACGGCGTGGAAGAGCCGAAGGTTTCCGGCTAGGCGGTCCGCGGTATTTATTGGTAGGGTGGGGGCCTCCGCGGAGGCGCTCATGCTTGCTGCACGTCTGGTTGTCGCAGTTCTCGCTTTCTCCGCCACTTTGGCGCAGGCGCAAGCCTGGCCCTCGAAACCGATTCGCATCGTGGTCGCTTTCGCCGCCGGCGGTTCGACCGATGTCGCGGTGCGCACCATCCAGGAGCGCCTCGCGCAGTCGCTCGGACAGCCGGTGGTGGTCGAGAACCGCAGCGGCGCCGCCGGCAACATCGCCGCCGAGTACGTGGTCAAGCAGCCGGCCGACGGCTACACGGTACTCGCTTCCGCCGATTCGCTCGCGTCCAACCCGCACCTGTTCACCAACCTGCCGTTCGATCCGGCCAAGGACCTGGTGCCGGTGGTGCAGCTCACGCGCCAGCCGGTGGTGCTCGCCGTGCATCCTTCACTCGGGGTGAGCAGCGTTGCGGAACTGATCGCCGCGGCGAAGGCCAAGCCCGGCCTGGGCTATGCCACGTCGGGCGCAGGCTCGATCCAGCACATGGCGGGCGAGTGGTTCGCGCAGCTCGCCGGCATCAAGCTCACGCATGTACCCTACAAGGGCGGCGGGCAGGCGATCACGGATCTTCTCGGCGGGCAGGTGCCTATCGGCTCGCTCGGCAACACTCCGCTCCTGCCGCATCATCGCGCGGGCAAGGTCAGGATCATCGCGCAGACCACCGCCGCACGCTCACATTCGCTGCCCGACGTGCCCACCTATCAGGAAGCGGGACAGCGCGGGCTGGTGCTGGAGCAATGGCTGGGTCTGTTCGTCGCCGCCGGTTCGCCGAAGGAAATGACAATGCGCCTGGCCGCCGAAGTGAGCAAGGCGCTCGCCGAACCCGCGGTGCGCGAGCGCTACGCGCAACTCGGCCTCGAGCCGGTGGGCGGCACGCCGGAAGACATCGCGCGGCAATACCGCGAGGACTACGCCAAGTACGGGCGCTTGATCAGGGAACTGAACATTCGCGCGGAGTAGCGCGGCGCGCGGTTTATAATCGCAGCGCCTTGTCGCTGCACCTCGAACACCTCAACCCCGAACAGCTCGCCGCCGTCACGCTGCCCGAAGGGCATGCGCTGATCCTCGCCGGCGCGGGCAGCGGCAAGACCCGCGTGCTCACCACGCGCATCGCCTGGCTGCTCCAGGCGGGCGCGGTTTCTCCCTCCGGCGTGCTGGCGGTGACCTTCACCAACAAGGCGGCGCGCGAGATGGTCACGCGCCTCGCCGCGATGCTCGCGGTGAACCCGCGTGGCATGTGGATCGGCACCTTTCACGGCCTGTGCAACCGCATGCTGCGCGCGTATCACCAGGAAGCAGGGCTGCCGCGCGAGTTCCAGATCCTCGATACGCAGGACCAGCTCGCCGCAGTGAAGCGCCTGCTGCGCTCGATGCGCGCGGACGAGGACCGCTTCCCGCCGCGCGAGGTGCAGTACTTCATCATGCGCAAGAAGGAAGAGGGCCTGCGCGCGCGCGATGTGCCGCTCGCCGACGACACCACGGGCCGTCATGTCGAGCTCTACGCCGCCTACGACGAGCAGTGCCAGCGCGAAGGCGTGGTGGATTTCGCGGAACTCCTGCTGCGCAGCTACGAACTGCTGGCGAGGAACGAGCCGCTGCGCGAGCACTATCGCGCGCGCTTCCGGCATATCCTGGTGGACGAGTTCCAGGACACCAACAAGCTGCAGTACCGTTGGCTGAAGCTGCTGGCCGGGCAGGGCGCAAACCTGTTCGCGGTGGGCGACGACGACCAGTCGATCTACGCCTTCCGCGGCGCCAATGTCGGCAACATGGCGGACTTCGAGCGCGACTGCAGGCTGGCGAAGGTGATCCGCCTGGAGCAGAACTACCGCTCGCAGGGCAACATCCTCGACGCCGCGAACGCGCTCATCGCGCACAACAAGAACCGCCTGGGCAAGAACCTGTGGACCTCGATCGGCGCCGGCGAATTGCTGCGCGTGTTCGAGGGGCAGTCGGACGCAGATGAAGCGCGCTGGATGGTGGAGGAGATCAAGACCTTGCAGCGCGAAGACTCGCGCCTCGACCAGATCGCGGTGCTGTACCGTTCCAACGCACAGTCGCGCGTATTGGAGCATGCGCTGTTCAGCGCGGCGCTGCCCTACCGCGTGTACGGCGGCCTGCGCTTCTTCGAGCGCGCGGAAGTCAAGCATGCGCTCGCCTACCTGCGCCTTATTGCCGCTCCCGCGGACGACAACGCGTTCCTGCGCGTGGTGAATTTCCCGGCGCGCGGCATCGGCGCACGCACCATCGAGGCGCTGCAGGACGCGGCCAAGGCAGCCGGGCGCAACCTGTACGAGACGGCGTTGGCGACACCCGGCAAGGTCGCGCCTTTCGTGGCGCTGATCGAGACCCTGCGCCAGGAGACCGAGGGGCTCACGCTCGCCGAGAGGGTGGAGCACGTGGTGGCGAAGAGCGGGCTAGTGGAGCACTACAAGGCCGAGCGCGAAGGCGCCGAGCGCCTGGAAAACCTGGACGAGCTGGTCAACGCCGCTGCCGCCTTCACGACCGGGGACGTGGAGCTCGAGTCCGGCGCAGAGGCCGATCCCCTCACCGCCTTTCTCACCCACGCCGCGCTGGAAGCGGGCGAGCACCAGGCGGGCGCAGGCCAGGACGCCTTGCAGCTGATGACCATGCATTCCGCCAAAGGGCTGGAGTTCAACGCGGTGTTCGTCAGCGGCCTTGAAGAGGGCCTGTTCCCGCACGAGCAGAGCCTGCTGGAAAAGGACGGCCCGGAAGAAGAGCGCCGCCTGATGTACGTGGCCCTCACGCGCGCGAGGAAGCGCCTGTACCTGTCCTTTGCGCAGACGCGGCTATTGCACGGCCAGACGCGCTACAACCTGCCGTCGCGCTTCCTGGACGAGATTCCGCAGGGCTTGCTGAAGTGGCTCACGCCGCGCTTTGCCGAGAAACGCAAGCCGGTGGTGTCGCATTTCACTGCCGGCTCGTTCACGCGCGCGCCCAAGCGCGACCCGCGATTCGGTGGCGCGCCGGCAGGCACCGGCGGCGCGACGAACGGCTTTCGCATCGGCCAGAACGTAAGCCACGCCAAGTTCGGCGCCGGCGTGATCGTCGACGCCGAAGGCCAGGGCAACGACGCGCGCGTGCAAGTCAACTTCGGCCGCCAGGGCGTGAAGTGGCTGGCGGTGAGTGTGGCGAAGCTTCAAGCTGCATAGGCAGGGTGCACTGGGCAGGGAAGCGGACCGTGAAGCGGCTGCCGGCGCCGGGCGTGCTGTCGATCTCGAGCGTCGCCTGGTGCCGCGCGAGCGCATGCTTGACGATGGCGAGGCCCAGCCCCGTGCCGCCAGTGTCGCGCGAGCGGCCGCGGTCGACGCGGTAGAAGCGTTCGGTGAGCCGCGGGATGTGCTCCGGCGCGATGCCCGGACCGCTGTCCTGGACGGCAAAACTCGCGCCCTCGGCGCCATCGCGCCAGATCAGCGCGATCTTGCCGCCCGGCGGGGTGTAGCGCACCGCGTTGCTCACCAGGTTGCCGAATGCGCTCGAGAGCTCCGCCTCCGAGCCGGCGAGATCCACCGACGCCTGCCCCTGCAACGAGATGCTGTGCCGTCCGCCCGATAGCGCCGCCGCGTCGGCGCGCAGCCGTTCCATGAGGGCCGGCACGCGCACGCGTTCCAGCGGCGGCGGCGGCGCCGACTCCAGCACCGAAAGCGTCAACAGGTCATCGATGATGCGCTGCATGCGCGCGGACTGCTCGTGCATCATGCCGAGGTAATCGCGCAGCCGCTGCGGGTCGAGCTTGAGCTCCCGCACCGTCTCGAGGAAGCCGACCAGCACGGTGAGCGGCGTGCGCAGCTCGTGCGAGACATTGGCGACGAAGTCGCGCCGCATGGTCTCGACGCGCTCGGCCTGGGTCGTGTCGCGCGACAGCAGCAGCTTCTGCGAGCGCGCATAGGGAATCAATTGCAGTGTCAGCGCGCGCCCGGGGCCGCGCTCGATGCGCACCGCGGGCGCCCCCTCCGCGGCTGCCAGGTACTCCACAAAGCGCGGATCGCGCACCAGATTGGCAAGCGGCTGGCCGACGTCCTTGCGGCCGTCGAGATCCAGGTGGCGCTCGGCGGTTGCATTGCACCACTCGATGCGGTTCTCCGCGTCGAGGATCACCACGCCGTCGGGCAGCGCCTGGGCGGCGCGGCGCAAGCGCGCCAGCGCATCGCCGAGCATTGCCTCGCGCTCCGCGGATTCGCGCTCGAAGCGGTGCAGCGCCGTCAGCGCTTCGTTCCAGCTTCCCTTGCCTTCCGGCACTTTGCCGGGAACGGGATGCGCGAGCCAGCGGGCGAGGCGCGCGAGATTCCACAGGTGATGCAGGAGGAGCGCGGCGAGGCCGGCGGCGAGCGTACCCCAGCCCCAGGCGGGCCCTGCAAGTAGCCAGACGACGCCGGCAAGCGCTGCGGTCGCCGCGGCCGATGCGGCGGCGGCGCGCGCGATGCCGCTCAAGCGGCCCGCAGCGCGTAGCCCGAGCCGCGCACGGTGTCGATCAGCCGGTCATGGCCCGAGGATTCGAGCGCCTTGCGCAGGCGGCGGATGTGCACGTCCACCGTGCGCTCCTCGATGTAGACGTGGTCACCCCACACCTCGTCGAGAAGCTGGCCGCGCGAGTACACGCGGCCCGGGTGGGTCATGAGGAAATGCAGCAGCCGGAACTCCAACGGCGAAAGCTCGAGCTGCTGTTCGCCGGCGGTGACGAGGTGAGCGGCCGGATCGAGCCGCAGGCCTTTCACCTCGACGCCGTCGCCGGAGAGTTGCGGAGCGCGCCTGCGCAGCACCGCCTTGATGCGCGCCGCCAGCTCCTTCGGCGAAAACGGTTTGGTGAGGTAATCGTCGGCGCCCGCCTCCAGCGCCGAAAGCTTGTCCTGCTCCATGGCGCGCGCGGTGAGCATCAGGATCGGCAGCTGGCGCGTGCGCTCCGAGGCGCGCAGCCGGCGCGCGAAGGCGAGGCCCGATTCGCCCGGCAGCATCCAGTCGAGCACCACGACATCCGGCAGCTCGTCGCGGATCTCGGCTTCGGCCTGCTCGGCGCTCGAAGTCCGTACCACCCGGTAACCGGAATGCTCCAGGTTGACGGCGACCAGCTCCAGGATCTGCGGCTCGTCCTCCACCACCAGGACGCTGGCGCTCACTCGATTCTCGTGTGCCGCACGTCGGTGCCCTTGACGATGTAGATCACGTATTCGGCCATGTTCTTCGCGTGATCGCCGATGCGCTCGACCGCCTTCGCGATCCAGACGATCTCGAGCGCGGTGGAGATGGTGCGCGGATCCTCCATCATGTAGGTGATGAGCTGGCGCAGGATGGCGCGGAATTCGCTGTCGATGCCGGCGTCGTCGCGGATCACCTCGGCGGCGGTATCGCAGTCCAGCCGCGCGAACGCGTCCAGCGAGCGGCGCAGCAGGGTGATGGCCAACTCGGCGGCGTGGCGCACGTCGACCGCGAGCGGCACCTGCGCCGCGCCGCGCTGGTGGATGCTCTTGGCCATGCGCGCCATCTTCTGCGCCTCGTCGCCGATTCTCTCCAGATCGGTCACCGTCTTGGCGATGGCGAAGATCATCCGCAGGTCGGAGGCGGCCGGCTGGCGCTTGACGATCAGCTGGCTGCAGTCGCCGTCGAGCGCGACCTCCATGCCGTTCACGCGGTGGTCGTCGGCGATCACCTGGTCGATGAGGGCCAGGTCGCCCGAGCCGAAGGCGTCGATGGCGCGCCGGATCTGCGACTCCACCAGGCCGCCCATCTGCAGCACGCGCGAACGGATCGAGCCGAGGTCGAGGTCGTACTGCTTGGAGGCGTGCTCGGTCAGCCGAATCTCCCGGTGATGTAGTCCTCGGTCTGCTTCATCTGCGGCTTGATGAACAGCTCGTCGGTGACGCCGAACTCGATCATCTCGCCGAGGTACATGTAGGCGGTGAAATCCGACACGCGCGCCGCCTGCTGCATGTTGTGCGTCACGATCAGGATCGTGACCTTTGTTTTCAGGTCGTGGATCAGTTCCTCGATCGCGGCCGTGGCGATCGGGTCGAGCGACGAGGTCGGCTCGTCGAACAGCAGCAGCTCCGGGTCGGTGGCGAGCGCGCGCGCGATGCACATGCGCTGCTGCTGCCCGCCAGACAGGTTGTAGGCCGGCTCGTGGATGCGGTGCTTCACCTCATCGAGGAGTGCTGCATCCTGCAGCGCCTGCTCCACCTTCTCCTCGATGCGGCGGCGCGAGTTCTCGCCGCGCACGCGCAGCCCGTAGGCCACGTTCTCGAAGATCGACTTCGGGAACGGGTTCGATTTCTGAAACACCATGCCGATGCGCTGCCGCAGCAGGATGGGATCGACGTCGGGGGCGTAGACGTCCTCGCCGTGCAAGCGCACCGATCCCGTGATCGAGATGCCGCGGATGTGGTCGTTCATCCGATTGAGGCACCGGAGGAACGTCGACTTTCCACACCCGGACGGGCCGATGAGCGCCGTCACGTGTCGCTCGGGAAGATCGGCCGAGACGTGGTCGATGGCGATCTTCGTCCCGTAAAGAACGGTGAGATCCTGCACGGCGAGCGCGATCGGCTTCCCGTCGAGCGCGGAGATG
>JANNTQ010000172.1:0-34363 GCA_031394435.1 Betaproteobacteria bacterium
GGGTCCGAGTCGTTCGCCTGCTCGCCGGGAAAGTACATGGTGGTCTTCAGGATGCGCATCAGGCCGGAAAACATCACCATGAAATTGACGTGGCGCGCGCGCCCCGCCGGCGCGCCCGGCCGCACGGTGCGAAATGCGTAGTTGCCTTGCCCGTCGGTGGCCGCCCTGCCCCAGCCGAGGAAGTCCGCGTCGGCCTCGCGGTGCCGCAGGTCGGCAGGATGGCGATAGATGCCCTTCGCGTCCGCCTGCCAGATCTCGAGCACCAGGTTGTCCAGCGCCGCACCGTCTTCCTGGCGCACGCAGCCGAAGATCTCGATTGCTTCTCCCGCCGCCGCGCGCCCGTCGAACTTCGTCAGGTCGTTCGCCCCCGCGTCCACGTAGCGCGGCGGGAAGAACGGGCCGATCGTCGCTTCGCCGGTGGGGATCATGGCTGTCGCGGCGTCGCCTTGCGCCCGCGCAGCACGATCTGGTGCTCGAACACCAACGCATTGAAGGGTTCTCCCGTGGGCGGCACCATGCGCGCGACCAGCCGCTCGCGCGCCTGCGCGTCGGGCACGGCGTTGAGGATGCGGTCCTGCGCATTGAGCGGCTCGCCCGGGAAGTACATCTGGGTGACGAGGCGCTGCAGCCACACCCTGCCGAAGAGAGAAAAATGCACGTGCGGCGGCCGCCACCAGCCGTCCTTGGTCGGCACCGGGTAGGCGCCCGGCTTCACCGTGCGCAGCTCGAACGCACCGGACTCGTCGGTGACGAGGCGCGCCGCGCCGTAGAAGTTCGCGTCCACCGGCGCGTGGTCGTCGTCGTTGGGGTGGATGTAGCGCCCCGCGGCATTGCACTGCCAGATCTCGACCACCGCGCCGCCGATCGGCGTGCCGTCCTCGTCGGTGACGCGCACTTTGAGGAGCATCAGCTGGCCAATCGCTTGCTTCTCGCCGTGCCCGGCGATGTCGCCGCCGAGCAGCTTCACGCGCTTGGCCACCTCGAGCGGACCGGTGAGCTCGGAGAGCGTCGGCGGCCGCCTGATCAACGGCTGCTTCGGGTTGCGCCAGGGGGTCTGCGGGTAGCCGGCGACGATCCGCGTGGGCTGGGTACGCTCGTCGCGCGGGGCGAAGACGGTGTGCATCGTTGACAGCCTAGCGCCGGATAGTTGATGATGTCAACTATGAGCGCGCTGACCCTGTGCGAGTGCTTCGCGCGCGACGGCCTGCAGCACGAACCGGGCTTCGTGCCGACGGCGGCCAAGCGCGCGCTCATCGAGCGCTTCGCCGCGCTCGGCTTCCGGCGCATCGAGGCCACCTCGTACTCCAATCCCAAGGTGGTGCCGCAGTTCGCCGACGCGAGCGAGCTGCTGCGCTCCCTGCCGCGGCGCGCAGGCACTCAGTACAAGGCCACCTGCGCCAATCCGAAGGCGGTCGAGCGTGCGCTGGCGGACCTCGAGGCCGGATTCGGCGTGAACGAAATCAGTTTGCTGATCTCGGCCACCGAGTCGCACACGCTGAAGAACCTGAACCGCACGCGCGCCGAGCAGTGGGCGAACGTAGAGGAGATGGTGCGGCTGGCGGGCGCGCGCTTCCGCATGGTGGGCACCGTATCGGTGGCCTTCGGCTGCCCGTTCGAGGGCCCGGTGGATCCCGGCGTGGTGACCGAAGACGTGGCGCGCTTCGTCTCGCTCGGCGTGGAGCAGGTGGCGCTAGGTGACACCACGGGCATGGCCACGCCGAGGACCGTGGCCGCGATGGTCAAGCGGATGCCCCCCAAGGCGACTCTCATCGCGCACTTCCACGATACGCGCGGCACGGGGCTCGCGAACTACGTCGCCGCCCATGACGCCGGGATTCTCTTTTTTGATTCCTCCTTCGGCGGCGTAGGCGGCCATCCGGCAAAGGTGAAATACAGCGGCGGCTACACGGGAAACGTCTGCACCGAGGACTTGGTGAGCCTGTTCGAGGCCATGGGCATCGGCACCGGGATCGATCTGGACGGATTGCTCGCCACCGCCGAATACTGCGAGCAGGTGCTTGGCCGTGAGTTGCACGGCCGCGTGACGAGAAGCGGATTGAGCCTCAGAACATGAAACCGCCCTACCGCGCCGACCAGGTCGGCAGCCTGCTGCGACCGGTCGAACTGTCCAACGCGCGCAAACAGTGGAAACAGGGCGCACTGAGCGCCGGCCAGCTGAAGGAGATCGAGGACCGCGCCATCCGCGAGGCGGTCGAGAAGCAGGAGGCCATCGGCCTGCAGGCGGTCACCGACGGCGAGTTCCGCCGCGACTGGTGGCACCTCGACTTCCTCGGCCAGCTCGACGGGGTCACCAACCAGGTCAACCCGGGGCCGAAGTTCGGCGGCACAGAGGAGCAGCCGCCGATCGCCACCGTCACCGGCAAGGTCGGCTGCTCCAGGCCGATCATGGTGGAACACTTCGCTTATTTGAAATCCATCGCCAAAGCCACGCCGAAGTTCACCATCCCCTCGCCTTCGATGTTGCACCTGCGCGGCGGACGCAACGCCATCTCGAAGGAGTCCTACCCGGACCTCGAGGAATTCTGGTCCGACGTCGCGGCGGCCTACCGCCGGGCGATCGCGCACCTGGCGCAAGCGGGCTGCACCTACCTGCAGCTCGACGACACGGCTTTCGCTTACCTGTGCGACCCGAAGATCCAGCAGACCTGCCGCAAGAACGGCGATGACCCTGCGCAACTGCCGCGGCGCTACGCCGACACGATCAACGCCGCGCTGAAGGACAAGCCCGCCGGCATGGCCGTCACCATGCACACCTGCCGCGGCAACTTCAAGAGCGCCTGGGTGGCCGAGGGCGGCTACGACCCGGTGGCCGAAGCGATGTTCTCCGCGAACGTGGACGGCTTCTTCATGGAGTTCGATTCAGCCCGCGCCGGCACCTTCGAGCCGCTGCGCCTGCTGCCGAAAGGCAAGAAGGTGGTGCTTGGGCTGGTGACGACCAAGGTCGGCGAGATCGAGGATCAGGCGATGCTCAAGCGCCGCATCGCCGAAGCGGCGAAGTTCGTGCCGCTGGAAGACCTTTGCCTGTCGCCGCAGTGCGGCTTTTCCAGCACGCACCACGGCAACAGCCTGACGATCGATGAGCAGTGGCGCAAGCTCGAGCGCATCGTCCAGGTCGCGCAAGAGGTGTGGCGCTGAACTGAGCTTCGCCAACAGCGAAGCGATCGAGCAGGGCATCGTGCCCGATGTAAAAGCCTCCCAGCTCTCCCTTGATCGCGAAAAGGGGGTCTGACCCTATTTTTTCCTTGTCGGCTTGAGGACGAAGTCGTACTTGCACTCCGCCTCGCCGGCAGCGTTGTTCCTGAAGTTCACGATCAGCGAGTTCTTCACGCCGAACACGGCGTCGGAGTCGAGATACTTGTCGCCCTTCACGAACAGGTGCGTCACCAGCTTGTCGCAGCCTGGTGCCTCGATCATGAAGTGCAGGTGGCCCGGGCGCATCGGGTGGCGGCCGGTGGCCACCAGCATCCTGCCCACCGAGCCGTCGTGCGGCACCGGGTAGCTCGACGGCTTGACGCAGCGGAAATTGAATTTGCCTTGCGCGTCCGAGCGGAAGCGCGCGCGCAGGTTCGTGCCCTCCGGTTTCTGCACGTCGTAGTAGCCGTCGCCGCCCGCCTCCCACACGTCGATCAGCGCGCCGGCGATCGCCTTGCCCTTGAGGTCTTTCACCGTGCCGCTCACCACACAGGGACCGCCCGGCGTGCCCGGCTTGGCGATGTTGGCGCCGAGCGGCATTTCGGGCGCGCCTTCGACGAAGAACGGCCCGAGCACCGTGGACTCGGTTGCCTTGCCGGCCTTGCCGTAGTTGATGAAGTCCACCAGCATCGACACGCCGAGCGTGTCCGACATCAGGATGAACTCCTGGCGCTTGTCGTCGCACATGTGCCCGGTCTGCGTCAGGAACTGGATGCCCTGGAACCATTCCTCCTGCGTCGGGCGCACTTCGCGCACGAAGGCGTGCAAGTGCTCCACCAGGCTCTGCATCACCTTCCGCGTGCGCGCGTTCGGCGCCTTGCCGACACGCTTGAGCACTTCGGCGGTGAGCGTTTTCTCGGTGAAATTGCGGATGGCCATGTCCCTTCCTCCTCGCACTTCAAATGCTAACATCGGCCGCGAGGAGGATGTCCCTATGAGAACTGCCGTACTGCTGCTTGCCCTGACGGTGTCGCTGCCCGCCACCGCACAAGACCGGACCATCAAATTCCTCGTCGGCTTCCCGGCCGGCGCAAGCCTGGACAGCATGACGCGCCTCATCGCCGAGCGCATGCGCGTGACGTTGAATCAGCCGGTAGTGGTGGAGAACCGCCCCGGCGCCGGGGGCCAGATCGCGATGAACGCGCTGAAGAGCGCGCCGCCCGACGGACTGAACCTGGTGATGACGCCTCTGGTCACGGTGGTCACCGCGCCGCACATCTTCGACAACCTGCAGTACGACGCCTTCGCCGACTTTGCGCCGGTGTCGCACACCGCCAACTTCCTCTTCGCCTTCGGCGTCAACGCGCAGGTACCGGCGAGCACGCTCGCCGAGTACGTGGCGCTGGTGAAACGCGAGCAGAAGTACGGCAACTATTCCTCGGCGGCCCTCGGCAGCCTGCCGCATTTCTTCTCGCTGCTGTTCGCGGACAAGGCCGGCCTCGGCACGAGCATGAACCACATCGGCTACAAGGGCTCGGCGCAGGCCATGACCGACCTGCTCGGCGGGCAGATCGCTGCCTTCATGGGCGTGGTGTCCGACCTTGCGCCGCAGCACAAGGCCGGCAAGCTGCGCGTGCTCGCTACCTCCGGCGCGCAGCGCGCGCGCGACCTGCCCGAGGTGCCCACGTACAGGGAGCTCGGCTACGCGATCGAGGGCGCGGGTTGGTATGCGGCCTATGCGCCGGCAAAGACGCCGAAGGACGCGGTCGAGCGGCTGTCCGGTGCCGTCAACGAAGCAATCCACTCGCCGGACGTGCGCCAGAAGCTCGAAGCGATGGGCCTCGAGCCCACCGGCACGACGCCGGCCGAACTTGCGCGCATCCACAGGTCCGACTTCGACAAGTGGGGCCCGGTGATCAAGGCCTCCGGCTTCAAGCCCGGTTCTTGAACATCCTGTTCGCATCGCAGAAGGAGAAGGCGGAATTCTGGTTTCCCCTTCTGCAGAAAGCGCTACCCGCCGACCGGCTGTACGCCTGGCCGGACACCAACAGCGGCGACATCGACGTCGCCCTCGTCGCCACGCACCCGAAAAGCACCTTCGCCAATTTGCCCAAGCTCAAGCTCATCCAATCCATGTGGATGGGCGTCGAGAACATCATCGACGATCCAGAGCTGCCGCGCGGCGTGCCGGTCGCGCGCCTCATCGACCCCGGCATGGTGGCTGCGATGGGCGAAATGGTCATCGCGCATGTCCTCGACTGGCACCGGCACCTTTACTGCTACCGGAAGTTTCAAGAGGAAAAAGTGTGGAAACGGAGGCGGCAGTATCTTGCTTCGGACCGCACGATCGGCATCCTGGGTCTGGGCGAACTGGGCGGCAGCATCGCGGCGAAGCTGCGCGCGATGAACTTCGACGTCGCCGGCTGGAGCCGCAAGCCGAAGCAGCTGGAGGGCGTGGTCTGTGCAACGGACCTGGATGAAGTACTTTCCCGCAGCGACGCGGTGGTTTGCCTCTTGCCGCTGACGCCTGAAACCCGGGGGATACTGAACAAGGACAGAATTCGCAGGATCAGGAAAGACGGCTGCGTCATCAACGTCGCGCGCGGCGGGCATCTCGTGATCCCGGACCTGCTTGCGGCCCTCGATTCCGGGCATCTGGCGCACGCCTACCTGGATGTGTTCGAAACCGAACCGCTGCCACCGGAAAGCCCGCTCTGGTCGCACCCCGGCATCACCATCACGCCGCACATCGCCGCCCTCACCGAACCGCGCACTTCGGTCGGCAAAATCGCCGAGAACATCGAGCGCTTGCGGCGCGGGGAAGCGCCACTCAACCTCGTCGACTTCGCGGCCGGCTACTAGATTCGGGCTACGCCAACAGTTCGAAGCCGGGCAGCCTGGCCGCCGTCCGGTCGAAGGTCACCGTCTTTTCGGCGCCGTGGGCAATCGCCAACTCGCCGATCAGCGCGTCGCTGAAATCTGCCGGCGCGCGCTCCCAGGCGCGCATTGCCTTCCACACCAGCTCCGCCCGCTCGACGACCAGCTGCTTGGTCGCGAGGAGGCCTTCGAGGATTTCGCGGATGCGCTTGCGCTCCGCGCCGTAGCTTTCGGCGAGCACCCAGGCAAGCTCGCAAAGCGTGACCGTCGATACGAATCCGGGATTCTCGGCAGACAAGCTGCCTTCGATGAACCGGGTCGCGAGCGCCGACTGCTTCGGGTCGTCCTGGGCGAGATAGCGGACCAGGACGTTGGTGTCGATTCCGACCACTACCGCACCGCGTGCCGCCGCACCGCTTTATTCATGTCCGCCACGCTGACCGACTTCGCGGGCTTCGGCAGCAATCCCTTCAGGTCGCGAATGTCGCGAGTCGCGGCGATCACGGTGTAGACGCCTCGCTCGAGCTCGACAAATTCGACCCGGTCGCCGGTTTCGACGCCGAGCCCGTCCCGCACCGGCTTCGGAATGGTGATCTGGCCCTTGCTGGTGACGACAGCGGTGGACATGGCTCGCGCCTTAATCGGGCTACCATCTTACCATAAAGTAAGAATATCCGATAACAGTAAGGATCAAGGCCTCGGCTACCAGATCCCCGCGCCGCGCCCAAGACAGGCGGCGGCGGCAACCAGTGTGACAGTCATGTGCTTTTCCCTTTCTTAAGTGCGGTAGTCGAGCTTCGGGTACCAGTCCTTGCCGCGCCCCTCGGGCGACAAGTCGAGCAGGTTCCACAGCGGCCAGATCGCATCCACGTGGCGGGGATGCTGTCCCGGCGCGGATTTCGCGTACAGCAGTTCCGTGCCCCAGAAGTGGCGGATCTTCCCGCCGCGGCTGACGAAAACGTTGAGCATCGGCATCTGATTGCCCTCCGGTCCTTCGCCGAAATAATCCCGGTTGTAGCTGTTGCCGGCCGAGGACAGCAGGCGCAGGTTCGACCAGCCGCGTTGCAGCGCGAATTCCTGTATCCGCCCAATGGGCGATTTGGCGATCACGGCGAGACTCGCGCGCTGGGCAAGGTGCGGCGCATTGCCATTCAGGCCGTCGAGCATCGAAGTGCACATCGGGCAGGCCTGCGCCATCTTCGGCCCGTACATGAAACTGTAGGCAAGCAGCGTGTCGTGGCTGCCGAACAATTCCGACAGCCGCACCGGCCCGCCGTTGCCTTCGAATACAAGGTCTTGCGCCACTGCACCGCCTGCAGGCAGCTTGCGGCGCAGCGCCGCCACTGCCTCGGCCTTTGCGCGCAACGTTTTCTCCGCGTTCAGGAGCTTGTTGCGTGCCACCCTGTATGCCTTGCTTTCGTTTGGAAATTTCATTTGCGCCCTTTCGCCGGCAGCATGCCGACATAATTTTCCGTTTGGGCAACCAGTGTAGCCACCGCAGCTAAAGCCGGGGTATTCTTGCGCAAATGGCATCGCTGAGCGGCAGGACGCTGTTCATCACCGGCGGCAGCCGCGGTATCGGCCTCGCCATCGCGCTGCGCGCCGCAGCCGACGGCGCCAGTATCGTCATCGCGGCCAAGACCGCCGAGCCGAACCCCAGGCTTCCCGGCACCATCTTCAGCGCCGCACGCGAGATCGAAGCCGCGGGCGGCCGATGCCTGCCGGTGCAGTGCGATATCCGCGACGAGGCGCAGATCGCCAGGGCAGTGGCCGCGGGGGTAGAGCGCTTCGGTGGCATCGACATCCTGGTCAACAATGCGAGCGCGATCAGCCTCACCGGCACGATGGAAACGCCGATGAAGCGCTTCGACCTGATGTTCGGCGTCAACGTGCGCGGCACCTACGCGGCGTCGCAGGCCTGCATCCCCCACCTGAAGAAGACTGCGAACCCGCATATCCTCACCCTCGCCTCGCCGATCAACCTCAAACCGGCCTGCTTCAAGCGTCACACCGCCTACACCATGGCGAAGTACGGCATGAGCATGTGCGTGCTCGGCATGGCGGAGGAATTCCGCGAAGCCGGAATCGCGGTCAATGCGCTGTGGCCGCGCACCATCATCGCCACCGCGGCGCTGCAGATGATTCCCGGCATCGACCCCGGCCGCGGACGCGCGCCGGCGATCATGGCGGATGCCGCGCACTGGATCCTCACGCAGCCCGCGCGCGGCTGCAGTGGAAATTTCTTCATCGACGAAGATGTGCTGCGGCGCGCCGGCACCGCAGATTTCGGCAAGTACGCGGTTGATCCGACGAAAACGCTGCAGCCCGACCTGTTCCTGGATTGACCGGGCATGCAGACCCCGGTCATCCGGCTAGGCGCGGTCAGCGTCTACCCGGGCGAGAAATCCGGCAAGTATCCCGACGGCAACCAGGTCACGGTGCGCGGCGCGGACACGCTTGCCGCATTCGACACCCCGCTGGTCGCCAACCGCCTCGGCAGCGAACTGCTGGATGCGGACCTGGTGGTGCTCGGCCACGTGCACGAGGACCACATGGCCGGGCTGCACCGTCTGCGCCA
The DNA here is from genome assembly GCA_031394435.1 of Betaproteobacteria bacterium. GTDB lineage: Bacteria > Pseudomonadota > Gammaproteobacteria > Burkholderiales > SG8-39 > JAABQT01. The sequence continues at coordinate 8,609 of JANNTQ010000172.1, forward strand.
CGCGCCGCTCTACGTGCACCAAGCGGACGTCGAAGCCGCGCGCAGCTGGGACGGACTCGCGCGCCACTACGGCTACGCGCCGCCGGTGCTCGAGGGCATGCGGGGCAAGATCGAGCGCGAGTTCCACTATGCGCCGCGGCCCGACGCGCAGGCCTATGCCGACGGCGCCAGCTGGAACCTCGGCGGCGGCGTGACGGTACGCGCGATCCACACGCCCGGGCATACCCGCGGGCATTGCGTGCTGCTGGTCGAGCCGGGCGGCATCGCTTTCATCGGCGATATCGACCTGTCCTCCTTCGGCCCGTATTACGGCGACGCGACGTCGAGCCTTGCCGCGTTCAGGCGCACGCTGCAAGCGGTGCGGGACATCCCGGCGAAAGCGTGGATCACTTCGCATCACAAGGGCGTGATCACGGAGCGGGAAACTTTCCTCTCGCTGCTGCATGCGTTCGCAGCGCGACTCGATGCGCGCGAGGAGGCGATCGCGAGCGAACTGCGGCGGCGCCCCGCGACGCTCGAGGAACTGGTGGCGCAACGCTTCGTCTACCCGAAGCACGTGCATGACATCTACTACGAGGACGCCGAGCGCCGCACCATCGGGCAGCACCTGGAAGCGCTGGCGAGCGCCGGCCGCACGGTGGACGAAGGCGGGCGCTGGCGGATGGCCTAGCGAGCGAGGTAGCCGCTGTCCACCGGCAGCGTAACGCCGGTGATGCAGCGCGCCGCCGGACTTGCGAGGAACAGGACCGCGGCGGCGATATCCTCGACCTCTGGCAGCACGCCGAGCGGGGTGTGTTGCATGACTTTCTGCAGCAATTCCGGCTTGGAGAAGATCGGCGTAGTGAGGGCGGTGCGGACGAAAGTCGGCGCTACCGCGTTCACGCGGATGCCGAATTCGCCAAACTCCAGCGCCAGGGCTCTGGTCAGGTTGACCACCGCGCCCTTCGAGGCCTGATAGGCAGGGTTGGGAAACAAGCCACCGGAAAAACCCATGATCGAGGCCAGGTTGATGATTGCGCCGCCGCCGTGCTGCTTCATCGAGCGCGCGGCTGCACGCGAACAGAGGAACAGTCCGGTCTGGTTGACAGCGATGACCCGGTCCCATTCCTCGCGGGTGATGTCGAGGGAATTCTTGCGTACTGCAATGCCCGCGTTGTTGACCAGGATGTCGATTTTTCGGATCTTCCGAAACGCTGCGTCGACCGCACGTTCATCCGTGACGTCGCACTGCAAAATGCTTTCGCCCGGCTCAACATCGAGCCGGGCGACCGTGGAACCCCTGGATGCGAAAAGGTCGGCGGTAGCCTTGCCGATGCCCTGCCTGGCGCCTGTAACGACGACCGACTTCCCCTTCACGTCAAAGATGTCCATGGGCCGGTAGTATAGGGGGATGAACGAAGTAGTCATTCGAAACGCCCTACTGCTCGATGGGCTCGGCTCCACGCCAATCCACGGCGATCTTGCCGTCGCGGACGGCAAGATCGCCGAGATCGGCAAGTCCCTTTCCGGGAAACAGGTGCTGGACGCCTCCGGCCTCGCCCTGATGCCGGGCATCATCGACAACCACACGCACTACGACGCGCAGATCACCTGGGACCCGCTGGTCTCGCCCTCGCCCGCGCTCGGCGTCACCACCGCCATCATCGGCAACTGCGGCTTCACCATCGCGCCCTGCCGCCCCGCGGATCGCGAGCTGGTGATGAAGAACCTGACGCAGGTCGAAGGCATGTCGCTGGAGGTGCTGCGCCAGGGCATCCGCTGGGATTTCGAGACAGTGCCGGAGTATTTCGAAATGCTCGAGCGCCGAGGCATGGCGATCAACATCGCCGCCTTCGTCGGCCACTCGTCGCTACGCACCTACGTGATGGGCGAAGACGCGGCGAAGCGCGCCGCGACGCAGGAAGAGGTCGCGCGCATGCGCGCGCTGGTGCTCGATGGCATGCGCGCCGGTGCAGTGGGTTTTGCCACCAGCACCTCGCCCGCGCACAACGGCCATGGCGGGCTGCCGATGCCCTCGCGGCTCGCGGACGACGCGGAGTTGCGCGCGCTAGTCGGCGCGCTGAAGGAAGCCGGGCGCGGCGTATTCATGCTCACCAAGGGCGGGCACACCAAGGTGCCGTTCCTCGAGGAGCTGGCCGCCGAGTCGACGCGGCCGGTGGTGGTCGCGGCGCTGCTGCACAACAGCACCAGCCCGCGTGCGGTGTTCGACGATTTGGACGCGATCGCGGCGGCGAACGTGCGTGGCCGCAGAATGGTGGGCGCGATTTCCTGCTGCCCGCTGTCGATGGACTTCACGCTGCACTCTCCCTACACCTTCGAGGGGCTGGAATCCTGGCAGCCCGCGCTGCCGCTCAAAGGCACCGCTTACGAGGCCAAGCTGAAGGACCAGGGATTCCGCGACGCGGTGCGCGCGGAGCTGTCGCGGCCGGCGCACTTTCGTTTGTTCAATGCGCAATGGGACCAGGTCGAGGTGGTGGAGTCCGCGCACAAGGATGCAGAACAGCGCTCGATCGGCGAGCTCGCGCGCGCGACCGGCAAGGACCCGCTGGACTTCATGCTCGACCTCGCGCTGGGCGAGAAACTCGACACGGTGTTCAATGCGATGCTGCTCAATTCGGACGAAGATGCGGTGGGCGAGATGCTGCGCCATCCCGCCAGCCTGGTGTCCTTGTCCGACGCCGGCGCGCACCTCACCTTCTTCAACGACGCGGGCTTCGGCCTGCACCTGCTCGGGCACTGGGTGCGCGAGCGCGGGGCGCTCACTTTGCAGGACGCGGTGCGCCGCTTGACCAGCGCGCCGGCGCAGCTTTTCGGCATCCGCGGCCGCGGCACGCTCACGCCCGGCGATGCCGCTGATTTGGTGCTGTTTGACCCGGCCACGGTCGGCCGCGGCGCGAAGCAGCGCGTGTTCGATCTGCCCGGCGGGCATCCGCGCCTGACTACACCGGCGCACGGGGTGCATGGCGTGTGGGTCAACGGCGTGCGCGACCTGAAAACGCTGCCGGGAAAGCTACTGCGCGAATTCTCCGCATGAAAATGCGTCGCCGCCCGGCGACGCTTGCACTTGAAGCAGAAAATCCAAGTTTCTGATTCTATTGAAATTGATGACGGGCACGAAGGATGCATGTGCGTCTTTCTGGATTGCAACCCACCGGGAGACCGCCATGTTCCAGAAAGACACTCTGTTCCGCCGTAACGAATCGTTTTTCCGCTCGCCCACCCCGTTGCCGCCGGCGGCCACGCCTTCGACTCCGGACGCGACGGCGGCAACGCCAGAGCCGGCAAAGCCGGCAGACAAGTCCGACGAGCGCAAGGAAGCCAAGCTCATCGTCGGACCCGACATCAAGATGAAGGGCGTCGAAATCGCCGACTGCGACACGCTGGTGGTCGAGGGCCGCATCGAGGCGACGCTCGACTCGCGCGTGCTGCAGATCGCTCAGAGCGGCACCTTTTGCGGCACCGTCGCGGTTGACACTGCGGAGATCCACGGCCGGCTGGAAGGCGAGCTCACGGTGAGGAAGCAGTTGGTGCTCCACGCCACCGCCAAGGTGTCGGGCAAGATCCGCTACGCCAAGATCAAGGTCGAGGAAGGCGCCGAGCTCTCCGGCGAGATCAGCATGCTGGAACGCGGCCCGCAGGGGGTCCTGGTCAAACGAACCGGAACGTAACTGCGGGTACTTGACGCGGGTTCGCGGGCGCGCAACAGTGCCCGCGTGAGCGAACCTGCGGACTGGGCTTTTCCCGCCGAGCTGCGGCCGCGGCCGGAGGACTGGCGTTTCGACCTCGACGCGGCGCTCGCCTCGCTGGTGCAGGTGCGCGCCGACATTCCCGAGGACGCGTTCACGGCCCAGATCCTCGGCACCGAGCGCGCCGGCAACGGGGTGGTGATCCGCGACGACGGGCTGGTACTGACCATCGGCTACCTGATCACCGAGGCCACCTCGGTCTGGCTTACCACCGGCCGCGGTGCAGTGGTCGCGGGACATCCCCTCGCCTACGACCAGCAAACCGGCTTCGGCCTGGTGCTGCCGCTCGGCAAGCTGGGGGCGCCGGTGCTGCCGCGCGGCTCCGCGGCCGGCTGCGCGGTCGGCGACGACGTAGTGGTCGCGGGCCACGGCGGGCGCGCGCACGCGTTGAAGGCCAGCATCTTCGACAAGCGCGAATTTGCCGGCTACTGGGAGTACGTGCTCGATGAGGCGCTGTTCGCCGCGCCCGCGCATCCGCAATGGGGCGGGTCGGCACTGATCGGCGCGCACGGCAAGCTGCTCGGCATCGGCTCGCTGCTGGTCGAGGAGAAAGCCGGCGACAGGAACGTGCAGGGCAACATGTTCGTGCCGGTGGACCTGCTCGAACCGATCCTCGAGGACCTCGTCACTCGCGGCCGCGCACAGCGCCCGGCGCGTCCCTGGCTCGGCATGTACGCGACCGAGATCGGCAGCAAGCTGGTGGTGGCGGGCCTGGCGGGCGGCGGCCCGGCGGAGCGCTCGGGGCTCAAGCTCGGCGACGTGGTGCTCGAGGTGGCGGGCGTCGGCGTGCGCGGGCTGGCCGAGTTGTTCCGCAGCATCTGGCGCCTGGGCCCGGCTGGCTGCGAGGTGCCGCTCACCATCGCGCGCACCGGCTCAAGGATCAATGTGCGGCTGCAATCAGCCGACCGCAGCGATTTCCTGAAGAAGCCGAGCCTGCATTAGAAAAAAGGGGTCAGACCCCTTTTTGCGCGGTGCATAGCATCCCTTCGGTTTCGATGAAGCGGATGATGGTTTCCAGGCCCTGCCCGGTCTTGAGATTGGAAAACACGAAAGGACGCGCTCCGCGCATCTTCTTCGAATCGCGTTCCATCATTTCGAGCGACGCGCCCACCATCGGCGCCAGGTCGATCTTGTTGATCACCAGCAGGTCCGACTTGGTAATGCCGGGCCCGCCCTTGCGCGGAATCTTGTCGCCGGCGGCGACGTTGATCACGTACAGCGTCAAATCGGACAGCTCGGGGCTGAAGGTGGCCGCGAGGTTGTCGCCGCCCGATTCGATGAAGATCAGCTCCAGCGCGGGGAAGCGGCGCGTGAGCCGCGCCACCGCCTCGAGGTTGATCGAGGCGTCCTCGCGGATCGCGGTGTGCGGGCAGCCGCCGGTCTCGACGCCGATGATGCGCTCGGGCGCCAGCGCCCCGTTCTTCACCAGGAACTGCGCGTCCTCCTCGGTGTAGATGTCGTTGGTGACCGCGGCGATGTCGTACTTGTCGCGCAGCGCTTTGCACAGCGCGAGCGTGAGCGCGGTCTTGCCGGAGCCCACCGGCCCGCCAATGCCGACTCGTAGGGTCACAGCCGAACCTTCATGAGCGGAACAGCCGCGAGTACTGCGTTTCGTGGCGCGAGGAAAGGATCGCGAGGCCCGGTGTGAAATTACCCGGCTCGTCCTCGCTCGCCTCCTGCAGCTTCGCGCCGAGCGCAAGCAGCATCTTCTGCCCGTCGGTCTGGCCGAGCGGCACCGCCTTCACCGCCGCCATCACCTGGTTCTCCAGCCACGCCCACAGGTACGCGACCAGCGCCTGGCGGGGCGCGATGCCCCAGGCGCGCACCGCGTGCGCATAGACCGCAGGAAAAGAAGGCTCCTCGAACGGGCAGGCGTCGATGCCCAATTCGGGCAGCAGGCGGTTGAGCGAGTAGCCCATCTGCACCGTTTCGGCCCTCAATTCCGCCGTCTCCCGGCTGGCGAGGAACACCTCGTTCCATTGCGCATCGGGCTGCTCGATCATGCGCAAAAGCATCGGCGCTTCCATGCGCGCCACGGAATGTTCCAGCACGTCTCCGATCCAGCGCTGCGCGCTTGGCGCATTCGTCACCAGTCCGGCCTCGATCGCGGCTTCCAGCCCGCCCGAATAGCTGTAGGCGCCCACAGGAAGCGTGGGACTGGCCAGCTGCAACAAACGTGGATCAATGCTTGTGGTCATGATCGTGATGATCGTGATCGCCGTGATCGTGAATCTTCCCGCCGTGCCCCATCTCGTCGTGCTGGTGGTGGCCGCCGGCGTACGCCCCCGCCTCGGGTTCGAACGGCGCTTCCACGCGCGACACCTTCGCACCCAGCTTCTTCAGCATTTCTTCGAGCACGTGGTCCTCGGCGATGCGCAGGAATGCCTGCCCCACCTGGACCGGCACATGGCGATTGCCCAGGTGGTAGGCGACCTTCGCGAGGGATTCGGACTCGATGTGCAGCAGCTTCTCCGCCTCGGCCAGCACCTCGATCACGCGTCCATCCGAAGCCGTGACCAGGTCGCCACCGCGCAGGATCTCGCCGCGCGGCAGCATCAGCGCCACTTCCTCGCCGGATACGAGCTTCGCCCTGAGACGGCTCTTCTGGCGGGAGTCGAACGGCAGCTTCAGCTGCCCCTTCACGTCCAGCTTGTAGGCCGTGCGCGGAATCTTGAGCTTGGTTTTGATTTCGATCATCAGATCATTTTCAAAACAAAAAATAGCGTTGTGCCATAGGCAGCACCCTGGCCGGCTCGCACACCAGCAGCTCGCCGTCGGCGCGCACCTCGTAGGTTTCCGGATCCACCTGGATTTTCGGCAGCCACGAATTGTGCACCATGTCCTTCTTGCCGATGCTCCTCGTATTCTTCACCGCTTCCAGCGGCCGCTGCAGCCCGAGGCGCTGCAGCGCCGGGTTCTTGAGCGAGGCCTGCGACACGAAGGTGACGGAAGTGCGCAGCGCCTTGCCGAAGGCGCCGAACATCGGCCGATAGTGCACCGGCTGTGGCGTCGGGATCGAGGCATTCGGATCGCCCATCGCGGCGGCGGCGATCATGCCGCCCTTGAGGATCAGCGAAGGCTTTACGCCGAAGAAGGCGGGCTTCCACAGGACCAGGTCGGCGAGCTTGCCTTCCTCGATCGAGCCCACGACGTGCGACACGCCGTGCGCAATGGCGGGATTGATCGTGTACTTGGCGACGTAGCGTTTAACGCGCGCGTTGTCGTGCGTCTTGGGATCGCCTTTCAGCGCCCCGCGCTGGATCTTCATCTTGTGCGCGGCCTGCCAGGTACGGATGATCACCTCGCCCACGCGGCCCATCGCCTGCGAGTCGGACGACATCATCGAGAACGCCCCCAGGTCGTGCAGGATGTCCTCCGCCGCGATGGTCTCCTTGCGGATGCGCGATTCGGCGAAGGCAACGTCCTCGGCGATCGCCGGGTCGAGGTGGTGGCACACCATCAGCATGTCGAGGTGCTCCGCCACCGTATTTACCGTGTAGGGCATGGTCGGGTTGGTGGAGGACGGCAGCACGTTCGGTTCGCCGCAGATGCGGATGATGTCCGGCGCGTGCCCGCCGCCCGCGCCCTCGGTGTGGAAGGTGGCGATGGCGCGGCCCTTGATGGCCTTCACCGTGGTTTCGACGAAACCCGATTCGTTCAGCGTGTCAGTGTGAATCGCCACCTGTACGTCCATCTCGTCGGCGATGTCGAGGCAGTTGTCGATCGCGGCTGGCGTGGTGCCCCAGTCCTCGTGCAGCTTGAGGCCAATGGCTCCCGCCTTTACCTGTTCCCTCAAAGGCCCGGGCAGCGAGGCATTGCCCTTGCCGAGAAAACCCAGGTTCATCGGGAAGGCTTCCGCCGCCGAGAGCATGGAAAACAGGTGCCAGGGCCCCGGCGTGCAGGTGGTGGCGAATGTCCCGGTTGCCGGACCGGTGCCGCCGCCCAGCATGGTGGTGACGCCGCTCATCAGCGCCTCTTCGATCTGTTGCGGGCAGATGAAGTGGATGTGCGAGTCGATACCGCCGGCGGTGACGATCTTGCCTTCGCCCGCGATGATCTCGGTGCCGGCGCCGATCGGGATGGTGATCGCGGGCTGGATATCGGGGTTGCCGGCCTTGCCGATCTTCCAGATGCGGCCGTCCTTCAGGCCGATGTCGGCCTTGACGATGCCCCAGTGGTCCACGATCAGCGCGTTGGTGATCACGGTGTCGGCGACGTCCTTCGACAGGCGCTGGCTCTGCCCCATGCCGTCGCGGATCACTTTTCCGCCGCCGAACTTCACTTCCTCGCCGTAGACGGTGAAATCCTTTTCCACCTGGATCCACAGATCTGTATCGGCGAGGCGCAGGCGGTCGCCGGTGGTCGGGCCGAACATCTCGGCGTAGGCCTGGCGCGCGATCTTCATTTCAGCGCCCCCATGACCTTGCCGGCGAAACCATAGACCTTGCGCTCGCCCGCAAGCGCGACCAGTTCGACGGTGCGCATCTGCCCGGGCTCGAAGCGCACTGCGGTGCCCGCGGCGATGTTGAGGCGAAAACCGTAGGCCTTCTGGCGATCGAACCTGAGCGCGTCGTTGGTCTCGAAGAAGTGATAGTGCGAGCCGACCTGCACCGGCCGGTCGCCGGAATTGGTGACCTGCACCGTCACGGTCTTCCTGCCTTTGTTCAGCTCGATGTCGCCCGCAGCGACCTGCATTTCGCCCGGGATCATTTCGCCGCCCTCCTCTTGCTTTCAGCGCTCACCAGCAGGAAGCGCCGCACCGCTTCGATTTGCGCCGCGTCGAACAGCGCTGGCGCATGGCCCACGCCCGCGAACTCTTCGCTCTGCGTGTCGGGCTTGCGCTTGCGCATCTCGGCCACCGTGCCCGCAAGCAGCACTTCAGAGTCGGCGCCGCGCAGCACCAGCACCGGGCAGCGCACCGCGTTCCACACCGTCCACAGGTCGATGCCGCGCAGGAACATCGGCCCGATCGGCAGCTCCGGGTCGGACTGCGTGTTCCACTTCCCGATCGCCGGATCGAAGCGCAGATGCCAGCGCCCGTCCTCGTGGCGCCGCACGCTGTGCTGGATGAGGTGGTCCCACTGCACCTCGGTGAGCGGCCCGAAGCTCTTGCAGGCCTCGCGCAGGAACAGGCCCGCCATGCGCAGCGACGCGAAGCCGCGCGGCCGTCCGAGGTGGCCCTTGAGGCGGATAAGGCCGTTCCACGGCACGAAGGGCCCCACGTCGTTCATCACCAGGCAGCCGATGGGCGAGCCGCGCTTGGCGGCGAGCAGCATGCCGATCAGGCCGCCCATCGAGGTGCCGACCCAGTCCAGGCGGCGCGTCGCGGCCTCGCGGAAAAGTCCCGCGCGCACGGGCGTGGTGACGCGCGCGACGAGAGCCGCGGCGTCGGAGAGGTAGGTGGAGAAGCTGTAATCCGACTTGTCCTCCAGCCACTCGCTCTCGCCGCGCCCGACCACATCCATGCACACCACGCGGCAGTCCTTCTGCAGCGCGTCGGCCAGGAAGTCGAAGTCGCGGCAGTTGCGCGACAGCCCGTGCACGCACAGCACCACGTGCGGGTTCTCGGGGTCGCCCCAGTCGGTGTAGGCCACGCGGTGAAAACCCGTGGGCCCGAGGCTGAGGAAGCTTTGCTGCTTCATGCTCACGGGATGGGGTTATGCACCGTGACGAGTTTCGTGCCGTCGGGAAACGTGGCTTCCACCTGGATGTCGGGGATCATCTCCGGCACACCCTGCATCACGTCTTCCCTCTTCAGCAGCGTCGCGCCCCAGCCCATCAGCTCAGAAACGCTCCTGCCGTCGCGCGCGCCTTCCATGATCGCGGCACTGATGAAAGCCACGGACTCGGGGTAGTTGAGCTTGACGCCGCGCTGCTTGCGCCGCTCCGCCAGCAGCGCGGCAGTGAAGACCAGCAGCATGTCCTTCTCTCTCGGCGTCAGTTCCATTCACGTACTCCAAACTTCGAATCGAGTCCCCGCCGCAACCGCGCCACGCCTTCGGCGAGCTTGTCTTCGCCGGCCGCGAAACACCAGCGCACGTAGCCTTCGCCGTGCGGCCCGAAGGCCGCCCCCGGCGCCAAGCCCAGGCCATGGCCGGCGACCAGCTTTTTGCAGAACGCCAGGCTGTCGGTCATTCCCTGCACGCGGAAGAATGCGTACATGGTGCCCGCAGGCAGCGCCACTTCGACGCCCGGGATGGTTCGCAGCTCTCCAATCAGGAAATCGCGCGCGCGGCGGAAACGCTCAAGCGTATGCGCGATCACCGGCTCGCCCTGCGTCACCGCGGCGACGCCCGCTCGCTGCACGAACACGGGCGCGCAGGAGGTGTTGTACTCGATCAGCTTGGCGAGGTCGGCTTCGAGCGCCGCCGGCACCACCGCCCAGCCCAGGCGCCAGCCGGTCATCAGCCAACTCTTGGAAAACGTATTGGTGCTGATCACGCGCTCGCCGGGATCCGCGAGGTCGAGGAAGGACGGCGCGACGTTGTTGCCCTCGTAGTACAGGCGCTCGTAGGCGTCGTCGGCGAAGATCCAGATACCGTGGCGGCGGCAATGCTCGAGGATGGCGCTTTGCTGTTCCCTGGAAATGGTCCAACCGGTCGGGTTGTTGGGCGAATTGAGGTAAAGGGCGCGCGTGCCGGGCTTCAACTCCGCGAGCAGCCGTTCGAGATCGAGGCGCCAGCCACCGGGGGCGAACTCGAGCGCCACGGTAACGACGCTAGCGCCGAGGATGCGCGGGATCTCCTGCAGGTTCGGCCACAGCGGCACCACCTCGACCACGCGGTCGCCCGGGTCCACCAGCAGCTGCGACACCAGCATCAGCGCGTTCACCCCGGCGCTGGTGACCGCGATCTCCTCGAACGAAGTCGGCCGGTGCAGGCGCGTGAGGTAGGCGGCAAGCGCCTCGCGCAGCGAATGGATGCCGAGGTTGTGCGAGTAGAACAGCTCGCCCGCCTCGATCGAGGCGATGCCGGCACGCCGGATGAAGTCCGGGGTGGGCTCGTCCGGCTCTCCCACCCAGAAAGGCAGCACGTCCTTGCGGCCGAAGCCTGCGTTCACCAGCTCGCGGATCTTGGAGGCGCCCAGCGCACGCACCGCTGCGCGCGCGTGAACCGGGTGCGGATTCTCGGGTCTCATGGCGTCCCGGTATTGTAGATTGCCGACCTGCCATGCCCGCCAATACTATTTCGACACAGCAATGGGCGCTCGCCGCAGGCTTCGCCCTGATGACGGTCTGGGGCGTCAACTTCGCCGTCACCAAGATCGTGCTCGCCGAACTGGGCGTCGGGCCGTTCCTTTTCATCCGTTTCCTCGCCATGCCGCTGCTGGGCTTTGCCCTGCTCGCCGCCGTCACGCGCCGTCACTTCGCCAAATCCTGGCCCCGGCGCGAGGACCTGCCGCGCTTCATTGCCTGTGGGCTGATCGGCCACACGGCGCACGTCAGCATCGTGATGTTGGGCATCGACTTGTCCACGGCGTTCTCCTCGTCGCTGGTGCTGACCAGCAGCCCGCTGTTCACGCTCCTGATCCTCGCGCTGCTCGGCGCGGAGCGGCTGCGCAGGCGGCAGGTCTACGGCACGCTGGTCGCTTTCGCCGGCATCGCCGTGTTCCTTTCGGACAAGTTCGCCGTCGGCTTCGCGCTCGCCGGCATCGGCGACCTGGTGCTGATCTTCGCGGCGGCGCTGTTTTCCCTCCATACGGTGATTGCCAAGCCGCTGGTGGTGCGTTACGGCCCGCTCAACCTGCTGTGCTACTCGCTGCTGTTCGGCGCGCCGCCGGTGGTGCTCGCCACGCTGCCGGCCTTCGTCGCCGCGCCGCTGCACGCGGTCCCCGCCGAGGCCTGGTTTGGCGTGTTCTGGGCGGTGGCCGTCTCCTCCTTCATCGGCTGGATTGCGTGGGCCTGGGTCAACGCGGTGCGCGGCATCGCGCGCAGCGCGCCGCTGCAATACCTGATGCCGCCGATCGCCGGGCTGGTCGCCTGGCTGACGCTCGGCGAAACCTTCACGTGGCTGAAAATCGCCGGCGCCGCAATTGCGATGGCGGGCATCGCCTGGGCACAGTTCGGCGCGAAGGCGCCGGCGCCGCCGGACGCCGGTTAGGCCGCCTGCTGCCTGAAAGAGCGGAACGCCGCAATGGCGCAGTCGATCCCTGCCTGGTCCACGTCGAGATGCGTCACCAGGCGCAGTCGCGGGCCCGACAGTACCACCACCCCACGCTGCGCCAGGTGCTCCACCAGCCCGGGCGCCGATTTCACGAACACCATGTTCGACTGCGGCGGCTCCACGCCGAGACCCTTGGCGAGGCGCTCGGCGTTGGCATGGTCTTCGGCCAGGCGTTGCACGTTGTTTTCCAGCGCGTACAGCCCGGCCGCGGCGAGAATGCCCGCCTGGCGCATCACGCCGCCGAGGATCTTGCGTGCGCGCTTCGCGCGCGCAATGCACTCTTTGCTGCCGACCAGCATGGTTCCCGCCGGCGCACCGAGCCCTTTCGACAGGCAGGCCGACACCGAGTCGAAGCCGCGGCACAGGTCCTTCACCGGCATGCCCAGCTTCACCGCGGCATTGAAGATGCGCGCGCCGTCGAGATGCGTGGCGAGTCCCCGGCGCTTGGCCAGCGCCAGCGCCTCGTCGAAATACCTGCGCGGAATGACGCGGCCGGTGATGGTGTTCTCCAGCGCCAGCAGCCGCGTGCGCGCGAAATGCGCGTCGTCGGGCTTGATCGCGGCCTCGACCTCGGCGAGGTCGAGCGTGCCGTCGGGCCGGTTGGCGATGGCCTGCGGCTGGATCGAGCCGAGCACCGCCAGTCCGCCCGCCTCGTACCGGTAGCTGTGTGCTTCCATGCCGAGGATCACCTCGTCGCCACGCTGGCAATGGCTCATCAGCGCGGCGAGATTGGACTGCGTGCCGGTAGGAAAGTAGAGCGCCGCCTCGAAGCCGAATAGCGCCGCCGCACGATCCTGCAGCCTGTTGACCGTGGGGTCGTCGCCGAACACGTCGTCGCCGACCTCGGCCTCCGCCATCGCCCGGCGCATGCCGGCCGAGGGGCGCGTGACGGTGTCGCTGCGCAGGTCGACCCGCGTTTCAACCCCGCTGATTGCTGCCATTCCCCCCTCCTCTTGATACACTGCCTGATCGAGGGCCGGAGGGCCCCGTCACTTTCTGGAGGAGACCATGATAACCAAACGCCAACTCGCCCTGTCCGCGCTCGTCGCGGGCACCTTCGCCGCCGCGCAACCGGCCCTGGCGCAGACCACCCTCACTTTCTCGTCCTGGGTGCCGCCGACGCACCACCTGACCATCTGGCAGGCGAACTGGGCTGCGGACATCGAGAAAGCCACCGCTGGCCGCGTCAAGTTCCAGTCGCTGCCCAAGCACCCCTCCGCGCCGCCGGGAACCTTCGATGCGGTGCGCGAAGGGCTGGTGGACCTGTCCTACACCACCGCGAGCTATACGCCGGCGCGCCACGTCCTGCCGAAGATGCCGGAACTGCCCGGCGCAGGCGATACCGCGGTCATCAATTCGGTTGCCTATTCGCGCATCCACTGGAAGCATTTCCACAAGGTTGGCGAGTACAACGGCGTGAAGCTGCTTGCGGTCTGGACGCACGGCCCCGGCCAGATGCACACCAAAAAACCGCTCAATTCGCTGGCCGATTTCAAAGGCCTCAAGGTGCGCACCGGCGGCGGCGTTTCCGAAGAGGTCATCACCGCGCTCGGCGGTTCGCCGTTCTTCAAGCCTGCCGGGGAATCGTATGAACTGCTCAAGTCGGGCGTCGCCGACGGCATTTTCTTCCCGCTGGAGTCGATCGTCTCTTTCAAGCTGGATACCGTGCTTGCCCAGACCACCATGTTCCCGGGCGGCCTGTACAGCTCCGCGTTCGGCTTTTTCATGAATCAGGACAAGTGGAACAAGCTCTCGAAGCAGGACCAGGACATCATCGAGAAGCACGGCTACGAGTACGCGGCACGCAGCAACGGCCAGTCCTGGGACACTGCCGACCAAAAAGGCCTGGCGGCGATCAGACAGTCGTCGATGCGGCTGGTGAATGCCGATGCCGCGCTGCAGGCGGAAGCGCAGAAGCGGTCCGCCCCCATCATCGAGGAATGGATCAAGCAGGCAACGGCCAAGGGCGTGGACGCCAAGGCGATCCTTGCCGAGTTCCATGCGGAACTGAAGAAGGTCGCGGCCGGGCAATAAGCCTCGGGGAAGCGCCTGAAGGGGGGCCGGTCCTGCCAGCCCCCCTTTCTATTTCCGACGCATGAGTCTAGCCACCGATCGCGCATGGGAGAAGCGGGCCGACGCTGTGCTCGGCGTCGCGGCATCGGCGATCCTGTTCGCCATGATGATGCTCACCTTCGTGGACGTCATCGCGCGCTACCTCCTCAACCGGCCGGTGCGCGGCGCCTTCGAGATCACTGAGCTGATGCTGCTGGTGCTGATCTTCGCCGGCCTGCCGCTGGTGACCCATGCCGGCGAGCACGTGACCATGGACTTGATCGACCGGCTGCTTGGCGCGCGCCTGCGCGCCGCGCTCAACCGCCTGATCGAGCTGATCTGCGCCGGCCTGATGTTCTTTCTCGCCTGGCAAATGCTGCTCAAGGCGGGCAAGATCGCGGCCTACGGCGACACTACCGATATCCTGCGCATTCCGGTCGGGCCGTTCATCTATTTCATGGCGGCGATGATCGGCGTTTCGGGCCTGGTGCATTTGTTGCGGACCGTTTTCCCGCCAGGCGAAAAATGATCGAGGGATTGCTCGGCCTGGGCGCGATGCTGATGCTCGCCTTCCTGCGCATCCCGATCGCGTTCTGCATGGCGATCGTAGGCGTGGTCGGTTATGCCTACATGCGCGACTGGAACTGGACCGTCGCCTTCGCCTCGGTGCAGACCAACGTCTACGAAACCGGACGCAACTACACGCTGTCCGTGGTGCCGCTGTTCCTGCTGATGGGCAGCTTCGTTTCGCACGCCGGGTTCGCCAAGGAGCTGTTTCGCGCGGCCAACACTTTCGTCGGGCACCTGCGCGGCGGCTTGGCCATGGCGACCATCCTGGCCTGCGCAGGATTCGGTTCGATCTGCGGCTCTTCGATCGCCACGGCGGCGACCATGGCGAAAGTCGCGTATCCGTCGATGAAGCGGTACAACTATTCCGATCGGCTGGCGGCCGGCGCGATCGCCGCGGGCGGAACCCTCGGCATCATGATCCCGCCCTCCACACTGATGGTGATCTACGGGGTGTTTACCGAGACCAACATCGGCAAGATGTTCGCCGCCGGCATCCTGCCGGGAATCCTCGGTGCCGCGCTGCTCTGCGGCGCGGTGCAGTGGTCCTGCTGGCGCGATCCAAAGGCCGGCGCGCCGGGCGAGCGCTCGACCTGGAGCGAGCGGTGGCAGGCGTTGCGCGGCATTTGGCCGGTGGCGATCCTGTTCCTGTTCGTCATCGGCGGGATCTACGGCGGCCTGTTCACCGCCACCGAAGGCGCCGGCATGGGCGCCTTCGGTGCCATGATGTTCGCCCTGTGGCGCCGTGCGCTCACTTGGAAAACGCTCTACGCCTCGCTGCTCGAAAGCGGGCGCACCACGGCGATGCTGTTCATGATCCTGATTGGCGCGCTGATTTTCGCCGACTTCGTGAACATTACCTCGATGCCGGCGGACCTCAGGGCTTTCGTCACGCGCTTCGAGCTGCACCCGGTACTCGTGGTGACCGCCATCATGGTGATCTACGTCCTGCTCGGCACGGCGATGGAGGAGCTTTCGATGGTCCTGCTGACGCTGCCGGTGTTCTTCCCGCTGATCGTCGGGCTCGGGCTGGACCCGGTCTGGTTCGGCATTCTCATCGTGACCATCGTGGAGATCGGGCTGATCAGCCCGCCCGTCGGCATGAACCTGTTCGTGCTGTCCACGCTGCTGCCGCAGGTGCCGACCACCACCGTGTTCCGCGGCGTGCTGCCATTCATGGCCGCCGACTGCGTGCGCCTGGCGATCCTCATCGCTTTCCCGGCGATTTCGCTCTACCTGCCGGGCCTGATGAAATGAATCCGCGCGACAAGGCGTACTTCAAGGAGCGCGTCAGCCGCGAGATGGACGAGGACCTCAAGGTCCCGCAGCTCTCCACGCCGGAGGCGCTCGCTGCCGCCTGCCGCATCCTCGCGCGCGAGGGACACGAATCGGGCCTCGCCGGGCAAGTGACCGCCAAGGGCGAGCAGCCGGGCACCTGGTGGACGCTGCAGTTCGGCTACGGCTTCGAGGAAGCCACGGCGGAGCGCATGGTGCTGGTGGACGAGGACCTGAAGCCGCTCCAGGGCGGGCGGCCGAACCCCGCTGTGCGCTTCCACGTCTGGATCTACTGGAAGCGGCCCGACGTGAATGCAATCGTCCATACGCACGCGCCGCATGCCTCGGCGCTCGCCGCCACGGGCAAGCCGCTGGCGATCGCGCACATGGATTCCTCGATGCTCCATGGTACCGCGCACCTCGCCGAGTGGCCGGGAGTGCCGGTGGCCGACGACGAGGGGCGCATCATCTCCGGCGCGCTAGGCAGCGCAAAGTGCATCCTGCTCGCCAACCATGGCCTGCTAGCCACCGGCAACTCAGTGGAGGAAGCGGCCTACCTCGCGGTGTTCTTCGAGCGTGCGGCGCGCACGCAACTGCTCGCCATGGCCGCGGGGGGAGTGAAGGAAGTGAAACCTGAACTGGCCGCTGAAGCGCGCGAGTTCCTGCTGCAGAGCTCGATCGTGCGCGGCACCTTCGCTTACTGGGCGCGGCGCGCCGGGCTCTAGCGCTTGGCCGCCGGCTTCGGCGTCGGCGCAGGCTTCGCCGGCGCGTCGCGCGTCGGGCTGAAGTCGAGGTTGATCATGTCGCCGAGCGCGTCAGAGTAGGTCTCACGCACTTTGCGCATCACCGGCAGCGCCTTGTCGAAGGCCTCCTCCAGCGAGGGGTCGAACTGCTTGCCGAAGCCTTCGCGAATCATCTTCGTCGCCTCGTCGATGGTGAACGGCTTCTGGCGGTAGAACTGGGTGGTGGTCATGGCCTCGAAGCTATCGACGATCGCCATCACGCGCCCCGGCCAGGGAATGTCGCCGCGCTTGAGCTTCTTCGGGTACCCGGTGCCGTCCCAGCGCTCGTGGTGAGTGAGCGCGAGGATGCGCGCGAGCGCGAGTACCGGATCCTGGTGCTCGCCGATGATCTCGGCGCCGAGTTGCGGGTGGCGATGCACGCGCTCCCAGTCGGGGGCGGAGAGCTTGCCGGGCTTCTTCAGCACTTCCGAGGGCACGCCCATCTTGCCGATGTCATAGAGCGGCGCCGCCTTCTGCAGCAGTTCGGTCACCTCGGGCTTCATGCCCGAGGCCTGCGCGATCAACCTGGCGTACTGGCTGACGCGCACCACGCGGTTGCCGGTGGAGGCGCTCTCGTGGAATTCCATGGCGCGCGCCAGGCGCATGATCAGCTGCGCGCGCGCATCCTCCAGTTGCGCGGTGCGCTCCTGCACCTGGCGCTCCAGCTCCGCCTGGCGGCCGGCGAGCGCGAGGTGGGTCCGCACCCGCGCGAGGAGCAACTTCGCGTTGACCGGCTTGGTGAGATAGTCCACCGCGCCGAGGTCGAGCCCCTCCACCTGGTCCGCCGACTCTGCCTTGCTGGTGAGGAAAATCACCGGGATCGCCGCGGTGGCGGGGTCCTCCTTCAGCAGCTTGCAGACCTCGAAGCCGCTGGCGCCCGGCATGTTCACGTCAAGCAGGATCAGGTCCGGCGGCGGCGCCTGCGCCGCGAGCGACAGTGTGTCGCCGCCATCGGCAGCGAGCTTCACCTCGTATTGCGTGCCGAGCGCCTTGGCGAGCAGCGCACGCAGATCTTCGTCGTCGTCAGCGACGAGGATCACCGGCCGGGCGCCATCCTGGACCATGGTGCAGAGTGTACCGTCAGGCTTGACAGGCGCTGGGTTCGTGTATAATCGCCCGCGCTGGTTTCCTCAAGCAGTCCCGCTGGTCCATTCCTGCGTCTTCTACTTGGTGTTCCGGCAGTGGGCGAAAGCCCGTTACTTAATTAATTTATCGAGAGGCAAGACGATCATGGCAACTGGAACAGTCAAGTGGTTCAACGATGCGAAGGGCTTCGGCTTCATCACCCCTGACGGCGGCGGCAAGGACCTGTTCGCGCATTTCTCGGCGATCCAGGGCTCGGGCTTCAAGAGCCTGAAGGACGGGCAGAAGGTTTCCTTCGACGTCACCACCGGGCCGAAGGGCGACCAGGCGACGAACATCAAGCCGATGTAACTTTCGGCTTCAGGCAGCAAACGAAAGGCCCGCGCAAGCGGGCCTTTTTGTTTCCGTTAGAGTCCTGTCTCATGACCACCTTCACCAAAGTGATTCTCTACACCGATCGCGACGGCCGCGCGAAATTCCGCGAGGAAGCCGTTGCGCTGACCGAGGGCACGCCGCAGGCCATGCTCTCCGCCGTGCTGCCTTCCACAGGTTACCAATTGCGCCACAGCCCCGTGGGCTTTCGCAGCCAGTGGCACTGCACGCCAAGTGCGCAGTGGGTATTCATCCTGGGCGGCGAGATGGAGATCGGGCTGCAGGACGGCACGTCGCGCCAGTTCCGCACAGGCGATCACTTCTTTTCCGCCGACACCCTGCCCGAAGGGGCCACGTTCGACCCGAAGGTGCACGGGCACTGGAGCGCGCAGCGCGGGGCGCATCCGCTGGTGACGCTGTTCCTCAAGACCTGAGGCGCACCTCGAGCGGCATGCCGCCGCCCGGAATCAGCGTGACGCGCGCCACCGGCGCCGGATCGCGGCCGGCGACCGGCGCAAAGCTCGCGTGGCGCAGCAGCGTGGCCAGCATCGCGGTGGCCTCCATCATGGCGAAGCCCATGCCGATGCAGATGCGCGGACCTGCGCCGAAGGGCATGTACTGGTAGCGCGGAATCGCGGCTTCGCGCGCCGGGGCGAAGCGCGCGGGATCGAAGGCGTCGCAGTCTTCCCAGCGCTTGGAGTGGCGGTGGATGGCGTAGATCGGCATCACCACCGAGGTGCCGGCACGGACCGCGTGCGCGCCGAACTGCGTGTCGGCGACCGCCTGGCGGGTCATCAGCGGCACCGGCGGATACAGGCGCATCGATTCCTTCAGCACCTGCTGCACCAGCACCAGCTTGTCGATGTGCTCGGCCTGCACTTGCGCGCCGCCCGCGACGCGCGCGATCTCCTCCAGCAGCATGCGCGTCCATTCGGGCGAACGCGCAAGGAGATACAGCGTCCAGGTCAACGCTTTCGCTGTGGTCTCGTGGCCCGCAAGGTAGAAGGTGAGCAGGTTGTCCACCAGTTGCTCGTCGTTCATCGACTGGCCGGTGTCCGGGTCGCGCGCCTGCATGAGGCGATGCAGCAGGTCGTCCTTCGCCACTGCCCCCGAGCGGCGCTCCGTGATCAGGGATTGCACCGCCGAGCGCAGTGCCGCGATGGCGCGGCCCATCGAGCGCCGGCCGGGCTGCGGCAGCCACTTCGGCAGATTGGCGACGGCGAACAGCTGTCCCCAGGCGCCCGAGCGCTGGAAAAGCCCGGTCGAGCGCTCGATGGCCTGCGGCATGCGCTGGTCGGCCGAGGGCAGCAGTGTCGCCGAGATGACTTCGAAGGTCGCCTCGGTCATGTCGCGGTCGACGGGCTGCACCGCGCCGGGTCGCGCGCGCCATCTCGCGATCACATCCTGCGCGGCGCGCACGAAGGTCGGCACGAAGCCCGCCAGCTCCTGGGGCCGGAACATCGGCGCCGAGGCCTGGCGCTGCCACTTCCACTCCGCGCCTTCGCTGGTCAGGATGCCCTTGCCCAGGAGCGGGCTGAGCAGCCGGATCTGCGCCAGCTTGAGGAATTTCTCGCGCTCGTCGAGCAGAACTTGCTTGATCATCGCCGGGGCAGTGATCCAAACGATCTGCGTGCGGCCGCGCATCATCGAAACCAGGTCGCCGTCGTAGGCGGCCTGCGGCACCACGGCGATCGGGTTGCGCACGAACCTTGCCATGAACGCGAGCCCTTCGAGCGGCTGCGCCGGGGGCGAGATGCGCGGCGGGACGAGCCTCGGTGCGGCGGCGGCCTGCATGGCGCGATTATGCTAACGCCGCCAGCTGCTTGCCAGCCAGGGCTGCTGCTCGCGCGGCAGGCCGGGCGGGCGGTAGTAGTGGTCGAGTTCCTCGAAGCCCGCTTCCTTCATGAACCGCCGCCAGGTGTTCCAATCATGGAACGCACCGTAGCGGCCGCGCGTCCAGCCTTCTTGGTTGTCCCCGTGCGGGTTCGAGCTGAACAGCACGCCGCGCGGCTTGAGTGATGTCCGCAGCTCCTGCAAAACGCGCGGCAGTTCCTGGCTGGGGACGTGGAACAGCACCGCGTTGGCGAATACGCCGTCGAAACTCTCCTGCGGCAGGTCAAGCCGCAGGAGGTCTTGTTCCAGCACTTCGCAATGGCTGTACTGCCTGGCCATGGCGGCGAAGCGCTTCGAGCCTTCCAGCCCCACGGCAATGTGTCCCAGACTGGCCAGAGCCTTGAGGTCCCTGCCCGGGCCGCAACCGAGGTCCAGGATCCTGAAAGGTGCCTTGCCTTCGAGGTGGCGCAGCAGCTCATCGATGTTCTGGCTGACGTCGTGGTCCTTGGTCCCGCGCCAGAAATCCTGCGCGCGCCGGTCGTAGTGCTCCAGCGTGGCGCGGGCGATTCTGTCCAGCTCCTCCCTGTTCATCTTTCGACCACCTGACGGATAATGGGCCACTTTTCAGGAGAACTCGAATGCCCAAAGGAATGGAACGCAGCAACCGCGAGAAGAAGAAACCCAAGAAGCAGCAGAAGCCCGTCCCGCTGTCGCCGATCCGCCAGCCGGGCAAGTAACCTCCAAGCCCCTGAAGCGAAACGCCCCGGCCGGTTGCCCGGACGGGGCGTTTTTATTGCGGTTAAGACATTGCCGGCGTACTAGCTGGCGATGCTCTTAGTCCCCCGAAATGATCCGGTTTTGGAGTCCAGCCTGCCGGTGCTGCCTCGGTAGTCTCTCACTGGATCACCTCCTTTCGTGGTTGCCAAGCCCGCAATATAGCAAGACAGTTAAAATCCTGCTGCTATGGACATGTCAGCCGAAGAGATCAAGCAGTTCTGGCGCGGCTACTGCGAGCGCCGCAAGGTTGCGAAGGACGTCGTCGCCAAGGGCGAGAAGAAGATCGACGAGGATCCGGAGTTCTGGGCCGACCAGACGATGGACGAGCTGCTCAAGCTCGTTGCCTGAAAATAGGGTCAGACCCCCTTTTCACTTCAGCCAGCGCAGCAGCTCCTTGCGCTTTTCTTCGAGCGGCTTGACCTGGTCGAGGGCCTTTTGCGCCGGCGCCGGCACCAGGCCCTGCCGGCGCAGGAACTCCAGCCGCTCCAGGCGCCGCTGCGGGATCGCGTTGCGCAGCAGCTGCGAGCGCTGCAGGAACTGCTGCTCGAACTTGCCGGGCTTGAAGAAGCCGGGGATGGTGGCGAGGAGCTGCGGAATTCCCTCGGCCGAGAGCGCCAGGAACACCGCCGCGTTGGCCGGCACGTCGACCACCCCCTGCTTGGTCTCCATGAAGGCGACTCCCTCGTTCACCTTGTCGTAGCTTCCCGGCTCGCCGCGCGGGTCGCCGGGCAGCAGGTGCGTCGGCTCGTGGTCGGTGCCGCGCACCCCGATGGTGACCAGCGGCGTGCGCACGCGGTAGTTGGCGCGGTTGTACTGCCCGATCCAGCCCGTGATCGAGCGCATCGCGCCTTGCGCGAGTTCAATGAGACTGCGGTCCTTGTCGCCGCCGTCGGCGACGTACTCGGTGAGCTTGATCCTGGAGTTCTCGCGCACGATGAGCGACGCGCCGTCGGCCATGTTGAGGTGCAGTTCGGACTTGCCGGAGGTGGCGATGGACTCGCCTTCGTGCACGTTCTCGCCGACCACCGGGCGGCGGGCGCGCTTGTCCCTGCCCTCGATCTGGGCAATACCCTCGGCGAGCTCGACCTTGCCGGCGACGCGGGGCTCGGGCTTGTCCTGGGCTTGCGCGGCGGAGGCGAGGCAGAGCGCGGCGGCGAGGCGCACGAGAAAGCGGGAGGCGATCACCGGCCAATTCTAGCCGGGAATTTTAGGCTTCCTGAGCCTCACCTCATCGACCCAGGGAATCTCCAGCGCGCGACGGCGAACGTGCGCTGCAGAGGAAGCACTGCTGTGCTCATGCGAGGAATGATAGCTGCGACGGGCGGGGCGGCTGGCGCGTGGGCTATGATGCTTTGGTGCCAACACGCCAACGCACCCACTCATGGCCCGCCTGACCATCACCCTGAGCGACGAACGCCATCGCGCGCTGCGCGAGGCGGCGGCGCAGCGCGGCAAGACCATCGGCCAGTTGATCGAGGAAAGCCTGCAGTTCTACGGCATCAAGAGCGCGCGCAGCGCCGACGAACTGGTCGCGAAGGCGCGCGCGCGGGCGTCGCTCACCGATATCCGGGCGCTGCGCCTTGCGCTCGCCGAAACGCGCACCGCCCGGCGGCGGTGAAGTATCCGGCGCAAGGAAAAATCGAACTGCCACGCTAGCGCTTGTCCTCGCCCGGGCGGTGGGCTTTCTTCGCCTCACCCGGCCGCCGCGGTTTTTCCGGCCCGCGCGCGTCCTTGGGCGCCTGCGCCGCAGGCGTCGGCCGGTCCAGTCTATGAGCATCGCGCGCCTTGTCGCGCGCTGGCCGGTCGAGTTGCCGCATTTTCTCTGCAGCATCCTTCGCCGGCGGCTTCTGAGGCATCGGCGCCGCCTGCTGCGCCTGCGCAGGCCGCTGCACCTTCGCCCCGCCCGCCGCGCCGCGCTGGCGCACGAATTCCTGCCGCTCCAGGCGCCGCTGCGGCATCGCCTTCCTCGTTTCCTGCGCGCGCGCCAGGAATCTCTGTTCGTGCCTCCCCGGTTTGAAGAACGCCGGGACCGCGCCCAGCAGCCGCGGCGCCGCCATTGCCGAAACCGAGTGGAACGCCGCCCGGTTCTTCGGCACTTCCACGATCCCCTGCTTGGTCTCCATGAACGCGCGGCCCTCGTTCACCTTATCGTAGCTGCCGGGCTCGCCGCGCGGGTCGCCGACCGGAATGTGCGTGGGCTCGTGGTCGGTGCCGCGCACGCCGATGGTGACCAGCGGAGTCCGGATGCGGTATTTCGAGCGGTTGAACTGCCCGATCCAGCCCGTGATCGAACGCATCGCGCCCTTTGCCAGGCCGACCAGGCTGCGGTCTTCGCTGCCGCCGTCGGCGACGTATTCGAGCAGGGTGATCTTCGAATCCTCGCGCACGATGAACTGCGCCCCGTCCGCCATGTGCAGGTGAGCTTCCGAGTTCGCGAAGGTGGAGATGGTGTCGCCCTCGAAGACGTTCTCGCCGACGACCGGCAGCCGGGCGCGTCCGTCCTTGCCTTCGATCAGGATGTTGCCTTCGGCGAGCTCGATGGTGCCGGCGATGCGGGGGCTGTCCTGCGCGTAGGCCGTGTGGGCCAGGCACATTGCGACGGCGAGCAGGAACGCGCGCATGGCCTGAATACTACGCGGCGCTTGCTGCGCTGCGCTACCATCTGCGGATGTCCGCGGTCCTGCCGCAGCGCACTGTTCCACCGCTCGTCGGCCTCAGCGAGGTTGCGTTCGAGAACACCTTCGTGCGCGAGCTTCCTGGCGACCCGGTTCCGCTGAATACCCGGCGCCAGGTGCGCAACGCTTCCTACACCCAGGTGACCCCCACGCCGGTCGCCTCCCCGCGGCTCCTCGCCTGGTCGGACGCTTTGGGCGAGCAGCTCGGCCTCGCGCGGCCTGCTCCTGCCTGCCTTACTGCAGACGTGCTGGGCGGAAACCGCGTGCTGCCGGGGATGGAGCCTTATGCGGCGCGCTACGGCGGCCACCAGTTCGGGCACTGGGCGGGCCAACTCGGCGACGGGCGCGCGATCACACTGGGAGAACTCGTTGCGCGCGACGGTAGTCGGCAGGAGCTGCAGCTGAAGGGAGCCGGCAAGACACCCTATTCGCGGACCGCGGATGGGCGCGCGGTGCTGCGCTCATCCTTGCGCGAATTCCTGTGCAGCGAGGCGATGCACTGGCTGGGCGTTCCCACCACGCGCGCGCTGTCGCTGGTCGGCACCGGCGAACAGGTGATGCGCGACATGTTTTACGACGGCAACCCGGAGCCGGAGCCGGGCGCCGTGGTGTGCCGCGTGGCGCCTTCTTTTCTGCGCTTCGGGAATTTTCAGATCCATACGGCGAACCAAGAGCCAGAGGTGCTGAAGCGCCTCGTGGACTACGTACTGCGCCGGCATTTTCCTGAGTTGGCTTCACCCAGAGACTGGTACCACGAGGTCTGCCGGCGCACGGCGGTGCTGATGTCCGACTGGATGCGGCTCGGCTTCGTGCACGGCGTGATGAACACCGACAACATGTCCATCCTGGGGTTGACCATCGACTACGGGCCTTACGGCTGGCTCGAGGGTTACGACCCGGATTGGACGCCGAACACGACCGATGCCGAGGGGCGGCGCTACTGCTACGGCCAGCAGCCGCAGATCGGGCAGTGGAACCTGATGCGCCTGGCCGAGGCGCTATTGCCGATCATGCCGAAGGAGGAACTGGAGGAAGGGCTGAAGCTCTACAGCAAGACCTATCAGAAGAGCTTCAGCAAGGCGCTGGCGCAGAAACTCGGGCTTGATTCGCTTGAAGCGGGCGACGACGAGCTGGTGAGAGAAATGTTTGGCGTGCTGGGTGCGGTGGAAACCGACTTCACCCTCTTCTTCCGCGGCCTTGCTTCAGTCGAAGACTCCGCGGACGATCAGCGCCTGGTCGCACCCCTGCGCCGCGCCTTCTATGCCGAGCCCGATGCGGCGCACATCGCCCGCGTCGCGGCCTGGCTGCGCAAGTACGTCGCGCGCGTGGCCGCGACCGCCGCCGTGCGCGCGCCGCGCATGAACGGCGCCAACCCGAAGTACGTACCCAGGAACTACCTCGCCCAGCAGGCCATCGACGCTCTCACCAATGGCGACGCCTCGGTGCTCGAGAAGCTGATGAAGGTGCTCGAGCGGCCCTACGACGAGCAGCCGGAGAACAATACCTTTGCCGACCGGCGCCCGGAATGGGCGCGCCACAAGGCCGGCTGTTCCGCCCTATCCTGCAGTTCCTGATTTCCCTGGTCCTGGAGAAACTGGAATGCACGTGAATCCCGTCCTGCGCCCTCTCCTTGTCTTCATTCTCGCCGCGTGTTGCGCGCTCGCCTTCGCTCAGCCCCAAAAGGCGCCCGGGCCCTATGTGCCTTCGGAGGGACAGGAGGGCAAGGACGTCGTCTGGATACCCACTTCGCAGGCGCTGGTGGACAAGATGCTCGATATGGCCAAGGTGACGCCGCGCGATTTCCTAATGGACCTCGGCTCCGGCGACGGCCGCACCGTCATCACCGCGGCCAAGCGCGGCGCCCGGGCCATGGGCATCGAGTACAACCCGGACATGGTGGCGCTGGCGCAGAGGAATGCGGAGAAGGAAGGCGTCAGCGGCCGCGCAACGTTCATGAAGGCCGACCTTTTCGAAACGGATTTCTCCAAGGCGACGGTGATCACGATGTTTTTGTTGCCGGAGATCAACAAGAAGCTGCGCCCGCGGCTCCTGCAGCTCAAGCCCGGCACCCGCGTTGTTTCCAACACCTTCACCATGGCGGAGTGGCAGGCCGACGAAACCGTCAATCTGACAGAGTCGGAGGGATGCACGGCCTCCTGGTGCACGGCGCTGCTGTGGCTTGTTCCGGCGCGCATCGCCGGGACCTACTCGATTCCCGACGGGCAGCTCGTCCTCAAGCAGGAGTTCCAGAAGCTCTCCGGCACCTTGCGCGCCGCGTACGGACCGGTGCCGGTGGAAGGCCGGGTACGGGGCGAGGAAATCTCCTTCACCGCCGGCGGGCGCGAGTACCACGGCAGGCGGAACGGCAAGCAGCTGGAATTGCGCTAGGAGCGCAGCACTTTGCCGGCGGCGGCGCCGGTGAGCTTGCCGT
>JANNTQ010000189.1:0-5299 GCA_031394435.1 Betaproteobacteria bacterium
CCAAGTCGTAAACGACGTCGTTCGCGCCGACTTGCGCAAGTTTCAGCATTTCTGCCACCACAGCGTGCGGCGTCGGTTCGTATCGCACGTCCGGGGCGCTGAGCGCTGCCTGCCCCGTCGCGGGCGCTTGCTCGCACCCGCCGACGGTAGCCGCGATGGCGATGGCGATGGCGCTGACGAGAACCGCCAGCCAGCGCTTCCACGTCACGCCGCCTTCAGGCACTCCGGTCGAGCCAGCTTGAGCCACACAGCAGCCGCGAGAAGCGCAGCGCCGGCGAGCGCGACGTAGAGGCGCACCGGTTCAAAGTACTCGAGGAGCAAAGCGCTGCCGACCGCCAGCACGAGGAGCTTGTTGCACACCGGGCAGGCGATACCGAGAAAGCCGATGATGGCGCCGGCTCCCGCGGTGCGCTTGCCGCACGGGTTTTGCGGCAGGCCCACATAGACACCCGCAAAGACCGACTGCAACAGCAGCAGCACGATCTCGAATCCCTCGGTCGGCGTCATGCGCATGAACAAGGGATTTTTCCAGAGTGCGGCAACGGTGCCGAGGATGACGAACATTGCCGCGGCGGCTGCGACGCCCTGCGCCAGATCCCTGGCTGAAACTGCTGTCGTCATCGGGAGGTCCTATATTACGACCATGCGGTTCCGAGACAAGTTTCGCCTGACCTCGGCGCGGGCGCGCCGGAACTTCGATGCGGATGCGGCGGTCGAAAATTCACGATCGTCATCATCTCGGAGGGAAAGATGCGAAACTACTCGATCGGCGAAGCCGCGAAGGTCTCCGGGTTGAGCGCCCGGACCATCCGGTACTACGAGCAGATCGGGCTGATCCCGGGGGCGCCGCGGATGGCCGCAAATGGCGCGGCGGTCGCGGGCGCGCGGGTTTACTCGGAGGACGACGTCGGCCGGCTCCGGTTTGTGAGGCGGGCGCGCGAAGTCGAGCTGAGCTTGAAGGACGTGCGGTCCCTGGTGTCCGTCGCCGACGGTAGTGGCTGTCCCAGCACGCAATCCGCGTACCGGGAAATCCTGCGCGGTCATCTGCGCGGGCTGGACGCGAGAATCAACCACCTGCTCGCGTTGCGCGCCTCGGTTCACTCGATGCTGGGCGAAAGTCGCGGCGCGCCTGCGGCATGCTGCGGTTGGGGCGCCTGCGAGTGTCTCGGCTCGACTCCAGCCAATCGCCGATCGGCGCGAACTCCTGCCGACCGGGCTTGACGTTCCAGTAACTGGAAGGGCTAGAGTCTGGAGCAACGCGAGGGGGCAGCGGCGGATTTCGCCGGGGGTGTAACGGTCTTACAATTCTCAATGCCCGCGATCGCGGGCTTTTTTTTTGGCCGAGGCTTTGCCGAAATGAACCGAATCGTTTGGGCGATGGCGCGCTTCTGGATCAGGCTCCGCTCGGGGCGCAATCCTCCCCGGCATCTCCCCGATCCGGTGTGGTACTTCGCCTTCGGCTCGAACATGAACGAACGCCTTTTCCGCGAGCGCCGGCATATGACGCGGATCGAGGCGAAGGTGGCGCGGCTCGACGGCTACCGGCTGTGCTTTACCGTGGCGGGCGGGCGTCGTCCCGGCGCCTCTGCGCCCGCCAATATCCGGCCGGCGCCGGGCCAAGCGGTGTACGGCGTGCTGTATCTACTTCCGCTTCGCAAGTTCGCGCGCCTCGATGCGAGCGAAGGCCGGCAGTACGCGTATCTCGAAGTCGGTGTAATCGACGCCTCGGGCGCCGAGGTCCGCGCGATGAGCTACATCGGCCCTGCCGGCGCGCCCGAAGGGCGGCCTTCGCGGGCGTATCTCGAGATCGTGCGTGCAGCCGCCCGCGAGTGCGGTTTGCCCTCGCAGTACCTCGCATTCCTCGAAGGAATCGAGCCGCGCGAGGAGTCGAAACGTGGCGCCGCGTAAGGAGCCGTTCGGTCGCATCGCACTCGCCGGTGCGCTCTTTCAGGGCGGCGCCGCCGCGACCGACCCCGCGACCATCGTGGCGAGCCTCGCCCACGGCCTCACGCAGAGCGCGTTCTGGGCGGCTGCGGCGGCGTCGGTCGTCCGCCTCGGCTGGCTCGCGCCGCAGGTCCTGGTCGCGTACTACGCGACCGCAAGGCCGCGCATGCCCTTTTATCGCCTTGGAGCGTTCGGCCGCGTCGCGGCGCTCGCAGCCGTCGCGCTTCTCGTCGCGGCGGGCGGGTCGGCGCCCGGCGCGGCCGCGCTCGCCACGCTGTTCCTCCTCTGGACGGCCTATGCCTTCATCGCCGGCGTCGTCGCCGTGCCTTATAACGACATCGTCGCCCGCCACATCGCGTCCCAGCGGCGCAGCCGCCTGCTCGCTGCACGTTTCCTCGGCGGCGGATTGATCTCGCTGCTCGTCGCAGGGCTGGCCGAGCGCGCCCTTGCGGGGTCCGCGTTCCCCATCGGGCACGCGGCGGTGCTGGGGTTCGGCGCGGCGCTGCTCGCCGTTTCGGCGGCCTGCTTCGTTTCCGCCGGCGAGCCGCCGCTCGCGTGCGAGGAGCGCACGGCGAGCTTCGGGGCGTTCCTCGCGCAAGGAATGGAAACGTGGCGGCGCGACGCGCGCTTTCGCTGGTTCGTCGCCAGCCAGTGGGCAGTGGGGCTGGCGGCTCTCGCGACGCCGCTTTACGTCGTCGCCGCGGGCGATGCGCTGGCCGTTCGCGAGATCGCCTGGCTGCTCGCCGCGCAAACGCTCGGCGCTCTGCTCGCGAACCCGTGGTGGGGCGCGATGGGCGATCGGCGCGGCAAGCTCGTGCTCCTGTGGATGGTCACGCTGCTCAATCTGTTGCCGCCCGCGCTCGTACTTGCCTGGTTCGCAGGGGGCGAGCGCGCGCACGCGCTCGCCTGGTTCGGCGTCGCATTCTTCCTGCTCGGCGCGGCGTCGAACGGGGCAGTGATCGCGCAGCTCGGCTACCTGATGGAGATCTCGCCCGACGACGCGCGCCCCGCCTACAGCGGCTACTTCAACATGCTGGTCGCGCCCGCGACGCTTTCGCCGCTTCTCGGCGCGGGGCTCGCCGGCTTTCACCCCGCCGCGCCGTTCGCGGCCGCGCTCGCGTTCGGCGCAGTCGCCGCCGCAGCGATCGGCCGGCTGCGCACCGTCGACCGCGGCGCCGGAGCAGCGCTACGATGATCCGCGTGCGCCCGCTCATCGCGAAATCCTGGTGGCTGTCGCGCTTCTTCTATTGGCTGCGCGGCAAGCCGCTCGAAGGACGTCCGCAGGAGGAGATCTGGTACCTCGCCTACGGCGCGAACATGCACGATAGCGTGTTCCAGGGCTGGCGCGGCATGCGGCCGCTCGAATGGCGCGCCGGCCGGATGTTCGGCTACCGGATCCGCTTCAATCTCGAAGGACGGCCGATCGGCAAGTCGGCCCCCGCCAACCTGTCCCCCGATCCGGACGCCGAGGTGTGGGGCGTGCTCTACCGGCTTACCCGGCATCAGCTGGTGCAGCTCGATGCGACCGAGGGGATGCACTACCGCCACGTCTGGGCCGACGGCGAGGACAAGGACGGGCAGCCGCTGCGCGCCGTCTCCTACCTCGCGGTTGGAAAGGAAACCGACGGCAACCCGTCGCTGCGCTACCTCACGCTGCTTCGCGAAGGGGCGCGCGCGCACGGGCTTCCCGAGCACTGGATCCGGTTTCTCGATGGGATCAAGCATGCCGAATAGCCTCGCGCCGGAGCGGTCCTGCAACCGCGGGTCGTTTCTCGCCGCGATCGCCGGGCTGCTCGTCTCGGCCTGCAGCGTGGTGGCGGTCAGCTACCATTTGGCGCCGTCCATCGTTTACTGGCGCCTCGATCAGGCGCTGGACTTCGATGCGGGTCAGGCCGCCGACGTGCGCGCGCGGCTCGATCGCCTCCACGCCTGGCATCGCCGCAGCGAGCTCGCGGATTACGCGCGCTTTCTCGGCGAAGTGCAGACGCGGATCGCCCGGCCCGTGAGCGCCGGCGATGTCGCGTGGCTGCACGCGGAGGTGCGCCGGCGTTACACGCGGATTCTCGAGGCGGCTGCGGCCGACGCCGTCGAGGTGGTCGTTGGCCTGCGAACCGAGCAGCTTGACACGCTCGAGCGGCGCTTCGCGCGCATGAGCGCCGACTTCGAGCGCCAGCTCGTGGACGTAAGCCCGGAGCGCGCGCGCGAAGAGTTCTTCCGCCACGCCCTGGGTCGACTCGAGCGGTGGTACGGAGCGTTCGACACTGCCGCGCGCGGGCGGCTGCGCGGGCTCGCCGAAGAAGTGCCCCTCGATCGCCGGCTTGAGCTGGAGGATCTGCGGCGCCGCCAGCGCGAGCTGCTCACCTTTCTGCGCGCGGTGTCCGCCGGCAAGCTCGCGGCGCGCGAAGAGATCGGCGAGCGCCTGAATCGGCTCTTCGGCCGCTGGGAGGAGGGGCGTATGATCCAATACGCCGAGTACGCGGAACGCAATCGCGCGGCGCTGCACCGGCTCTACGCGGAGGCGGCGAGCCTTGCGACGCCCGAGCAGCGCGAGCGCGCGCGGGGCGAACTGCAGTATTACATCGACGAAATCGCCGCGCTGGCGCCGCCGCGCACCGCGTCGCGCGAGGGCGCTCCTCCGGAGCCTCATGCCAGAAGCCTCGAACAGAACGGGCGTCCCGAGCGGCCGTAGCGCCGTCCTCCCGTGGGTGCTGGGCGCGGTCAGCCTCGCGGTATTCGCGTGGGTACTTTGGCGAATTGACTACGAAGCATTCCTGAACGCGATTGCGAACGCGAGCGGTGGGTTCGTGGCGCTGGTGTCGGTGGCGATCCTATTCGAGCAGTGGGTGGGGGCCGCGAAATGGCGCCTCCTGCTCGCGGGATTGGGCAGTACGCGGCTCTCCCGGGTCTTCGCCGCGAATATGGCGTCATCGCTGGCCAACTACGTGGTTCCGGTGGCCGGGTCCCCGATCATGCGCAGCTGGCTCGTCGCACGCTCCGAAGGACTGCCGTTTGCATCGGTCATCGCGACAATCGCGGTGGACCGGCTCGTGGACGGTGCCGCGTTCCTCGCTTTCGCCGCCGCCGCGATCGTCCTGGTCGCCATGCCGCAAAGCGGCGAATCGCTGCGCAGCGGACTGATCGCCGGCGCGGCGGGCTCGGCGGCGATCCTCGCCGCGCTCGTGGCGCTGCTCGCGCTGTTTCGCCGGACGGTCCGCGCCGGCGGGATCGGCGCGCGCCGCCTTGTTAAGTGGGTTCCGGCTCGCCTGCGCGAGCGGGCGTACCAAGTCCTCGATGCGCTTGCGCGGGGCGTCGGCTGGCCGCGCAACCCGGCGCGCGCGTCGGCGATCGTGCTGCT
>JANNTQ010000250.1:0-15395 GCA_031394435.1 Betaproteobacteria bacterium
GGAGGAGCGCGCGCGCATGGCGCAGGCCGAGGATTTCGGCAAGGCGATCCTGTTCGTGGCGACGATGCCGGCGCGTACCTGCGTCAACGAAATGGTGATCGCGCCGACCTGGAACCGCTTCTACCTCGGTGGCTTGGAAAAGAAATAAAGGGGTCTGACCCCCTTTTTCTACGCTGTCAGGTAGATGTCCTTGTAGGACGTGTACAGCGAGGCCGCGAGCACCGGGCCGAGCAGCAGCCAGCCCAGGCCGAGCGGGATCGCGGCGAGCACGCCGAGTACCAGCATCACCAGGCCGTACACCAGGAACGGCACGATGTTCCTGAGGCAACCGCTGAAGCTCTCCTTCATCGCGTCCACCGCGCCCTTGTCGTGGAACACCACCAGCGCGGGCGCGAACCAGATCGCCATCATCACTGGCACCAGCAGCGCCAGCGCCACCAGCACGCCCAGCATCAGGGTCATGACCGCAGCCGGCGAGATGTCCGAGCCGACGGCGGCCATGCTGAAGATGCCTACGCCAGCGATGAGCACCACCACGCCCAAGATCACGATCGTCGCCCCCAGGTAGATGGCACCGACGGTCGCCAGCGGCGCGAGTTTTTCCCGGAAGCCGGCGAACAGGTGGCCGATCTCGAGCTCGCGCCCCTCTTCGATCGCGCGGCAGCCGAGCACGATGCCTGCGCCGAACACCGGCGTGAGGATCACCGAGGCGATCGAGCCAACGATCGGGATGAAGGCCAGCACCAGGAAGATCACGAACGCCACCAGCACCAGCGCGATCCACATCCCCGCCTGCCGCTTGAACAGCTCCCAGCCCGCGGCGATCCAGTCCCAACCGCGCCCCGCCGCCACGCCTCGCCCCCCTGGCACATAGCTCGCCATCTCAGCCTCCCCTTTTGTCTTCGGCTTTTCTCACCTTCACGGTGCCGATGGCTTTCGCCACCAGCGAGCCGTCCGCGTTCTTGGCCTCCGCTTCCACGAAAGTCATGTTGCGCGCGTCTTTCAGCACGCGTGCCTCTGCGATCAGGCGATCGCCGCTGCCGCCGCCGATGAAGGAGGTGCTCATGTCGATGGTGACCACGCCGGTCGAGTCAGGGTGCAGCGTGCGCGCCGCGGTGCACAGCGCCACGTCGAGCAGCGACAGGATCACCCCGCCGTGCGCGGTGCCGAGGCTGTTGGTGAAGTGCTGCGGCAGCGGCATCGACAGCCGCGCCGTGCCTTCGCCCAGCGCCTCCGTGGTCAGACCCAGGTGCGCGATGAACGGGATTTTCTTCTGGTAGTCGCGCGTAAACGCGATCCTGGCGTCGGCGCTCATATCAGAATCGCGCCGCCATCCACCGCGATCGCCTGGCCGGTGATGTGCCGCGAGGCTTCCGAGGCCAGCAGCACCACCAGGCCCTTGAGGTCCTCGTCGTTGCCGAGGCGCCTGGTGGGGGTCATTGCGCGCACCATTTCACCGGCCGTATCGAGCGTCGACTTGGTCATCTTCGAGGGAAAGAAACCCGGGCAGATGGCGTTCACCGTGATGCCGTGCTCTCCCCATTCGGCGGCGAGCTGCCGAGTGAGGCCGACCACGCCGTGCTTGGTGGCGTTGTAAGCCACCGTGCGCACTACGCGCGGGTCGCTCGCTTGCAGCCCGGCCACCGAGGCGATGTTGATGATGCGTCCCCACTTCGCGGGGATCATCGACTTCCTGCCTACCAGCTGCGCGACCAGGAACGCGCCGGTGAGATTGAGGTTGACCAGCTTGTCCCAGCCCTCGATCGGGTGATCCTCCGCCGCTGCGCCCCAGGTGGCGCCGGCGTTGTTCACCAGGATGTCCACCTTGCCGAGTTTGGCGAGGATCTGCTCGAGCACCGGCGCGATTGCCTCGCGCTTGCCGATGTCACAAACCCACGCGGTGGCCTCGATGCCCATTGCTTTGAGGTGCGCCACCGCCTCGTCCAGTTCGTTCTTCTTGCGTGCGGTGAGCGCCAGCCGGGCCCCCATTTCGCCGAGCGCCTCGGCCATCTGCAGGCCGAGCCCGCGCGAGCCGCCGGTGACCAGCGCCATGCGCCCGGTGAGGTCGAACAGCTGCTTGACGTTCATGGTGTCGATGTTGGTATTGTGGCGGCTATGCTAGCACCGGATTCCCGCGCGGCGTATACGCGCTCCGATCTCGCGCGGCTGATCGCGCCGCGCTCGGTCGCCATCGTCGGCGCCTCGCCGCGCGCCGGTTCCTTCGGCATGCGCACGCTGGAGAACCTCGCGCACTACGGCGGCGACATCTACCCGGTGAACGCGAAGTACGAGAGCATCGGCGAGCGCGCCTGCTACGCCTCGCTCGCTGCGTTGCCGCAGCCGCCCGATTGCGTGGTGCTGGTGGTGCCGCGCGAAGGCGTGGAGGCGGCGCTCGAGGAAGCGGCCGCCGCGCGCGCCGGTTCGGTGATCGTCTACGCCTCGGGCTATGGCGAGATGGCGCGCGAGGATGCCGCTCGCGCGCAGCAGCGCCTCGCCGCAATCGCGCGCGCGGCGAGGATGCCGATGCTGGGGCCGAACTGCATGGGCCTGGTCAACCACGCGCTCGGCGCCGGCCTTTCCTTCATTCCCGAATATGCGCGCGCGCCGCGCAACGCAGGTTCCATCGCCGTGGTGAGCCAGTCGGGCGCGCTCGGCTACGCGCTGGCGCAAGCCTGGGACCGCGGCCTGGGGATCCGCTACTTCTTTTCCGCGGGCAACTCCGCCGACGTCGACGTCGGCGACCTCGTCGCAGCGATGGCCGAGGATCCGATGTGCAAGGCCATCGCCTGCCTGTTCGAGGGCGCGGCAAGCGCCGCGCGCATGCTGGAGGCGGGGGAGCGCGCGTGCCGCGCGGGCAAGCCGGTGATCGTCTACAAGCTGGGCGCGAGCGAGGACGGCGCCGCGGCGGCGCGCTCGCATACCGGTTCGCTCGCCGGCTCGGCGGTCGCCTGGCGCGCGCTGTTCGAGCGTGCGGGCTTCATCCCGGTGGCGGACTACGACGCGCTGCTCGAATACGCGCGCTTCTTCGCCGTCGCAGGCGAGCCGCGCGCGCGCGGCGTCGCGGTGATCTCCGGCTCCGGCGGGGCGGGAGTGATGGCGGCCGACAAGGCGGCGACGCATGGCGTGCCGATGCCGCAGCCGCGCGAGGAAACGATCGCCGCGCTGCGTGGCCTGGTGCCGGAGTTTGGCGCGGCGCGCAACCCCTGCGACCCGACCGGGCAGGTCATCAACAATCCGGAGTCCTTCGGGGCTTGCTGCCGCGCGCTGCTCGCTGACCCGCAGTACGGCGCGCTGGTGGTGCCGGGCACCGTCGCCGTGGTCGAGACCGCCAAGGACCGGGTGCCGGCAATGACGGCGCTCGCGCGCGAGCAACCGAAGCCCGTGGTGCTGGTGTGGCTGTCCGAGTGGCTGCAGGGGCCGGGGTCCGGCGAGTACGAAAAAGAGGAGCGCATTCCGCTGTTCCGTTCGATGGAGCGCTGCTTCGGCGCCATCGCCGCCTGGCATGCGCTGGCGGACAGGCAAGTCGAAACTGCGCCGCGGCTTTCGCCGCCGGGAGCGGCGCAGGCGGCGCGCGAAATCCTCGCCCAGTGCGGTGCGACTCTCACAGAGAGTGAATCGAAGCGCGTGCTGGCCGCGTACGGCGTGCCGGTAGTCGAAGAGCGCCTCGCGCGCAGCGCGGACGAAGCGGCGTCAGCCGCGAGAGCGCTCGGCTATCCGGTGGCGATGAAAGCCGAATCGCCGACCATCCTGCACAAGACCGAAGTCGGTGTAGTGAAGCTCGGCATTGCCGATGATAAAGCGCTGCAGCAGGCCTATGAGGAAATCCTGGCTGCATCGAAGGGCCACGAGCTGCGCGGTATCCTCGTGCAACCGATGATTCCCGGTATCGAAGTGATCGTGGGTGCGCGTGTGGATCCGGCGGTCGGACCGATGGTGGTGGTCGGCTCGGGCGGCGTGCTGGTGGAACTGGTGCAGGACAGCGTGGCGGCGCTCGCGCCGGTGTCCCGGGCGCAGGCGGCCGCGATGTTGATGCGCTTGAAGGGGTACCGGCTCCTTACCGGCTTTCGCGGCAGCGCGCCGGTGGACCTGTCGGCGTTAGCGGACGTGGTCGCACGCGTGTCGGAACTGGTGGCGGACTTCGCCGCGGAGATCGAGGAGCTGGACGTGAACCCGCTGCGCTGCAGTGGGGAGCGGGTGGTGGCCGTGGATGCCTTGATCGTGAAAAGGGGGGCCGCATGAACGATGCTAAAGGAGTGCCAGTATCGGGCGGTAGCGCCACGAGCCTGCAAATCTACGAACAGGCGTTGCGCGCGCTGAACGTCTATCGCGGCGACGCCGTGGCGATCATCGCCCAGGCGCTCGCCGGCGACCCGGACTTCGCCATGGGCCACGTGCTGCGCGCGCAGGTGCAGGTCACCATGTGGGAGCGCAGCATCCTGCCGGGCGTGCGGGACAGCGTCGCGCGCCTCGAGGCGCTGCACGGCAAGATGAACGAGCGCGAGCGGCGCCATACCCGTTCGCTCAAGCTGTGGGCAGCGGGGGACTGGGAAGGCCATCGCGCCGAGCTCGATCGCCTTCTCACCGAGTACCCGCGCGACCTGTTGGCGCTTCAGGTCGGCCATCTGGCGGATTTTTTCCACAGCGACCGGGACAACCTGCGCGGCCGCGTCGCGCGCGCGCTGCCGGCCTGGAGCCGCGACGATCAGGGCTACGGTTTCCTGCTCGGCATGCAGGCTTTCGGCCTGGAGGAATGCGGCGCCTATGGCGAGGCGGAGGAGACGGGCCGCCGCGCGATCGAACTCGAAACCGAGGACTGCTGGGCGCAGCACGCGCTGGCGCACGTGATGGAAATGCAGGCGCGCCAGGCGGAAGGCGTCCAGTTCATGGAGATGCGCAAGGGCCATTGGGCGCAAGAGGACAACGGCTTCGCCTTCCATAACTGGTGGCATACGGCGCTCTACAACCTCGACCAGGGCAAGCCGCAGCGCGCGCTCGAGATCTACGACCAGGGCGTGCGGCCGCAGCCGAGCGAAATCCGCCTGATGATGCTGGACGCCGCGGCGCTGCTCTGGCGCATGCACCTGCGCAGGCTGGATACGGGCAAGCGCTGGGAAGAACTCGCCGACGCCTTCCAGAAAGGCGACGAGAACGGCTTCTACGGCTTCAACGACATGCACGCCATGACTGCTTTCGTCGCCGCCGGACGGGCCGGGGCGGCCGCCACTTTGCTCAAGGCGGTCGAGGCCTCGGCCGCGGAACGCGGCACCAACGGCCGCATGGCGCGCGAGGCCGGCCTGCCGATCGTGCGCGCGATCGAGGCGTTCGGGCGCGGAAAGTACGCGCAGGCGGTGGACCTGCTGATGCCGGTGCGCTATCGGGCCAATGTGTTCGGCGGCAGCCACGCGCAGCGCGACATCGTGCACCGCACGCTCATCGAGGCGGCACTGCGCTCCGGCGACAGGCCCTTGGCGCGAGCGCTGGCCGAAGAGCGTGTGGCGCTCAAGCCGCACTGCCCGTTCAGTCTGGAACTGCGCGCCCGGGCTATGCAGTGACCAGCTTCAGCCCGACGATGCCGGTGACGATCAGGCCGACAAACACGAGGCGCAACAAAGTCGCCGGCTCGTTGAACAGCACGATGCCGAGCAGCACTGCGCCCGCCGTGCCGATCCCGGTCCAAACCGCGTAAGCGGTCCCGAGCGGCAGCGTGCGCACCGCCAGCGCGAGCAGCACCACGCTGCCGATCATCGCGGCTAGCGTGGCTACCGTCGGCCACGGCCGCGTTAAACCGTCGGTGTACTTGAGCCCGACCGCCCAGGCGACTTCGAGCAGTCCCGCAATAAACAGCTGCATCCAGGCCATGGCTCAGCCCTTCAGCTGCAGCGATTTGAACTCGAGGAATTCCTCGAGCCCGTAGACGCCGGCTTCGCGGCCGTGGCCGGATTGCTTGAAGCCGCCAAACGGCGCGTTCATGTTGAAGGCCCCGCCGTTCACGTCCACCTGGCCGGCGCGAATGCGGCGCGCAACGCCTTGCGCGTGCGCCTCGTCTTTCGACCACACTGCGCCGGCGAGGCCGTAGGGCGTGTCGTTGGCGATGCGCACCGCCTCTTCCTCGTCCCGGTAGGGGATGATGCAGAGCACCGGCCCGAATATTTCCTCCTGCGCGAT
Organism: Betaproteobacteria bacterium; assembly: GCA_031394435.1. Lineage (GTDB taxonomy): Bacteria > Pseudomonadota > Gammaproteobacteria > Burkholderiales > SG8-39 > JAABQT01. The sequence continues at coordinate 6,166 of JANNTQ010000250.1, forward strand.
GGTCATCGAATTCTTCACCTTGCCGAAGATGGTGGGTTTGACGAAGTAGCCGCCCGGCAGTCCCTCGGGCTGGTCGGCGCCGCCGGTGAGGACTTCGGCGCCTTCCTCGATGCCTTTCCTGATGTAGGCGCGCACGCGGTCGAGCTGCATCTGGGACGACAAGGGTCCCAGGCGTGTCGCCTCGGACATCGGGTCGCCAAGCGTGAACGCCTTCGCCGCCTCTACCGCCAGCTTTTCCGCCTCCTGGTACATGGATTGCGGCACCAGCATGCGCGTGAGCGCGGTGCAGGTCTGGCCGGAGTTGAGATAGCAGCCGTTCACCGTGCCCTTGACCGCGGCGGCGAGGTCGGCGTCCTCCAGGATCACCGACGGGCTCTTGCCGCCCAGCTCCAGCGCGATGCGCTTCACGGTCTGCGCCCCGACTTCCGAGATGCGCTTGCCGGCGCGCGTCGAACCGGTGAAGGAGATCATGTCCACCTGCGGGTGCTTCACCAGCGCTTCGCCCACGGTCGGCCCGTAGCCGGTGACCAGGTTGAACACGCCCTTGGGCAGCCCGGCCTGCTCGATAACTTCGGCCAGGATGAAGGCGTTGAACGGCGCGATCTCGGAGGGCTTGAGCACCACCGTGCAGCCGGCGGCAAGCGCCGGTGCGACCTTGAGCGCGATCTGGTGCAGCGGATAGTTCCACGGCGTGATCGCGCCGACCACACCCACCGGCTCGCGCAGCACCAGCGAATTGCCGACGCGGGTCTCGAACTGGAAGGACGGGGCGAGCTTCGCATAGTTGGCGAAGTTGGCGATCGGCAGCCCGGCCTGGATGCGCCCGGCGAGCTTGATCGGCATGCCCACCTCCTGCGCGATGGTCTGCGCGATCTCGCCAGCGCGCGCCTTGAGGCCGTCAGACACCTTCTGCAGCAGTTCCGCGCGCTTCTCCACCGGGATGCGGCTCCAGCCCTCGAAGGCGGCGCGCGCGGCCGCGACCGCGGCGTCGATGTCCTTTTCGCTTCCCGCGGGCACCTTGCCCATCACTTCGCCGGTGCCGGCGTTGTGCACGTCGATGGTGTCGCGGGTGGACGGAGGGATCCACTGGCCGCCGATGAAAAACTTGTCGCGATTCAGCATGGGATAATCCTGATGAAAGAGGGCGCTACTGTAACGCTCCGCAGCGGCCTGCCGCAACGAGGGAGAGGATGCAGGAATCCAGCCAGTACCGGCTACTGACCGAGCGCCGCTTCGGCCCGTTTTTCGGCGTGCAGTTCCTCGGCGCATTCAACGACAACGTGTTCAAGCAGGCGCTGGTGATCCTGCTCGCCTACCAGACGGCGAGCTACACCACGATGTCCTCGGACACCCTGCAGAACCTGGCGCAGGCGCTGTTCGTGCTGCCGTTCTTCCTGTTCTCCGCCACCGCCGGCCAGCTGGCCGACAAGTACGAGAAATCCAGGCTCATCACCGTGACGGTGGCGATCGAGCTTGCGGTGATGGCGCTCGGCGCGGTCGGCCTGTTCACGCAGAACCTGGCGCTGCTGCTCGCGGCCCTGTTCCTCGGCGGCGTGCAGTCGGCGCTGTTCGGCCCGGTGAAGTACGCCATCCTGCCGCAGCACCTGAAGGAATCCGAGATCGTCGGCGGCAACGGCATGGTGGAGATGGGCACCTCGATCGGCATCCTGCTCGGCATGGTTTGCGGCGGCTGGATGGTGACACAGCCCGGCTGGGGCGTCGCCGGGGTGGCGGTGTCCGCGATGGCGATCTCGGCCGCAGGCATCGCGCTGTCGCGCTTCATCCCGCTCGCGCCGGCCGCGGATCCGGGGCTGAAGATCAACTGGAACCCGCTCACCGAGACCTGGCGCAATCTCAGGTTCACCGCGCAGAACCGCACCGTGTTCCTGTCCATTCTCGGCATCTCCTGGTTCTGGTTCTACGGCTCGATGTTCATCACGCAGTTCCCCAACCTGGCGAAGAACGTGCTTGCCGCGAGCGAGCAGGTGGTCACGCTGCTGTTGGTGGTGTTCTCAGTCGGCATCGGCGTGGGCTCGCTGCTCTGCGAGCGGCTTTCCGGGCGCAAGGTGGAGATCGGGCTGGTGCCCTTCGGCTCCATCGGCCTGACACTGTTCGCCGTGGACCTGTGGTGGGCCGCCTCGAACCACTTGCCGCACGGCCCGCAAGGCCTGGCGCAGTTCGCGCGCGACGCCGCGCACTGGCGCATGCTGTTCGATCTCCTCATGATCGGCATGTTCGGCGGCTTCTACATCGTGCCGCTCTACGCCCTGATCCAGACGCGCAGCGACCCGGCGCACCGCTCGCGCATCATCGCCGGCAACAACATCCTCAACGCCGTGTTCATGGTGGCGGCCGCCGCGCTCGCCATTGGCCTGTTTGCGGCGGGCGTCACCATCCCGCAGTTGATCCTGGTCACGGCGCTGCTCAACGCGGTGGTGGCGATCTACATCTACCTGCTGGTGCCCGAGTTCCTGATGCGCTTCATCGTGTGGCTGCTGATCCACTCGGTATACCGGCTGGAGACGAGTGGCCTGGAGCACGTACCGGACGAGGGGCCGGCGCTCATCGTCTGCAACCATGTCAGTTTCGTCGACGCGCTGATCATGGCCGCGGCCTGCCGCCGGCCGGTGCGGTTTGTGATGGACCATCGCATTTTCAAGCTGCCGGTGATCAGTTTCATGTTTCGTACGGGCAAGGCGATCCCCATCGCGCCGGCGAAGGAGGATGCAGCGATGATGGAGCGCGCGTTCGCCGAAGTGGCGAAGGCGCTGCGCGAGGGCGACGTGGTGGCCATCTTCCCCGAGGGACGCATCACCGACAGCGGCGAGATGCTTCCATTCCGCCCCGGATTGAAGCGTATCCTCGAGGAAACCCCGGTGCCGGTGGTGCCGGTGGCGCTGCGCGGCCTGTGGGGGAGTTTTTTCTCCCGCATGGGCGGAGCGGCGATGACCAAGCCATGGCGCATGCGGCCGTTTGCGAAGATCGGAATCGCGGTGGGCGCGCCGGTGATGGCGGCCGCGGCGACGCCGCAAGCGCTGCAGGCGCGGGTGTTGCAGTTGCGCGGCGAATGGCGGTGACGGGACAGGGGGCGCTATGCAGACCTACGAGATCAGGATTGCGCAGAGCGCCGCCGAGCGCGAGCAAGTCCACCGGCTCAACTACAGCACCTTCGTCGAGGAGATCCCGCAGCACGCGCCGAATGCGGAGCGCCGCCTGGTCGACCGCTTCGACGCGGAGAACGAGTACGTCATCGCGCTTGCCGGCGGCGACGAGGTGGTCGGCATGCTGGCGTTGCGCGCGCGGCGGCCGTTCTCCCTCGACCAGAAGCTTGAGCAACTCGACAGCTACTTGCCGCCGCACCGCTCGCTCTGCGAGCTGCGCCTGCTCGCGGTGCGGCGCGAGCACCGCCACAAGGCGCTGTTCCGCGACCTAATCGCGTTTACCGCGCGTCGCTGCGTGGCGGCCGGGCACGACCTTGCGGTGATCTCAGGCACCACGCGCGCGCTCGCGTTGTACCGCCACCTCGGCTTCGAGCCCTTTGGCCCGCTGCTCGGCTCGGCGCATGCGCAGTTCCAGCCGATGCATCTCGCGGTGGAGCGGATGCAAGCGCAGGCCGGCGCAACGCTTGGCGTGGCGCCGCCGGCACCGCTGCAGGGCGCGATGGCGCGCTACCTCACCGGCCCGGTGACGACGCTCGCCACGGTGCGCGCTGCGCACGCTGCCGAGGCGGCGACGCATCGCTCCGGCGAATTCGTTGCCCAGGTGGCGAGAGTGCGGCGCAGGCTGTGCGAATTGGCGCGGGCCGACGACGCCGCCCTGATCGTGGGCTCGGGCACGCTGGCGAACGACATCGTCGCCGCCAGTATCCGCAACCTGGCAGGAAGCGGACTAGTCCTGACGAACGGGGAGTTCGGCGAGCGGCTCGCGGACCACGCGCGCCGCGCCGGGTTGCGCTTCGAGCTGCTGCGCAAGCCTTGGGGGGTGCCATTCGACGAGGTCGAACTGCGCGAGGCGGCGCGGCGCGCGCGGGCCGTATGGATCTGGGGCGTGCATTGCGAGACCTCCACCGGGGTGTTGAACGATCTTGCCGCGCTGCGCAAGGCCGCTGCTGCGGCGGGCGCGCGCTTGTGCCTCGATTGCATCGGCTCGCTCGGCACCGTGGAGGTGGACCTGCGCGGCGTCTGGCTTGCCTCTGGCGCGAGCGCCAAGGGACTGGGCGCGTATGCAGGGCTGTCCCTGGTTCTGGTGAACGGCGCGTCTCCGACGCGCTCCGGGGAGGTGCCGCGCTACCTGGACCTGGAGCTGTGGCTGCGCCACGGTAGCGTGCCCTTCACGCACTCGTCCAACCTGGTTGCTGCGCTCGAGACGGCGCTCGAGCAGACCGACTGGGCCGAGCGCATCAGTCGCACCGCGCGAGACGCTCGTTGGCTGCGCGCCGCATTGCGTGCGCAAGGCCTGGCAGTGGTCGCGCCGGAGCAGTCCGCCAGTCCGGGAGTGGTGAGCGTCGTCTTGCCGCCGCAGGCGCCTTCCGCCACGGTTGCCGAGGGCCTCGAGCGGTTCGGCTACGAGGTCTCGTGGCGCAGCGCCTACCTCGTGGGCCGCAACTGGATCCAGGTCGCGCTGATGGGCGACTACGATCGCGCTGCACTGCGCGGGCTGCCTGCGGCGGTCGCGCTGAAGGCGCACGAACACGCCCTGCGTCCCGATCGGGCCGCCTGAGCGTGCAATTTGTCTCGAATCAGCATGATGAAATCCTGCGACGGGAAGCGGATCACTATACTGTCGCCCAGAATGCGCACCGGAAAAGCTGTTCTCTGTCGTGAACTGAACAAGCCCGTCGTTGTCGAGGAAGTGCGCGTCGACTCGCCAAAGCGCGGCGAGGTGATGGTGAAGCTCGCCGCCTGCGGCGTGTGCCACTCGGATCTCTCCGCCACCAACGGCACCATCCCGCTGCCGCCGCCGCTCATTCTCGGCCACGAGGGGGCAGGAGTTGTGATCGAGGTGGGTGAAGGTGTCGGCGACCTGGCCGTCGGCGACCACGTCGTCTCCTCCTTCATCTACATGTGCGGCAAGTGCCGCTTCTGCGCGGGCGGGCGCCCGGTGCTGTGCGTGGAGCAGGGCAAGGCGCTCACCACGCCGCCGGAGGGCACGCCGCGCGTGCACGACCACGCGGGCAAGCCGCTCGGCATCTTTTCCGGCTGCGGCGTGATGGCCGAATACGCGACGCTTTCCGTGGACAACCTGGTGAAGATCGACAGGCAAGTGCCCCTCGACCGCGCGGCACTGGTAGGCTGCGCGGTGACTACCGGGGTCGGCGCGGTATTCAACACGGCCAAGGTCGAGCCCGGCTCGAGCGTGGCGGTGTTCGGCTGCGGCGGCGTGGGACTCAACGTGGTGCAGGGCGCGGCGATCGCCGGTGCCGAGCGCATCATCGCCATCGATACGATGGAGTCCAAGCTCGCGCTGGCGAAGCAGTTCGGCGCCACCGACGTGATCCTGACGAAACCCGGCGAGGATGTGGCAAAGGCGTTGAAGAAACTCACCGGCGGCGGCCCGGACTATGCCTTCGAATGCGTCGGTGCGGGCGCGCTCGCCGAGACCGCCTACCGCGCGATCCGCCGCGGCGGCAAGGCCGTGGTGGTGGGCGTGGCCAAGGCCACCGACTCCGCCTCGATCAAGCCGATGACGCTGGTGTTCGAGGAAAAGAGCCTGCAGGGCAGCTATTTCGGTTCCTGCGTGCCTCGCATCGATTTTCCGCGCATGCTGCAGCTCTATATGGCGGGGCGGCTCAAGCTAGACGAGCTGATCACGCACCGCTACCAGATCGAAGACGCCCCGCAGGCGTTCGCCGACCTCGAGTCCGGGCGCAATGCGCGGGGCGTGATCGTGTTCTGATGGCTGCCCCGGGGGTCGGGCGCCGCGGCCGCATCCTGGTGGTCGACGACCAGCGCGCCAACGTCGAGATGCTGTCCGAGCTGCTGCGCTCGCGCGGCTACGACGTGTTCGCGGCCTACGATGGCGAAGAGGCGCTGAAGCGCGTCGCCGAGAATCAGCCCGACGTCGTGGTCTCGGACATCCGCATGCCGGTGATGGACGGCTACGAGTTTACCCAGCGCCTGCGCGACGACCCGGCGACGGCGCTCCTGCCGGTGGTGCTTGTGACCTCGCTGGAGGAGAGCGACGGGCGCGACGAGCGCGTCAAGGGCATCGAGTGCGGGGCCGACGATTTCCTCGCCAAGCCGGTGCGCTACGCGGAGCTGTTCGCGCGCGTGAGGTCCCTGTTGCGCGTGAAGACGCTGCAGGACGAGGTGCGACGCCAGGCCGAGGAGCTGCGCGAGTGGAACGACCGGCTGGAGGAACGCGTGCGCGAGCAGGTGGCGGCGATCGACCGCCTGGCGCAGATGAAGCGCTTCTTCTCGCCGCCGGTGGCCGAGGCGATCATCGCGGGCGGCGCGGGGGTGCTCGAGCCGCACCGGCGCGAGATCACGGCGGTGTTCCTCGACCTGCGCGGCTTCACCGCGTTCACCGACCGCGCTGCGCCCGAGGAGGTGATGGACCTGCTTGGCGCCTACCACGAGGCGCTCGGGCGCATCGTGGACCGCTACGCGGGCACGCTGGAGCACTTCGCTGGCGACGGGGTGATGATCTTCTTCAACGATCCGCTGCCCGTCGATCGGCCGGCGGCGCGCGCGGTGCGCATGGCCTTCGATCTGCAGCAGGCCTTCTCGCCCATCGCGCAGGCCTGGCAGCAGCGCGGGCATGAGGTGGCGCTGGGCGTGGGCATCGCGCAGGGCGAGGCCACGCTCGGCGTGATCGGCTTCGAGAAGCGCTGGGAGTACGCGGCCATCGGCGCGATCCCCAACCTCGCGGCACGGCTTTGCGGCCAGGCGAGGGGCGGGGAGATCCTGATCGACGCCGTGACCTATGCCGACGTGAGCGACGTCGTGGAAGCCGAACTGGCCGGGCCGCTCGCACTGCGCGGCTTCACCCAGCCGATGCCGGCGTTCCGCCTGCTGCGTCTGAAAAAAGGGGTTTGACCCTATTTCTCACACCACTTCGAACAGCCCCGCCGCCCCCATGCCGCCGCCGATGCACATGGTCACCACCACGCGTTTGGCGCCCCGGCGCTTGCCCTCGATGAGAGCGTGGCCGACCAGCCGCGAGCCGGAAACGCCGTAGGGATGGCCGACGGCAATGGCGCCGCCGTCCACGTTCAGTCGATCCTCGGGAATGCCTAGCTTGTCGCGGCAGTAGAGCACCTGCACGGCGAAGGCTTCGTTCAGCTCCCACAGGTCGATGTCGGACACCTTTAATCCCGCGCGCTGCAGCAGCTTGGGCACGGCGAACGCCGGGCCGATGCCCATTTCGTTGGGCTCGCAACCCGCCACCGCGAAGCCGCGGAACACCCCGAGCGGCTTGAGGCCCCGCTTCGACGCCGCCTTGTCGCTCATCACCACCTGCGCCGAGGCGCCGTCGGAGAACTGGCTGGCGTTGCCGGCGGCGATCACGCCGCCCTCGATGGCGGGCTTGATCTGCGACACACCCTCGTAGTTGGTATCCGGGCGGATGCCCTCGTCATGCTCGGCCGTCACTTCCTTCATCGTCTCGAGGCTGGTGTTCTTGTCGATCACCTTCATCTTGGTGGTGATCGGCACGATCTCGTCCTTGAACCTGCCTTCCGCGCGCGCCTTGGCGGCGCGCAGCTGGCTCTGCACGCCGTAGCGGTCCTGCGCCTCGCGGCCGATGCCGTACTTCTTCGACACGTATTCCGCGGTCTGCAGCATCGGCCAGTAGATCTCGGGCTTGTGGCGGTGCAGCCACTCGTCCTGAAAGTGATGCTTGTTGGCCTCATTCTGCACCAGCGAAATCGATTCCACGCCACCGGCGATGTAGACCTCCCCTTCGCCCGCAATAACCCGCTGCGCGGCGAGCGCGATGGTCTGCAGACCCGAGGAGCAGAAGCGGTTCACTGTCATGCCGGCAACGGTCACCGGCAGGCCGGCGCGGACGGCGATCTGGCGCGCGATGTTGCCGCCGGTGGCGCCTTCGGGCGTGGCGCAGCCCATGATCACGTCCTCGACCTCCTGCGGCTCGAGCTTCGCGCGCTCGAGGGCCGCGTGCACCACGTGCCCGCCCATCTTCGCGCCGTGGGTCATGTTGAGCGCGCCGCGCCAGCTCTTGCACAGCGGCGTGCGGGCGGTTGAAACGATGACGGCTTCGGTCATGGCACGTTCTCCTATCCGTTGAACTTCTTGCCTTCGTTGGCGAGCTTGACCAGCAGCGGCGCCGGCTGCCACTGGTTGCCGTTATTGCCCTGCTGGAAGACCTGGATCGCCGCGAGCACCTTGTCGAGGCCCACGGTATCGGCGTAGAACATCGGCCCGCCGCGGTGCGCAGGGAAGCCGTAGCCGGTGAGGTACACCATGTCCACGTCGGACGCGCGCAGCGCGATGCCTTCCTCGAGGATCCTGGCGCCCTCGTTGGCGAGCGCATAGATGCAACGCTCCACGATCTCCTGGTCCGAGATCTGGCGCGGCTTGAAGCCGTTCTCCTTGCGATAGGCCTCGAGCAGCGCGTCGATTTCGGGATCCGGCTGCGGCTTGCGGTTGCCGGGCTCGTATCTGTAGAAACCCTTGCCGGTCTTCTGCCCGTAGCGCCCGAGTTCGCACACCTTGTCGGCGAACTTCGAATACACCATGTCGGGCTTCTCGTAGTAGCGGCGCTTGCGCACGTCCCAGCCGATGTCGTTGCCGGCCATGTCGGACATGGTAAACGGCCCCATGGCGAGGCCCCACATCTGCAGCGCGGCGTCCACCTGCATCGGGCTCGCGCCCTCATCCAGCAGGAAGCCCGCCTGCTGCGTGTACTTCTCCAGCATGCGGTTGCCGATGAAGCCGTCGCACACGCCCGAAACGATCGGCACCTTCTTCAGCTTCTTGCCGAGCTTCATGGTGGTGGCGAGCACGTCCTTGCCGGTCTTCGCGCCGCGCACCACTTCCAGCAGGCGCATGACGTTGGCGGGCGAGAAGAAGTGCGTGCCGATCACGTCCTGCGGGCGCTTGGTGACCTCGGCGATCTTGTTGACATCGAGCGTCGAGGTGTTGGTGGCGAGGATCGCGCCCGGCTTCATCACCGCATCGAGCTTCTTGAAGATGTCCTGCTTCACTTCCATCCTCTCGAAAACCGCCTCGATGACGATGTCGGCGTCGCGGGCGGTGCCGAGGTCGGTG
>JANNTQ010000255.1:0-2291 GCA_031394435.1 Betaproteobacteria bacterium
TTCCTCGACTTCGAGCAGCCGATCGCCGAGCTCGAGCAGCGCATCGAGGAACTGCGCTTCGTGCAGGACGACTCCGCAGTCGACATTTCCGAAGAGATCCAGCGCCTCACTAAGAAAAGCCAGGCGCTGACCAAGGAGATCTACGCCAAGCTCACCCCCTGGCAGGTGGCGCAGGTGGCGCGCCACCCGCAGCGGCCCTATACCCTGGACTACGTGGGTACGCTGTTCACCGCGTTCGAGGAATTGCACGGCGACCGCATGTTCGCCGACGACGCTTCGATCGTGGGCGGGCTGGCACGCTTCGACGGCGTGCCCTGCATGGTGCTCGGCCACCAGTAGGGACGCGACACCAAGGAGATGATCGCGCGCAATTTCGGCATGCCCAAGCCCGAGGGCTACCGCAAGGCGCTGCGCCTGATGCTAATGGCGGAGAAGTTCGGCCTGCCGGTGTTCACATTCGTCGATACGCCGGGCGCCTACCCGGGCATCGATGCGGAAGAACGCGGCCAGTCGGAGGCCATCGGCCGCAACCTCTACGCCATGGCCGCGCTGCGCACGCCGATCATCGTTTCCATCATCGGCGAGGGCGGCTCGGGCGGCGCGCTCGCCATCGCGGTCGGCGACGTCACCATCATGCTGCAGTACGCGACCTACTCCGTGATCTCGCCGGAGGGCTGCGCCTCGATCCTGTGGAAGAGCGCCGACATGGCCCCGGAAGCGGCGGAAACGCTGGGCATCACCGCCAATCGCCTGAAGACGCTGGGACTGGTGGACAAGGTGGTGCCGGAGCCGCTGGGCGGCGCCCATCGCGACCCGCAGGCCGCGGCGCAAGCGTTGCGCAAGGCGCTCGCCGAGGCGTTCCGGCAGTTGCGCGAGAAAAAGCCCAAACAGCTCGTCGAGGAACGCCTTGAGCGCCTAATGAGCTATGGCAAGTTCAAGGAAGCGGCTGGACGCTAGCCTCGCCGCGGACCTGCGCGGCAGGCATCTCGCGGCCGGACTCTCCGGCGGCATCGATTCGGTGGTCCTGCTGCACTTGCTGCGCGATCTCGCGCCGCGCCACGGCTTTCGCCTGAGCGCAGTCCACGTGCATCACGGGCTTAGCCCGAACGCCGATGCCTGGACGCGCTTCTGCAGGCAGCTGTGCCGCGACTGGGGCGTGCCGCTCACCGTGCGCCGCGTCAAGATCCGCAAGCAGGGCAGGGGCCTCGAAGCGGCAGCACGGGAGGCACGCCGGGCGGTGTTCGCACGCCTGCGCGCGGACGTGATTGCGCTCGCGCACCAGCTCGACGATCAGGCCGAGACCGTGCTGCTCAACCTGCTGCGCGGCGCGGGCACGCGCGGAGCCGCGGCGATGCCGGCGGCGGGAAGGCTCGGCACCAAGACGCTGCTGCGCCCGCTGCTGGCGGTGCCGCGCCGCGAAATCCTGGCGTACGCGCGCACGCACGGGCTGGCGTGGATCGAGGACGAGTCCAACCGCGACCACGCGCTGACGCGCAATTTCCTGCGCCTGCGCGTCGGCCCGCTCCTCGAGCAGCGCTTTCCGCGCTGGCGCGAGGGGCTGGCGCGCGCCGCGCGGCATTTCGCCGCGGCGGACGCCGGCGCCAGCCGTGCGCTGCGCGAATTCCTCGCGGCGCGCGGGCTGCGCGCGCCGAGCGAGGCGAAACTCGTCGAGATGCTGAAGCAGCTCACCGCGCGCGGCGCGCGCACGCTGATCGGCCACGACGGCAGGCAATTGCGCGTTTATCGCGGCAAGGTGCAGATCGCGCCGGCCGGCGTGCCGGCCACATTTGCGGCGATCGACTGGCAGGGCGAGCGGCGCCTGGCGATTCCTGCGCTCGATGGCGAGTTGCATTTTCGCCGCGCGCGCGGCCGCGGCATCGCGGCGGCGCTGGTCGAGGGCCGCGCGCTCAGCGTGCGCCCGCGCGGCGGCGGCGAGCGCCTGAGACCCGACCCGCGACGGCCGCGGCGCACGCTGAAGAATCTGTTCCAGGAGGCGGGCGTGGCGCCTTGGCGCAGGGAGCGCGTACCGATGCTGTTTTGCGGCGACGAACTGGTCTGGGTGCCGGGCCTTGGCGTGGACGCGGCGTGGCAGGCGGGCAGCGGGTCACCAGGCATCGTCCCCGAGTGGCGCGACGCTAGGCGGTGAATACCCGGTCTGCTATCCTTGCCGCGGCAGTCAGAACGCAATTCCATGCATCAAAGGAGGAGCGACATGCAATCTACCATCACCAAGGTCGCGGCGCTGTTCGCCGCGAGCCTGTTCGCCGCCGGCGCGGTGGCGCAAACGCCCA
>JANNTQ010000269.1:0-5670 GCA_031394435.1 Betaproteobacteria bacterium
TGCGCGGCACGCACTCGTGCAGCGTCGCGCCGTCGAATTCCTTGGCGATTTCCTGCAGGCGGGCGAGCAGCGCCTGCTCGACCGTGCGCACCTGGAACCACGCTTTCGGCACCAGCGTTTCGCGTTGGCCGACTTGCGCGCTTTTCACGCCCCTGGCGCGCAGCGTCTCCAGGTGCGCCTTGGCGGCCTCCTCGGCGCGGAACACGCCGAGCGACAGCGCCCAGCGCTGGCGGCCCTCCTCCTGCACCACGAAGTATTCGTCTACGCCGAGTTTTTTCAGCTCCGCCGCCTTTTTCTGCGCCGCCGCGCGGTTGGGCTGGGGCGCAATGAATACCCACCAGCGGGCGGTTTCCTCGCCGCGGAACTGGCCAAGGCGCCCGCCGAGCGACAGCGGCTCGAGCCGTTGCTCCGCGCGCAGCGCATCCGCAGGGCTGAAGCTGCCCCATTCCAGGCAGGCGAGCGGGGCGGGTTCCGGCGGTGGCGGGGCCGGCTTGGGATCGGCAGGGGCGGACGGCGGACCTTTGGCGAGCTCGCTCTCGCGCACCAGGCGCAGCTTTCCGGGCTCGATCTGCTGGGCAAGCGGCTGCGCATCGATCGACGGATCGGGGGCGGCAAAGTAACGCGCCCAGGCGAAAAAGCCGATGCAGGCTGCGAGCAGCAGCAGGAATAGCGCCCTCACGAACAGGCGATCCTGGCGAGGCCTTCCAGCACCAGGTTCTCTACGTAGCGGCTGGGAATGCCGAGCTGCTCGATGAGCGCCTTGCCGGCGCCGCCCGACACCAGGCATTGCGCGCCGGCGCCGGCCACGCGCACCATGCGTTCGATCGCGCCGGCCTGAGCATGGCGGCAACCGGTCTCGATCGCGTCCACGGTGTTGCGCGGCGTTTGCACGAACTGCCCTTCCTGCAACGGCAGCCGGCCTGTGTGCTCGTGCAGCACGAACCGCATCAGGTCCACGCCAGGCAGGATCAGCCCGCCCATGAACTCGCCCGCCGCCGACAGCACATCGGCAGTGGTCGCGGTGCCCGCGTTGACTACCAGGCAGGGTCCCTGGTGCAGGGCGCGCGCGGCGACGAGCGCAGCCCAGCGGTCGGGTCCGAGCTGCTCGGGGCGCTCGTAGCGGCTGCGCACCCCGCAGCGCTCGGCCTCGCCCTTCAGCCACAGCGGCTCGGTGTCGAAGATGCTGGTCCAGTTGATCAGCAGCTGGTGCGCGCCCTCGCCGGCGACGTTCGAGATCACGATGCGCGCCGGGTTCTCGTGCGTCGCCGCGAAAGGATTGATGTCGTGATTCGCGGCGGCGAACTCGATCAGCGAGACGCTGGCGAGGCTCGACCAATCGGCGCCGTCGCGCCAGCCCCACTTGACGCGGGAGTTGCCGGCGTCGATGGCGAGGATCATGCGGAACGCCCCAGCAGCACGCGGCCATTACGCACGGTGCGCAGCCCGGTGCGGGTGCGCACTTGCAGGGCGCCGTCCGCAGCCAGGCCGGCAGCCACACCGGTGACCATCCGCCCGTCGGCAAGGCGCACGCGCAACGGCTGTCCAGCAAAGGCGTGCAGCTCCTCCCAGTGCCCGCGGAACGGCTCGAAGCCCGCAGCGTCGAACGCGCGCAGCGCAGCCATCAGCTCGCATGCCACGGCCGAGATGACGGCATTGCGCGTCGGCAGTGGACGCAGCAGCTGGTCGAGCGCAGCGACGCCGCGCCTCAGTTGCGTTCCAAGGCCGTCCACCGAACGGTGGTTGATGCCGAACCCGATCACTGCGGCGCTGCCTGCGCCCTGCGCGCGGGTTTCCACCAGTATGCCGCCGAGCTTGGCGCTTTTCACAAGCAAGTCGTTGGGCCATTTCAGCGCCGCCGCAACGGCGCCCAGGGCGCGCAGCGCGCGCACCGCGGCCAGGCCGGCAGCGACCGACAGCCCGGCCAGCTCGCGCGCCGGCCGTTGCATCGGCACGCCGATCGAGAACAGGATGCCGGTGCCGGCGGGACTGTGCCAGCGCCGGCCACGCCGGCCGCGGCCTGCGCTCTGCTCGTCGGCGGCGAGCAGCAGCGGCTGCCGCAGGTCGCCGGCCAGCAGCAGCGCATTGGTCGAGGTGCAGCGCCCGAGCACGCGCACTGCCGCGCCAGCAACGCGAATCTCGCCTGCGTCGAGACGATCCATATCGCTAGTTTACGGTGCGGCGGGCGTCACGCCGCGCCGAAGGCGAAATCGCGCCCCGGTGCGGCGTCGAACAGCGCGCGCGTGTACTCGTGGCGCGGTGCGCCGAACACCTGCGCCGCCGGGCCGTACTCCACCACGCGGCCCTGCGACATCACCGCCACGTGGTCGCAGACCTGCGCGGCGACGCGCAGGTCGTGCGTGATGAACAGCATGGCCAGGTGCAGTCGCTCGCGGATTTCCTCGAGCAGCGCCAGCACCTGCGCCTGCACCGAAACGTCGAGCGCCGACACCGCTTCATCGGCGATCAGCAGCTCGGGCTCCATGGCCAGCGCGCGCGCGATGCAGATCCTCTGGCGCTGGCCGCCGGAGAACTGGTGCGGGTAGCGCGACAGCGAATCCGGGTCCATGCGCACCAGCTCCATCAGCTTCCTCGCGCGTTCCACCGCCGCGGCGCGCGCCACGCCGTAGTTGAGCGGTCCCTCGACGATCGCCTCCAGCACGGTGCGGCGCGGGTTGAGCGAGCGGTAGGGGTCCTGGAAAACGATCTGCACGCGCCGGCGCAACGGCCGCAGCCGCCCGGCCGGCATGGTGGCGATGTCTTCGCCGCCGAGCAGCACTTCGCCGCCGCTGGGGTCGATCAGGCGCACGATGCAGCGCGCGACCGTGGACTTGCCCGAGCCCGATTCGCCGACGATGCCCAGCGTCTGGCCTTTGCGAACTTCGAGCGTCACGTCGATCGCGGCGGGCACCTCGCGGCGCTTCGCCAGCCAGCCGCCGTCGCGGTAGGTTTTGCACAGGCCGCGCGTGGCAAGCACCACCGGCGCCTGCGCGTCGCCGGACCGCGCCTGCGGCTTGAGCGTGGGCACGGAACCGATGAGCATCCTCGTGTAGTCGTGGCGCGGGCGCTTGAGCACCTCGTCCCGGGCGCCGAGCTCCACCAACCGGCCCAGGCGAAGCACCGCCACGCGATGCGCGATCTCGGCGACGACGCCGAAGTCGTGGGTGATGTACAGCACGCCTGTGCCGTGGCGCGCCTGCAGTTCGGCGATCAGGCGCAGGATCTGCGCCTGCGTGGTGACATCGAGCGCGGTGGTCGGCTCGTCGGCGATGAGCAGCGCGGGATCGAGCACCAGCGCCATGGCGATCATGATGCGCTGGCGCTGGCCGCCGGACAGCTGGTGCGGATAGGAAGCGACCATGCGCTCGGGGTCCGGCAGCAGCACCTCGCGCACGGTATCGAGGATCTTCTGCCGCCGTTCAGTGGCCGAAAACGCCGTATGTTGAACCAGCACCTCGTCAAGCTGCGCGCCGCAGGTCATCACCGGGTTGAGAGCGGTCATCGGCTCCTGGAACACCATCGACATGCGCGTGCAGCGCAGTTCGCGCAGCCGCCGCTGCGGCGCATGCGTGATGTCCTCGCCTTCGAGCAGGATGCTGCCGCCGGTGACCGGCAGGCTTCTCGGCAGCAGTCCCATCACCGACTGCGCGACCATCGACTTACCGGCGCCCGATTCGCCCACCAGGCACAGGATCTCGCCACGCTCGACGCTGAAGGAAACCGCCGACACCGCCTCGGTGCGGTCGCCCCCGGAGGGCAGCGCGATGCTCAGGTTGCGCACTTCGAGCACCGGACCCGGCGTGCCGGCCGCGGTCATCTCAGACCCTCTTCGCCATCTTCGGGTCGAGCGTGTCGCGCAATCCGTCGCCGAGGATGTTCACCGCCAGCACGGTGGTCGCAAGAAACACGCCCGGGAAGAAGATATTGTGCGGATAGTCGTTGAACTGCTGGCGCCCCTCCGCCATCACATTGCCCCAGGTCGGGATGTCGGGCGGCAGCCCGACGCCGAGGAACGACAGGATCGCCTCGACCAGAATCGAGAAAGCGCAGATGAAGGTCCCTTGCACCACCAGCGGCGCGACGCAGTTCGGCAGGATATGCCCGAACAGGATCTTCCAGGTCGGCGTGCCGAGCGAGATCGCGGCCTCTACGTAGGGCTCCTCGCGGATCGAGAGCACCAGCGAGCGCACCAGGCGCGTGACGCGGGGAACCTCCGGAATCGCGATCGCCATGACCACCGTTGCCAGGCTGCCGCGCCACATCGCCACCAGGGCGATCGCGATCAGGATCGCGGGGATCGCCATCAGGCCGTCCATGAAGCGCATCAGAATGCCATCGAGCCAGCGCAGGTAACCGGAGGCGAGCCCGCAGACGATGCCGAACGCGAGCGCGATCAGCGCGCACAGTACGCCCACGAGGAGGGACACGCGCGTGCCGTAGATCACCCGGCTGTAGATGTCCCGGCCGAGAGAATCCGAGCCCATCCAGAAGGTGTGCCTGAGGGTCTCGCCGTCCAGGGTGGTGATCTCGCCGGTCTTGCCCGGATACAGGTCGCGGCTGCCTGCGTCAAACAGCGTCGGGTCCACCGTGCCGAGCCAGGGCGCGGCAAGCGCCACCGCCACCAGCACGGCGAGCACGGCGCTGGCGACGCGCACCGACCAGTTGCGCCATACGCGCTGCCACGCGTCCTCCTGCCGGCGCACCACGGCCGCTTCGATCGACAGCGCCTCGTACTGCTTCGGATCCAGCGTCGCCATCTCAATACCTGATCCGCGGGTCGAAGAACACGTAGGACAGGTCCACCAGCAGATTGATCAGCACGTAACCGAAGGAGAAGAAAAGGATCACGCCCTGGATGGTCGGAAAGTCCCGCGCCAGCACCGCATCCACGGTAAGCCGGCCCAGTCCCGGGATCGCGTAGACCGATTCGGTCACCACCACGCCGCCGATGAGCAGCCCGATGCCGATGCCGATCACGGTCGCGATCGGCACTGCGGCGTTGGCGAGCGCGTGGCGCACCAGCACGCGCGCTTCCGGCAGGCCCTTGGCGCGCGCGGTGCGCACGTAGTCTTCGCCGAGCGCTTCCAGCACCGAGGCGCGCGTAATCCTCGCGATCAGCGCGATGTAGATCACCGACAACGTGATCGAGGGCAGCATCAGGTGCCGCAGAAACGGCCAGAAGCCGTCCGCCAGCCGCTGGTAACCCTGCACCGGCAGCAGCCCGAGCTTGAGCGACACGAACCACACCAGCAGGTAGGCGAGCACGAACACCGGCACCGAGAAGCCGAGCACCGAAAAGGCCATCAGCGAGCGGTCGAACCAGCCGCCGAAGCGCCACGCGGCGATCACCCCCAGCGGCACCGCGACCAGGATCGCGATGGTGATGGTGAGCGTGGCGAGCGCGAGCGTCGGCTCGAGCCGCTGCCCGATCAGAGTCGCGACCTTGGTCTTGTAATAGAACGACTCGCCGAGGTCGCCGCTCAGCAGGTGGCCGATCCAGATGCCGAACTGCACCACGATCGGTTGATCGAGCCCGAGGCTCGAGCGGATGCGCGCGATCTGCTCGGTGTCGGCCGCATCCCCGGCGAGGATTGCCGCCGGGTCACCGGGCGTCAGGCGCAACATCAGGAACACCAGCACCGCGACGATCAGCAGCACCGGGATCGTCGCCAG
>JANNTQ010000019.1:0-4557 GCA_031394435.1 Betaproteobacteria bacterium
GGAATATCTCGCGCGCGAGAAGCTGACGCTGGTCGCCATTCTGGCAACGCACCATCACCCGGACCACGTCGGCGGAATCAGCGAACTGGTCGCCATGAAGAAAGTCCCGGTGTTCGGCCCGAAGGGTGAACCCATTCCGGAACTCACGCACCCGGTCGGCCAGGGCGACAAGGTAGAGATTCCCGGCCTCGCCGCGGCGCCAACGGCGCTTGCGCCGTCCTTTGTCGTACTGGATATCCCCGGACATACCCGCGCGCATGTCGCCTATTATGGCTTAGGTTCCCTTTTCTGCGGCGACACGCTGTTCGCCTGCGGTTGCGGCCGCGTGTTCGAAGGCACGCCCGCGCAGATGCTGGCTTCCTTGTCGAAGCTTGCGGCACTTCCCGACGAAACCAAGGTCTATTGCGGGCATGAATACACGCTCGCCAACATCCGCTTCGCGCGCGCGGTGGATCCGGGCAACCCGCTCCTCGCCGCGCGCGAGGAACGCGCGCAGCGTCTGCGCGATGCCGGCCGCCCTACCCTGCCCTACACGCTGGGCGAGGAGCGCGCCACCAACCCGTTCCTGCGCTGCACCGAGCCCGCGGTGGTCGAATCCGCCAACAAATACCTGGGCGCCCGCCTCGCCGACCCGGTACGCGTGTTCGCCGCCATCCGCGAGTGGAAAAACAAGTTCTGATCCCGGGGTAAACTCCCGCAGTTTCATCTGGAGGGACAAGGCCATCGTGCACGGAACTGCGGGTCGGATCTCGCTGCTCGCAGCCTTGCTGCTGCTCGCCGCCTGCGCTTCGCAGCCCGCCTCCGACGGCACGCAGGCCGCAGGAAGCCCGGCGCGCACGCGTCCGGAATCTCCGGTCCTTGGTTTCCGCGAGGGACCGGGCGATGCGCGCTCCGCCGCAGATCCGGCACGGACCATTGCCGCCAATTCCGTGCCTCTCGATTCGACGCGCCTGCCGCCGTTCGAAGGCACGCGCGAGGAACTGGCCGGACCGCCCGCGCTGGCGCGCGTCGACCGCACGGTGCGCCAGGACGACGTCTGGCAGCGCATCCGCGACGGCTTCTCGATGCCGGACCTCGCGGGGCCGCTGGTCGCCGAAAAAACCGCCTGGTACGTGGCGCGGCCCGACTATCTCAAGCGCGTGTTCGACCGCGGCAGGCGTGAACGAACTGCCGCGCGACGTGACGGTGGAACTGCGGCCGGTGTTGTTCGGTGCGCTGCTGAATCACTTCGGGCAGAAGGGGCCGGCGGAAGTAGCGGCCAAGCGGCTATGGACCTACCGCTGGTGCATTTGGTGGGCGCGCAGCCTCGGCATCCCGTTTCGCTTCCCCGCTTCGCACCCGTTTAATCCGCTGCACCATTTGCGCCTGGCTATCGTCGCCGGAACGACGCCCAAAGCCGTTGGACGCATCTTCGATGCCGTATGGACGACCGGAGCGGAAGCGAGCGACCCTGCCGCATTCACGGCATTGGCGAAGGAATTCGGTGTGGATGAGGCACGGCTCGCCTCAGCCGAGGTGAAGGACGCGCTGCGCAGGAACACTGAGGAAGCCGCGGCACGCGGCGTGTTCGGCGTACCGAGCTACGAGGTGGACGGGGAGCTCTTCTGGGGCGCCGATTCGATCGGCTTCGTCAACGCGTTCCTCGCCGATCCCGCGGCACTGAGGAACGACGAGATCCGCCGCGCAGACGCGCTGCCGGTCGGCGCGGCGCGCAAGAGCTAGAACTTTACCTCTTCACCGGGTTTCATGATGATCGCCCGCGTCGAAGACCCTTCCAGGCCTTTGGCGAAATCCTCCGGCTTGCCCGCGAGGATCGGCAATGTGCCGAAGTGCATGGGGATGGCGAAACGCGGCTTGATCATCTCGCGGATCGCATACGCACCAAGCTGCGCATTCATCGTGAGCGTGCCGCCAATCGGCACCAGCACCAAGTCCGGCTTGTAGAACTCGCCGATGAACTTCATGTCGCCGAAAAGACCAGTGTCACCCATGTGGTAGATCTTGAAGCCGTTCTCCAACTCGACGATGAAGCCGCCCGGTTCGCCGCCGTAACGAACTTCGTCCTTTCCCGTAGCGGGGTTGCGCCAGACGTATTCGGCGCTGTGTTCGGCCCGCACCATGGTGATCTTGATGTCCGGGCCGAGAGGCGTCACCGTGCCGCTCTTGTTCATCGGGCCGCCAAGCTCCGGCGGCAACACGCCGACTTCGGCAAGGGTGCGCAGCAGCGTCGACGAAGTGTAGACACGCACGTTGTGCATTTTCGCGAGCGCGGGCGCGTCCGTCACGTGATCCGGGTGCCCGTGCGTGACGAGCAACGCGTCCACCTTTCCGAGCGCAGCGAGGTCCTTGAATGCAGGTGGCGTATTCGCCCTGGTCTGCAGCCATGGATCGATCACGATTACTTTGCCGCCTGGCGATGTGATGCGGAAAGTCGCATGGCCCAGCCATAGCACTTCCACTTTGCCCGACTGCGCCAAGGCCGATCCTGTGAAGCAGGCGAGCGCGAGGGCAAACAAAATACGCAACATGGTCTTTCCTCCTCCTTGGATTTTCTCAGGTGTACTTACGCGTATCGTCTATCACCTTGCCGTCGTTCGGCAAGCTTCCCGGCGCCATCAGCTCGACCTCGCCGCGCAGCTTGGTGACGTCGCGGATCGAAGCCACGATCGCCTCCGCCAGCCCCGCAGGCCGCTCCTTCACCTCGCATTTCAAGGTCATGCGGTCATTGCCGGTCTCGCCCTCCACCACCAGCCGCGCCTTCAGGACCTCTTTGTGGCGGAGCAGCACTTCGCCCACCTGCTTGGGCGTAACGAATATCGCCCGCACCTTGGTGGTCTGGTCGGCGCGCCCCATCCAGCCCTTGATGCGCATGTTGGTGCGGCCGCAGGGGCTGGTCCCCGCGAGCACCGCGGAAAGGTCACCCGTGCTGAAACGGATCAATGGGTAGTCAGGATTGAGCGAGGTCACCACCACCTCGCCGACCTCACCTGCGGGCACCGGGTCGCCCGTACCGGGGCGGACGATCTCGAGAATCAGCGTTTCGTCCAGGATCATGCCTTCGTTGACCTTGCCGTCCGGCATCGCGCTCTCGTAGGCGAGCAGGCCAATGTCCGCCGTGGCGTAAAGCTGCATCACGCGAATGCCGCGCGCGGCCATCGCCTGGCGCAGTGCAGGCGGCAGGTACTCGGCGCCGACGATGGCTTTCTTCAGCGACGAGATGTCGATCTTCAGCTCGTCAGCCTTTTCCACGATCAGCTTGAGGAACGAAGGCGTGCCGCCGAAGCCGTTGATGCGCAGGTCGCGGATCGCCGCCGCCTGCATCTCGGTCTGCCCGGTGCCGCCCGGCACCACGGTGCAGCCGATGGCGAGCGCGCCGTGTTCGACCATCGAGGCCGCGGGCGTGAAGTGATAGGAAAAGGCGTTCAGCACCAGGTCGCCAGCGCGAAACCCCGCCGCGTAAAGGGACCGCGCCGTGCGCCACCAGTCCCCGCCCTGCCCCTCAGGGTCGTAGACCGGCCCGGGCGAAACGTACAGCTTGGCGAGCTTGCTGACCGGCGTGGCGTTCAGACCGCCGAGCGGGGGCGTTGCCTTCTGCAGGTCGGCGAGATCCGACGTGCGCGTCACCGGCAGCTTCGCCAGCGCGGCGCGGGAAACAACGCTAGCGGCTTCGACGTCCTTGAGGATGCGCGCCCAGCCGGGAGCGTTCTGCTTGGCATGCGCCAGCTGCTTTGGCAGCGCAGTCATCAGCGCAGCTTCGCGCTCCTCCGGCCGACGCGCTTCCAGCGCGTCGTAGAAATCAACAGCCACCGCTTCCTGCGCCGGTAGGACTTCACGTCGCGGAAGCTGCGGCGCTCGCCCGAGGAAAAGCCGAGGTAGAACTCCTTCACGTCCGCGTTCTCGGCGAGCGACTTGCCCTCGCCGTCCATCACCACGCGGCCGTTCTCCAGGATGTAGCCGTAATCGGCGTACTTCAGCGCCATGTTGGTGTTCTGCTCAGCGAGCAGGATGCTCACCTTTTCCTTCTGGTTGAGGTCCCGCACGATCTGGAAGATCTCCTCCACCAGCTGCGGCGCGAGGCCCATCGAGGGCTCGTCCAGCAGGATCATCTGCGGCCGCGCCATCAGCGCACGGCCGATGGCGGTCATCTGCTGCTCGCCGCCCGAGGTGTACCCGGACTGCGCCTTGCGCCGTTCCTTCAGGCGCGGGAAATAACGGTAGACCTTTTCCAGGTCGGCGCTCAGGTCGGCGCCACCGCGCGTGTAAGCGCCGGTCAGCAGGTTTTCCTCGACGGTGAGGTGCTGGAAGCAGTGCCGGCCTTCCATCACCTGGCAGATCCCGCGCTTCACCAGCTCTGAGGGGTTGAGCTGGTCGATGCGCTGGCCCTTGAACTCGATGTGGCCCTTGGTCACGTCGCCACGCTCGGCGCGCAGCAGGTTGGAGATGGCCTTCAGCGTGGTCGATTTGCCGGCGCCGTTGGCGCCGAGCAGCGCCACGATCTGGCCTTCCCGCACCTGCAGCGATACGCCCTTCAATACCAGGATGACGTGGTCGTAGATG
>JANNTQ010000065.1:0-2334 GCA_031394435.1 Betaproteobacteria bacterium
CTCCTCCAGGTGCTCGAGCCTGCCCGTACCTGGGATCGGCAGCATCGCGGGCGACTTCGCCAGCAGCCAGGCGATCGCCACCTGCGCCGGCGTGGCCTGGAGCCGCGCGGCGACCTGTTTCACTTTCGCCAATCTGAGCGCAGAGCCTGCCCCGAGCGGATACCAGGGCAGAAAGGCGAGGCCGAGCTTCTCGCAGGTCTGCAGCACGTCCTCCGCGGCGCGATTGTCGACGCTGTAACTGTTCTGCACCGAGACCACGGTCGCGATGCGCCGCGCCTCGTTCAGCTGCCCCACGCTCACGTTCGACAGGCCGAGGTGCCGGATCTTGCCGGCCTTCTGCAACGCAGCCAGCGCGCCGAAGGATTCGGCGAACGGCACGCGTGGGTCGGGCGCGTGCCACTGGTACAGGTCGATACGCTCGAGCTTCAGGCGCTTGAGGCTGCCTTCGAGCGCGCGGCGCAGGTGCTCGGGACGGCCATCGGGATCCCAGCGCGGTGCGCTCGGCCGCAGCAGGCCGCCTTTGGTGCCGATGACCAGATCCCTGGGGTAAGGATGCAGCGCTTCGGCGATCAGCACTTCGTCCACTTCGGGGCCGTAGCTGTCCGCAGTGTCGAAAAAGTTGTGGCCGAGCTCGTAGGCGCGGCGCAGCACCCTCAGCGCGTTGGCCCTGTCCTTGGGCGGACCCCACACCTGCGGCCCGCAGACGCGCATGGCGCCGAAGCCTAGGCGGTTGACAGTCAGGTCGCCGAGCTTCATCGCCGCCCAGTTTAGACTAGGCGCATGCAAGACGTGCGCGGCTGGATCGCAAAGGCGCAACGCGTCGTGGTGCTCACCGGGGCGGGCATTTCGACCGACTCCGGCATCCCGGACTTCCGCGGGCCCCAGGGCGTGTGGACGAAAAACCCGAAGGCCGAGAAGCTCTCCGACATCCGCTATTACATGTCCGACCCGGAGGTACGGCGCCTTTCCTGGCAAAGCCGCCTGGAGCACACGGCGTGGAAGGCGACGCCCAATGCCGGCCACCACGCGCTGGTGGAACTGGAAAAGCGCGGCAAATTGCACGCGCTCATCACCCAGAACATCGACGAGCTGCACCAGATCGCCGGCCACTCGCCGGAGAAGGTGATCGAGGTGCACGGCACCATGCGCAAGGTCGTCTGCATGAGTTGCGGCGAGCGTGCGCCGATGGAAAAGGCCCTGGCGCGCGTGCGCGCAGGAGAAGAGGACCCTTCCTGCCGCACATGCGGCGGCATCCTCAAGAGCGCGACCATCTCCTTCGGCCAGCAGCTGGTGCCCGAGGTCATCGACCGCGCCATGCAAGCGGCGGCTGAAGCTGACCTTTTCTTGTCCGTCGGCACCAGCCTGCAGGTCTACCCGATTGCCGGGGCGGTGCCAATCGCCAAGCGCGCCGGCGCGCGCCTGGTGATCGTCAACGCCGAGCCGACTCCCTTCGACGATCTCGCCGACGCCGTATTCAACGAATCGATCAGCGCGGTGCTGCCGAAACTCGTCGCTTAGCCGCGTCCCACAAAGGGCATCTTGGTCGCCATCACCGTCAGGGTGAGGATGTTGGCGTCCAGCGGCAGGCTTGCCATGTGCACGATGGCGTCCGCGACGTGCTGCACGTTCATGCGCGGCTCGACCATCGTCGCGCCGCTGGCCTGCGGCATCCGCGTGGTCATGCGCTCGGTCATCTCGGTAGCGGCGTTGCCGATGTCGATCTGGCAGCCGGCGATGTCGTGCGCGCGGCCGTCGAGCGCGATGCACTTGGTGAGGCCGGTCACCGCGTGCTTGGTGGCGGAGTAGGCGACCGAGAATGGTCGCGGTGCGTGCGCCGAAATGGAGCCGTTGTTGATGATGCGGCCGCCTTTGGGACTCTGCGCCTTGAACAGGCGGAACGCTTGCTGGGTGCACAGGAACATGCCGTTCAGGTTCGCGTTTACCACCTCCAGCCACTTCTCGTAAGGCAGTTCGTCGAGCGGTACCGCGGGCGCGCCCATGCCGGCATTGTTGAACAGCAGGTCGAGGCGGCCGAATTTTTCCTGCGTCTTCGCGAACAGGTTGTTCACCGACTCCGGCTTGCCCACGTCCGTGGCCACGCCGAGCGCCCTGTCGGCGCCGCACTCGGCGACGATCTTGTCCAGCAACTCGGCGCGTCGCGCGGCGAACGCGACTTTCCAGCCCGCCTTGACCAGTGCCAAGCCGCTGGCCTTGCCGATGCCGGCCGAGGCACCGGTCACGATGGCGACCTTGTCTTGAGCAGCCATGCTAATTTCTCCCCGTATGGTGAAGCGGGCGATGCTACCGCAAGTCCGGTTGCGCAAACACCGTCCC
>JANNTQ010000090.1:0-15270 GCA_031394435.1 Betaproteobacteria bacterium
CCACGTCGTAAACCCGAGCGCGCAGGATGCGCTCGAGATAATCTTCACGTCTCATCGCGAAAAGCCTAGCACAGGCCCCATGGAAACACTGCTCTCGCCTGAAGGCGGTCTTGCCGGCGTGTTCCTCGCCAGCTTTCTTGCCGCAACGCTGGTGCCGTTCTCCTCGGAAGCGGTGTTATTCGGCTACCTCAAGCTCCACCCGGGCAACGCGGCGTTGGCGGTCGCGCTCGCGACGCTCGGCAACACCGCGGGCGGCATGACAACTTATCTGATCGGCAGACTCGCGCCGGAAAAGAAATCCGGCACCAGGGCACTCGCGTGGCTGAAGCGCTACGGCGCGCCAGCGACGCTGCTCGCTTGGCTGCCGGTCGTGGGCGATGCACTCTGCGCGGCAGCCGGCTGGCTGCGGGTGAACTGGATCGCGGCGCTTGCATGGATGGCAGTTGGTCGTTTCACTCGCTATCTCCTGGTGCTGGCACTTGCAAATTAGGCAGCAGTTCGGGCGTCGCTTCTGCGCACCTCGAGGACTGACTGCCGACGGGGTTCGACTGGCAGCAGGACCGCACCGGCACGGCCGCACAAGCGGGGAGCTTGCCAATTTGTTAATATTTCCATAATATTGGAAATATGGAAACGACGCAGGCGGTCCAGGCACTCGGTGCGCTGGCGCAGGAATCCCGGCTCCGCATCTTCCGGCTCCTGGTGCAGGCGGGGCCAGAGGGCAAGGCGGCGGGGCAGATCGGCGAAAAGCTCGACCTGCCGCCGGCCACGCTTTCCTTCCACTTGGCCGGACTCACGCGCGCCGGGCTGGCCCAGAGCCGGCAGGAGGGCCGCTTCGTCATCTATTCGGCCGATTTCCAGGCCATGAACGCGCTCGTCGGCTACCTCAGCGAGAACTGCTGCAGTGGCCGGGCGTGCGCACCTTCTACAGGAGACCCGCATGAAAAGATTTCACGTGCACGTCGCCGTGCATGACCTCGAAAAGAGCATCCGCTTCTACAAGGCGATGTTCGACGCCGAGCCCACGGTAAAGAGGGCGGATTACGCCAAGTGGCAGCT
Organism: Betaproteobacteria bacterium; assembly: GCA_031394435.1. GTDB lineage: Bacteria > Pseudomonadota > Gammaproteobacteria > Burkholderiales > SG8-39 > JAABQT01. Next base: position 1,060 of record JANNTQ010000090.1, read on the forward strand.
GGAGGACCCGCGCATCAACTTCGCCATCTCGCAGCGCGGCGCGAAGACGGGCGTTGACCATCTCGGCATCCAGGCGGAGAACGCCTCGGAGCAGGAGGGGTTGCGCTCGCAACTGGCACAGGCCGACGTGGCGATCATGGACCAGAAGAACGCCACCTGCTGCTATGCGAAGAGCGACAAGCACTGGACCATCGACCCGCAGGGCATCGCCTGGGAGTCGTTCCACACGCTGGAAGGCGCGCCGCGCTATGGGGATGACACGCGCCTGCAGTTGAGAGAAGCAAAGGCGGCCTGCTGCGCGCCGGCAAGTTCCTGAATGGGGCTGTTCGAACGCTGGCTGACGCTGTGGGTGTTCTTGTGCATCGTCGCCGGCATCGCGCTCGGCCAGTGGCTGCCGTCGCCATTTGAGGCGCTGGGCCGCCTGGAAGTGGCGCGGGTCAACGTCCCGGTCGGACTGCTCATCTGGGTGATGATCATCCCGATGCTGCTGCGCATCGACTTCGCGGCGATGGGGAAGGTGCGGCAGCACTGGCGCGGCATCGGCGTGACGCTGGCCATCAACTGGCTGGTGAAGCCGTTCTCCATGGCGCTGCTCGGCTGGTTCTTTCTGCGGCAGGTGTTCGCGCCGTTGCTGCCGGCTGAACAGATCGACAGCTATGTCGCGGGACTGATCCTGCTTGCCGCGGCGCCGTGCACCGCCATGGTGTTCGTCTGGAGCCGGCTGACGCAGGGCGATCCGTACTTCACGCTCAGCCAGGTGGCATTGAACGACGCGATCATGATCGTCGCCTTCGCGCCGATCGTCGCGCTTCTGCTGGGATTGTCTGCGATTGTGGTGCCCTGGGAAACGCTGCTGACGTCTGTGCTCCTCTACATCGTCATCCCGGTGGCCATAGCGCAAGCCTGGCGCAAGGTGCTGCTGGCGCGCGGCGCGGCGCGGCTGCAGACGACGCTGGCACGCCTGCAGCCCATCTCTACGGCAGCGCTGCTCGCGACCATCGTGCTGCTGTTCGCGTTCCAGGGCCGGCAAATCCTGGCGCAGCCACTGATCATCGCCATGCTGGCGGTGCCCATCGTGATCCAGGTCTACTTCAATTCAGCGCTCGCCTATTGGCTCAACCGGCGCCTCGGCGTCGCGCACAGCGTGGCGGGCCCGTCGGCGCTGATCGGCGCGAGCAACTTCTTCGAGCTGGCGGTGGCTGCGGCGATCACCCTGTTCGGGTTCGACTCCGGCGCCGCGCTGGCGACGGTGGTGGGGGTGCTGGTCGAGGTACCGGTCATGCTCTCGGTAGTGCACGTCGTCAACCGCTCGCAGCGCTGGTACGAACGAAGCACCGCATGACGCTGCCGGAATCGACTATCCCCGCTCGCGATGGGGATCGGGGACAGGCATCTGCACCACGGCCCGTGCGGGAGATTCCGGCTGCAGCGTGACGTGCTCGATGCCGAAGCGCTCGCGCAGCACGCTTTGCAGTACCTGCAGCGTGCGGTCCCAGCGAGACAGGTCGCGCACGACCACATGCGCCGAGAGCGCGATCCGGCTTCCGGACAGCGTCCAGATGTGCAGGTCGTGCACCGATGTGATGCCGTCGACCCTCGCCAGTTCCGTGCCCACCGCGTCCACCGACAGCCTCAAGGGCACACCCTCCATGAGCGCATGCACACCTTCGCGCAGCAGGCGCAGGCTGGAGATCGCGATCAGCAGGCAGATGAACAGCGCAGCGATGGCGTCCACGGGCGTCCAGCCGGTGAGCAGGATGACGGTACCGGACACCAGCGCGCCGACCGAGCCCAGCGTGTCGCCCAGCACGTGAAGGGCGGCGGCGCGGGCGTTCATGTCGTGCTTGTGCGGCGCGAGCCACTTCATGATGCCGAGATTGAGCGCCAGGCCGGCGAGCGCGATCGCGGCAGCCATCCCGCCCTGGATTTCGCGCGGCTGCCCGAGTCTGGTGAATGCCTCGTAGGCGATTGCCGCCGCGATTGCGAGCATCGTGCCGGCGTTGATGACAGCGGCGAAGATCTCGGCGCGGCCGAAGCCGTAGGAGTGCCGGCGCGAGGGCGGGTGCCCGGCCATCCAGCCGGCGAGCGCGCCCAGCGCCAGCGCCGCGCCGTCGGTCAGCATATGTCCGGCGTCCGAGACGAGCGCGAGGGAACCGGTCCACCAGCCGCCCAGCGCTTCGAGCGCAGCAAATGCGAGCGTGAAGGCCGCGGCGCGCCAGAGGACGGGCTCGGCATGCTCCCGACCAGGAGCAGGGTGGCGGTGGTTGTGGTCGTGACTCATGCCGTGCCCTCATTCTAGGAGCCCGCAACAAAAATGTAACTTGTCGTCGGCTACTCGGACAGTTGATCATCCGCGTCGAAATCCAGAGGATTACTAGCATGTCGCATACGCCATTCAACGTCTTGTTCCTGTGCACCGGCAACTCGGCCCGCTCGATCATGGCCGAGGCATACCTGAACGTCGCCGGCAAGGGTCGCTTCGCTGCCTGTAGCGCGGGCAGCCACCCGGGCGGCAAGGTCAATCCATTCGCCCTCGAGCTGCTGCAGAAGAACCGAATTGATACAGCCGGCCTGCGCTCGAAGAGCTGGGACGAGTTCGCCAGGTCGGGCGCACCGGCGCTCGATTTCGTCTTCACCGTGTGCGACAACGCGGCCGGCGAGGTGTGCCCGCTCTGGCCGGGGCAGCCGATGAGCGCGCACTGGGGCGTGAACGACCCGGCGGCCGTGGCCGGCACGGACGCGGAGAAGCGCAGGGCGTTCTTCCGCGCCTACACGGAGCTCAGCGCGCGCATCAACCTGTTCATCAACCTGCCGCTCGACAAGCTCGACCGGCTGGTGCTGAAGAAGAAGCTGGAGGAGATCGGCAGGGCCGGACGCGAAACGCCGGTGGCCTAGCCACCGGGCGCGAGAAAACGCAGCAGTCGCGCGCCTGCCTGGTCGAGCGCACCGACATTCGCGATCTCGAGCGCCGCAGCGGGCACCGCCGGCCGGCGCGCAAGGCGCGCCTCGATCGCGCCTGCTTCCTCTCTCTCGCGCGCCGCAAGCCGCTCGCGCAGCAAGTCCTCTGGGGCCGTGACGTGCACCACCTCGAGCTGCGGATACGCCGCTGCCGCACGCGGCAGGTACTCGCGCGATCCGTTCACCACGACCGTGCGCCCCGCGCCGAGCCAGGCATCGATTTCGCGGCCGATGCCGTAGCGGTGGCCGTTCGCGCGCCAATGCATGGCGAATTCTCCGCGCTCCCGCATTGCATCGAACAGCGCATCGTCCGCCGGCCGATGCTGCTCGCCATATTCCCGCTCCGGGCGCGTGATGGTGCGCCGCGCGACCACCACGTCAGCGGGCAGGCGCTCGCGCGCCCAGTCGATCACCGAGTCCTTGCCGCTGCCCGAGGCACCCACGACGCACACCAGGCGCCCGCGGCGCGCGAATGGCGCGCGGTGGATCGCGCGCAAGTGCGCCTGCGGTGCCTGTTCCTCAAAGATGGTCACCGCGTCGATGCGCAGCGGCTCCGCGGGTAGCGGCGGCACTTGCGGCGGCTGCGCGCCGTGCAGCGGGCCCGTCAGGGACATGTGAAACCGGTACTCATCGAGCACATGCGGGTAGCCCCAGCGCGCCAGCAGCGCCTCCTGGCGTTGCGTCAGCGGCTCGCGCCGACGCCGGTCGAGTTCCGCGGCGTTGAGGGGGCGCGCCAGCGATCGAAGCGCTTTACGCAATGCGCAGCGAGCGCGTCCAGGCGCGGCTCGGGCGACGCGGGAACCAGGGCGAGGAAATCGTCCAGGTGGGCGAGTTGCATCTGCGGCACGCTGAACGCGGCCTGCGCACGCGCGAAGGCGTCGAGTTCCTCGACTAGCTGTTCGATGCTGGCGTCAGAGTGCAGTCGAAAAGGCGCCTTGAGCGTCGCATGGAACCCATAGCGCCTGGGATGATTGAGCAGCGGATGCGCGGGCGCGAGCCACGCCCCGCCGAAGCGCGCCCACGCGCTGCCTGGCGCGGGCGCGTAGTAGAGCGCATAGCGTAAACAAACGGTCACAAGAGCTCGCTAGCATGCATGGCGCCATGCAGCTTGCCGCTTCGATGTGTCAGGAAAGTGAACGCAGGGAATGGATGGGGCTGCTTGCGCGCGCGCCGCTGCAGCTGCTGGAGGCTTGGGCCGCGCGCCAGCCGCAGCGCGCGGTGTCCTGGCTGCGCAGGCCAGAGATCGGATTGGTGATGGTGCGGGCGCGCGCGGGCGGCACGGGAGTGCAGTTCAATCTCGGCGAGATGACGATCACGCGCTGCGCGCTCAAGCTCGAGGCAGCAGCCTCCGGTGTTGCCTACGTGCAGGGCCGCTCCGCGCGCAAGGCGGAAATCGCTGCGCTCGCCGACGCGCTGTTGCAGACCACCGAAGCAGCCGCGGTGCGCCGCGAGCTCGTCGAGCCGGTGCGCGCACGGCTGCAGGCCGACGCCGCACGCCAGCGCAGCAAAGCGCGGGCGACGAAGGTAGAGTTCTTCACGCTGGCGCGGGAAGCGGGAGAGTAGTCATGCTCGATCTGGCCGACGTCGCGCCGGGGTTCGCCGACACCACCCTGGAGAGCCAGGCGGTGTTCCGTCGCGGCCTCGCAGCCTTGTCGCGTCCGGGTACGCTGCAGGACTGCGGCGAGGTGCCCGCGCCGCCGCCGGGGGTGCACCCCGCGGCGAATGCGCTGCTGCTCGCGCTTCTCGATCAGGACTGCCGCCTGTGGCTCTCGCCGTCGCTCAATGGCGCGGCAGCAGGGTACCTGCGCTTCCACACAGGTTGCGTGCTGGTCGGCGAGCCGCGACAGGCAGATTTCGCGCTGGTGGCAGCGCCGGCGGAGCTGCCGCGGCTCGGCGGCTTCGAGCTCGGCTCCACGGTATACCCGGACCGCGCGGCGACGCTCGTTGTGCAGGCCGCGGCCCTGTCCGACAGCGGATCCTGGCGCCTCTCGGGCCCAGGCATCCGCGGCGAAGCGCGACTGCACGTCGCGGGACTGGGCGTGGATTTTCTCGCGCAATGGCGGCAAAACGCGAAGAGCTTCCCGTGCGGCGTGGACCTGTTCCTCGCCTGTGGCACGCGGATCTGCGGCCTGCCGCGCACCACGCGCATCGAGGCCTGACATGTACGTCGCGGTGAAAGGCGGCGAAGCGGCGATCGACCACGCCGTGCGTCTGGTGGCGGAAGCGCGGCGCGGCGATGCCGCGGTGCCCGAGTTGACGCTCGAGCAGATCAAGCAGCAGTTGCGCCTCGGGGTGGACCGCGTGATGACCGAGGGCTCGGTCTATGACCCGGACCTGGCGGCGCTCGCCATCAAGCAGGCTGCGGGTGACCTCATCGAGGCGATCTTCCTGCTGCGCGCGTTCCGCGCCACGCTGCCACGGCTGGGCTACACGCGGCCCGTGCAATCCGCGGCTATGCGCCTGCAGCGGCGCATCTCGGCCATCTTCAAGGACCTGCCTGGCGGCCAGGTCCTCGGCCCGACCTACGACTACACGCAAAGACTGCTCGATTTCTCGCTGGAGGAAAAATCGGGGTCAGAGCCCGATTTCGTCTCACAAGGGAAACCGGGCTCTGACCCCGATTTCCCCCCAGTGTTGGATCTGCTCGATCGGGAGGGGCTCATCGAGCGGCAGGTGCCGGCCGAGGGCGACCCGGCGCCGGCGGACCTCACGCGCGAGCCGCTCGCGTTCCCCGCGGACCGCGCCACGCGCCTGCAGAATCTCGCGCGCGGCGACGAGGGCTTCCTTCTCGCCATGGGTTACTCGACGCAGCGCGGATACGCACACAGCCATCCGTTTGCCGGAGAGATCCGCTACGGCTCGGTCGAAGTCGAGCTGGTGCCCGAGGAACTCGGTTTTCCTGTGGTGATCGGCGAGATCGCGCTCACCGAATGCCAGATGGTGAACCAGTTCGCCGGCTCCAAGTGCGAGCCGCCGCAGTTCACACGCGGCTATGGGCTCGCTTTCGGCCACTGCGAGCGCAAAGCGATGGCGATGTCGCTGGTGGACCGCGCGCTGCGCGCGGAAGAACTGGGCGAGCGCGTCGAGTCGCCGGCGCAGATGCAGGAGTTCGTCCTGTCCCATTCGGACAGCCTGGAGGCCTCCGGCTTCGTGCAGCACCTGAAGCTGCCGCACTACGTGGACTTCCAGGCCGAGCTGGAACTGGTGAGGAAGATGCGGTGAGGCCAGGTGAGGGATAGCCACTACAGCTTTGCCTATCTCGACGAGCGCACCAAGCGCATGATCCGCCGCGCCCTCCTCAAGGCGGTGGCGATCCCCGGCTACCAGGTGCCCTTCGGCTCGCGCGAGATGCCGCTGCCCTACGGCTGGGGCACGGGCGGTATTCAGGTCACCGCCGCGATCCTCGGCCCGACCGACGTATTGAAGGTGATCGACCAGGGGGCGGACGACACGGTGAACGCGGTGAACATCCGCCGCTTCTTCGAGCGCACCGCGGGTGTCGCCACCACGGAGCGCACGCGCGACGCAACGATCATCCAGACGCGGCACCGCATCCCCGAGACGCCGCTCCACGAGCGCCAGATCATCGTCTACCAGGTGCCGGTGCCCGAGCCGCTGCAGCGCCTGGAGCCGCGCGAGACCGAGACACGGCGCATGCACGGCCTGGCGGAGTACGGCCTGATGCACGTCAAGCTCTACGAGGACATCGCGCGCTTCGGGCACGTCAGCACCACCTACGACTACCCCGTGCAGGTGAACGGTCGCTACATCATGGCGCCTTCGCCGATCCCGAAGTTCGACAACCCGAAGATGCACATGAACCCGGCGCTGCAGCTGTTCGGTGCGGGGCGCGAGAAGCGCATCTACGCGGTGCCGCCCTACGCGAGCGTGCAGAGCCTTGCCTTCGAGGACCATCCGTTCGAAGTGCAGCGCTGGAACCGCCCCTGCGCGCTGTGCGGCGCGACCGACAGCTTCCTCGACGAAGTTGTCACCGACGACCGCGGCGGGCGCATGTTCGTGTGCTCGGATACCGACTACTGCGGCAGCCGGCGCAGCCGCAAGGCGGCGGCATGACGCCGCTCCTCTCGGTCGCCGGCCTGCGCAAGAGCTATGGCACGCGCACTGCGGTGGAGGATGTCGCCTTCGACCTGTGGCCCGGCGAGGTCCTGGCGGTGGTCGGCGAGTCGGGCTCCGGAAAAACGACGCTGCTCAATTGCGTTTCCGCGCGCGTGCGGCCCGATGCCGGCGCGGTTCGCTTTCTCACGCGCCACGAGGGACAACGCGAATTGTTCGACCTTTCGGAAGCCGAGCGCAGGCTGCTTGCGCGCACGGACTGGGGCTTCGTGCACCAGAATCCCGCAGACGGCCTGCGCATGAACGTGTCGGCGGGCGCCAACGTCGGCGAGCGCCTGATGGCGCTGGGCGAGCGCCACTATGGGCGCATCCGCGGCGAGGCCGCGGACTGGCTCGCGCGCGTGGAGATGGACGCCGCGCGCATCGACGATTCGCCGCAGACGTTCTCGGGCGGCATGCGGCAGCGGCTGCAGATCGCGCGCAACCTCGTCACGCGCCCGCGCCTCGTGTTCATGGACGAGCCGACCTCGGGTCTGGATGTTTCGGTGCAGGCGCGGCTGCTGGATCTCCTACGCTCGCTCACGCGCAACCTCGGCCTCGCCGCCATCGTGGTCACGCACGACCTCGCGGTCGCGCGGCTGCTCGCGCCCCGCATGCTGGTGATGAAGGACGGCCGCGCGGTGGAGCAGGGGATCACCGACCAGGTACTCGACGATCCGCAGCATCCCTACACGCAGCTGCTCGTGTCCTCGGTGCTGCAGCCATGATCTCGGTGCAGGGCCTGGGCAAGGTTTTCACGCTGCACAACCAGGGCGGCGTCGAACTGCCGGTGCTGGAAGGCATCGACCTCGAGGTGCAGCCGGGTGAATGCGTCGCGCTTGACGGTCCCTCCGGCGCCGGCAAGAGCACGCTGCTCAAGTGCCTGTACGCCAACTACCGCGCCACGGCCGGCAGCGTGCGGGTGGGCGACACCGAGGTGACAGCGGCGTCGGAACGCGAGCTGCTCGCGTTGCGCCGGGACACGATCGGCTACGTCAGCCAGTTCCTGCGCGTGGTGCCGCGCGTGCCGGCACTGGAAGTGGTGATGGAGCCCCTGCACGGCACTGCGGATGCGCGCCAGCGCGCCGAGCACATGCTGCTGCGCCTGCGCATCCCGATGCGGCTATGGAGCGTGCCGCCCGCCACGTTCTCGGGCGGCGAGCAGCAGAGGATCAACGTGGCGCGCGGATTCATCCGGCCAATGCCGGTGCTGCTGCTCGACGAGCCGACCGCGTCGCTCGACGCGGACAACCGCCAGACCGTGGTCTCGCTCATCCACGAGGCGCGCGCATGGGGCAGCGCCATCGTGGGCATCTTCCACGACCAGAAGGTGCGCGAGGCGGTCGCCACGCGCACGGTGCGATTCCACTGATGGACCTGGTCCTCGCCAACGGCAGGGTGGTAACGGGCGGCGAGATCGTGCGCGGCTCGGTGCTGGTGCGCGACGGCAGGATCGCTGCGGTAGACGGCGGCGCCCACAGCGGCGGCCACGACCTGGAGGGCGACCTGCTGATTCCCGGGCTGGTCGAGCTGCACACCGACAATTTCGAGCGCCACCTGATGCCGCGGCCCAAGGTGCAGTGGCCCGAATTGCCGGCGCTCTTCGGGCACGACGCGGAGGTCGCGGCGGCAGGCATCACCACGGTCTACGACGCGCTCGGCGTGGGCGACGCCGACCCCGACGCCATGCGCGGACAGAACATGGCACCCGTGTTGCACGCCATCGAGCGTGCTTCGCAAGACGGCCTGCTGCGCGCCGAGCACCGCCTGCACATCCGCGCCGAACTGCCGGCGCCCAACACGCTCGAATTGTTCGAGCCCTTCCGCGGACACCCGCTGGTCGGCCTGATCTCGCTGATGGATCACACGCCAGGCCAGCGCCAGTGGGAGAACATCGAGCAGGCGCGCATCTACTACTGCGGCAAGAAGGGCTGGTCCGACGAGAAGTTCGAACGCTCGGTGCGCGAGTCGAGGGAGCTGCAGGAGCGCTACGCGACGCCGCACCGGAAGTTCTTTGCCGACTATGCGCGCGATGCCGGCATCGCGCTGGCGAGCCACGACGACACCAAACCCGAGCACGTGGCGCAGGCGCATGCCGAGGGCGTGGTGATCTCGGAGTTTCCGACGCGGGTGGAAGCGGCCTCCGCGGCGCGCGCGCGCGGCATGTCCATCGTCATGGGCGCTCCCAACGTGGTGCGCGGCGGCTCGCATTCGGGCAACGTCGCGGCGCTGGACCTCGCGCGGTGCGGCCTGCTCGATTCGCTGTCGTCCGACTATGTTCCCGCGAGCCTGCTGATGGCCGCATTCCAGCTGGTGCGCGACGCCGGGTTCGGCGTGCCGCGTGCGCTGGCTACCGTTACGCTGAATCCTGCGCAGGCGGCGGGGCTGGACGACCGCGGCGCGATCGCGCCCGGTTTGCGCGCTGACCTGGTGCAGGTGCGGTTGGTCGGCGATCAGCCGCTGGTGCGCGCCGTGTGGCGGCAAGGATTGCGCGTCGTCTAACTATCATCTCTCAGTCAAGGCTCCGTAACAAGTCCTGCGTAGCCTCCTGCCTCATCCCATGCAGCCCGCCATCCGCATCATCGGCTTGACCAAATCCTTCGGCGCGCGCCGCGCGCTGGATGGCGTGAACCTCGAAGTTCTGCCGGGCGAGATGGTGGCCCTGATCGGCGCCTCGGGTTCCGGAAAATCGACGCTGCTGCGCCACATCGCCGGGCTGGTGTGTTGCGACCACGGCGTCGGCGAGATCGCCGTGCACGGCGCCACGGTGCAGTCCGGCGGGCGCCTGGCGCACGATATTCGCGACGTGCGCTCGCGCATCGGATTCGTGTTCCAGCAGTTCAACCTGGTGGGGAGGCTCCCGCTCATCACCAACGTTATGGCAGGGACGCTGCATCGCATGCCCCTGTGGCGCAGCCTGGCGCGGTGGTTCAGGCGGGACGAACTGCGGCATGGCGTCGAGGCCCTGCGGCGCGTCGGTATTGCCGAGCATGCCTCGCAACGCGCCTCCACGCTCTCCGGCGGCCAGCAGCAGCGCGCGGCGATCGCGCGCACGCTGGTGCAGGGCGCCAAAGTGGTACTCGCCGACGAACCGATCGCTTCCCTTGACCCGGAATCCTCGCGCAAGGTGATGGAGATCCTCGCCACCATCAATCGCGAGGATCGCTGCACGGTGCTGGTGTCGCTGCATCAGGTCAACGTGGCGCTCAAGTACTGCTCGCGCACGGTGGCATTGCGCGCCGGCCGCGTGGTGTACGACGGGCTTTCGGTGCAGCTTACGCCGGCGCTGCTGCGCGATCTCTACGGCGCGGAGGCCGACGAGATCCTCGCCCTGCCGGACCACATTTCCACGCTGGGCGAGCGCCCGGCGGTTTCCCCGGCGCGCCTCGCCGCCCAGGCGGGGTAAGCGGGCATGACGGACATTCCAACCAGGAGAACACCATGATGAAGCACATGCTGTTGGCAGTCGCACTCGCGGCCGCGGTAGGCGCGGCGGAGGCGCAGGCGCCCAAGGAACTGAATTTCGGCATCATCTCGACCGAGTCGACGCAGAACCTGAAGCAGGACTGGGGCGTGCTGCTCGAGGACATGCAGAATCGCATCGGGGTGAAGGTGAACGCCTTCTTCGCGCCGGACTACGCCGGCATCATCGAGGCGCAGCGCTTCAACAAGGTGCAGGTGGCCTGGTACGGCAACAAGTCCGGCATGGAGGCCGCAGACCGCGCCAATGCCGAGGTGTTCGCGCAGCAGCTCGCCGAGGACGGCTCGATCGGCTACTGGTCCTACCTCATCGTGCACAAGGACAGCCCGCTCAACTCGATCGAGGACGTGAAGAAGAACGCGAAGAACCTCACGCTGGGCTACGGCGATCCCAACTCCACCTCGGGCTTCCTGGTGCCGGGCTACTACGCCATGGCGCAGCACGGCCTCGACCCCAAGACCTCCTTCAAGCTGATGCGCAGCGCCAACCACGAGACCAATCTGATCTCGGTCGCCAGCAAGCAGGTCGATGTCGCCACCAACAACAACGAAAGCTTCGAGAAGTTCGCCCGCCGCAATCCCGAGAAGGCCAGGGAGATCAAGGTCATCTGGAAGTCGCCGCTGATCCCCTCGGACCCGATGATGGTCCGCCGGGACCTGAATCCCGAGCTGAAGGCGAAGATCCAGGACTTCTTCGTGACCTATGGGGCCAGCGAGCGCGAGAAGGCGGCGCTGAAGAAGATCGGCATCGGCGGCTTTCGCAAGTCGGATGACAACCAGCTGCTGCCGATCCGCCAGCTGGAGCTGTTCAAGTCCAAGCTTGCAGTGGAGCGGGACGACAGGCTGACCGCCGCCGAACGGCAGGCGAAGCTCGAGGACATCAACCGCCGGCTGGCGGCGCTCAACCAGCAGATGGCCGCGCTGAAGAACTAGCGCATGGCCGAAGCCGTCGCCAAGGCGCCGTTCGACCCCACTGCGGCGCTGCCGGGGCGCAGCCTCGGCAGCCTCCTCGGCTGGGGATTGCTGCTCGCCGTACTGGCCCTGTCCTGGAAGGGCGCGGACATGCGCCCGCTCGACCTGTTCCGCGATTCCGGCAACATGGCCGAGTACGCCTCTGGCTTCTTTCCGCCGAATTTCAGGGAGTGGCGGGTCTACGCCAGCGAGATGCTAGTCACGTTGCAGATCGCGATCTGGGGCACCGCGCTTGCCGTGCTATGCGCCATTCCATTCGGCTTGCTGTGTGCGGCGAACATCGCGCCGGCCTGGGTGTACCAGCCGGTGCGCCGACTGATGGACGCGGCGCGCGCCATCAACGAGATGGTGTTCGCCATGCTGTTCGTGGTCGCGGTGGGGCTGGGCCCCTTTGCCGGCGTGCTCGCACTTTGGGTGCATACCACGGGCATCCTTGCGAAGCTGTTCTCCGAGGCGGTCGAGGCGATCGATCCGCAGCCGGTCGAGGGCATCCGCGCGACCGGAGCGAGCAAGCTCGAGGAGATCGCGTACGGCGTGATTCCACAGGTGCTGCCGCTCTGGATCTCCTACTCGCTGTACCGCTTTGAATCGAATGTGCGTGCCGCCGCCGTCGTCGGCATGGTGGGCGCGGGCGGCATCGGCGTGGTGTTGTGGGAGATCATCCGCGGCTTCTACTACGCGGAGACTTGCGCGGTGCTGATCATCATCGTGCTGACCTGCAGCGCAATTGACCTGCTGTCGGCGAAGATCCGCAAGCTCTTCATCTAGGGGACGGCATGGCCTCGTCCATCGCGCAGATCGTGGAGCTGTTCGAGACCCGCGGCGCCGCGCAGTACGGCAGCGAGGCGGTGAGCCAGCTGGAGCACGCGCTGCAATGCGCCGCCCTGGCCGAGGAGGCAGGGGCCGCGCCGGAGCTGGTCGCGGCGAGCCTCCTGCACGACCTCGGCCATCTGCTCGCCCATTCTGCGCACGACAACGGGCGCGACGTGGACGACGTGCACCAGTTCCTCGCGATCCCGTTTCTGCGCGGTGTGTTCCCGGCCGCCGTGCTTGAGCCGATCCGCATGCACGTCGATGCAAAGCGGTTTCTGTGCCGTGCGGTGCCCGGGTATTGGGACGCGCTGTCACCGGCATCGAAGCACTCGCTCGAGCTGCAGGGCGGCATGTTTACGTCCGCCGAGGCGAAACGCTTCCTGGAACGCCCGTTCGCGCGCGATGCGGTGGCGCTGCGCCGCTGGGATGACCTCGCCAAGGTGCCGGGGCAGAGCACGCCTGGAATGGCGCGCTACGCCGCGCTGCTGTCCGAGCTCATGGCGACCGTTTGACTGTCATCAGGGTGTAACAAGCGGGCCCTAGACTGGCGCCGCTCAACTCAGAGAATTTCGTAAAGGAGAATTTCATGCAGATTATCAAGCAGTTGACGATTACTGCGGCAGTCGCCAGCGCTTTCCTGGCCACTGCCCCCGCGCTCGCGCAGCAGATCGTCAAGATCGACGGCTCGAGCACCGTGTTTCCGATCACCGAGGCGGTGGCCGAGGAATTCCAGAAGGCGAAGAAGAACCAGATCAAGGTCACCGTCGGCATCTCCGGCACCGGCGGCGGCTTCAAGAAGTTCTGCCGCAACGAAACCGACATTTCCGGCGCCTCGCGCCCGATCCTGAAAAAGGAAATGGACGACTGCAAGGCTGCGGGCATCGAGTACTTCGAGCTGCCAGTGGCCTTCGACGCGCTCACCGTGGTGATCAATCCGAAAAACAGCTTCGTCAAGCAGCTCACCATCGCCGAGATGAAGAAGATGTGGGAGCCGGCAGCGCAGGGCAAGGTGACGATGTGGAACCAGGTCAACCCCGCCTGGCCGGCGCAGCCGATGAAACTGTTCGGGCCGGGCGCCGACTCGGGCACCTTCGACTACTTCACCGAGGCGGTGGTGGGCAAGTCCAAGTCCTCGCGCGGTGACTTTACCGCGTCGGAAGACGACAACGTGCTTGTGCAGGGCGTGTCGCGAGACGTGAACGGTCTGGGCTACTTCGGCTTCGCCTACTACGTTGAGAACAAGGACAAGCTGAAGGCGGTGCCGATCGTCAACGAGAAGGGCCAGCCCGTGCTGCCCTCGTTCGATGCGGTGATCGCCGGCACCTACACGCCGCTCGCGCGGCCGATTTTCATCTACGTCAACGCCAAGTCGCTCGGCAAGCCGGAGGTGAAGGAGTTCGTGGAGTACTACAGGACCCACGGCGCCAAGCTGGCGAAGGAAGTGAAGTACGTGCCGCTCCCCGACGTCGCCTACAAGACCGCCTGGGAGCACGTCACCAAGGGCAAGAAGGGTACAGTGTTCGGCGGCGTCGCTGAAGTCGGCGTGACCATCGAAGAGCTGCTGCGCCGCGAAGCGAAGCTGTAGGCGCGCACCCAAGCCCGCCCGCATCCCGCGGGCGGGCTTTTTGCATCTAGAATCCGGGCTTCCCCATCATGTCGGCCGTACCTGGCCTGGCCTCGGGCACCATGCCGCCCCTAGAAGCGGGCGCAAGACTGAAGCAAAGGCGCGCCCGCATCCTGCGCGAGCGCGCCATCGAGGGCGTGCTGTTCCTCGCCGCGCTGGTCTCGGTATTCACCACCATCGGCATCGTCTACGTGCTGGTGAAGGAATCGGTGCTGTTCTTCACCCACGTGCCGCTGTGGGACTTCCTCACC
>JANNTQ010000108.1:0-23612 GCA_031394435.1 Betaproteobacteria bacterium
GTTCTTCGCCTCACCCCCATACTTCTTCGCCAGCACGTGCGTCATCGCCGCCGTCAGCGTCGTCTTGCCATGATCTACGTGCCCGATCGTCCCCACGTTCACGTGCGGCTTGGTTCTCTCAAATTTGCCTTTGGCCATGACTGTTTTCCGGTATCGAACTGTCTCTAGGTGGTATTGCCGTATTCCCTGGTGCCCATGACGCGGATTGAACGCGTGACCTCTCCCTTACCAAGGGAGTGCTCTACCACTGAGCTACATGGGCCGAATTCCTCTGTTGGAGCGGGTGAAGGGAATCGAACCCTCGTCATAAGCTTGGAAGGCTTCTGCTCTACCATTGAGCTACACCCGCCTGCTCTCCTCGCCTACGAGTTCACAATTTTCGCACTGCCACACCGCTTGTACCGCCCGAAATGCCGGTGGAGGGGGTTGGATTCGAACCAACGTAGGCGCAAGGCCAACAGATTTACAGTCTGCCCCCTTTAGCCGCTCGGGCACCCCTCCGGCGAAACCGGAAATTATGTGAGTTTTCCGCCGCTTAGTCAAGGATTGGCGAGTGAAATCGGCTGCGGAGGCCGCAAAGCAGTCGCTGTCGGCCGGCCCGGAGCGCTCGCCAAACCCTTAAAGGGCTTACGTGCCGTAGCGAACGCAGGACCCGAGAGAGCGCAGCGCGGCGAGCGCGCTGTAACAGGCGAGCCATGCGGTTTTCGGGTTATCCGGCGAGGGCACGTTCTCAAGGATTACGGTGATGACGCCCGTCCTGCCGGCGATGCGGATGGTGTGCGTGTTCAGAGTCAGCGCCGGGTCCGCCACCACTTCCAGGCGCGTCCGGTCGAAGCCGATGCCCGCCATCGCCAGCACCGCCGCGATGTTCACGTTCTGCGGAAAGTGCGGCACGCCTTCGCGTGCAGGCCCTTCGAACAGCGTGTGCGCCCGCGCCATGCGATCGAGGTCCAGGCCCATGGCATCGACGTAGGGAATGTTCTTCCACGCGGCTGGCGGCTTCGCCACGCGGATGCTTGCCGCGTGCACGCCGGCGACGCAAGCCGCCTTAAGCGCGTCCAGCCCGCCGATACCGCCGGAAGGAACGTAGAGCATTGCGCCGCCGGCGCGCGCGGCGCGCTCGGCCGCGTCGCGCAACCGATCATCGGCGAGCGCCCCGGCAGAGAGCACGACCACATTGACGCCCGCTTCAAGCAAAGCCACCAGATGCTGCCGCACGGCCTCGTGGGAGGCGGCCTCCACCACCGCCTGCGGGCCCGTCGCCAGCAGCGCGTCCCGCCCGACTACGAAGGGCACGCTGTACTCCCGTGCGAGCGCCGCGCCGCCCGAGTTGGCGCTACGGCCCGATATGCTCGCCACCACGACACCGGGAAGTTCCCCGCGCTGGAGGTGTTCTAGGACAAGGCGGGCAATGGTGCCGCCGCCCAGCAGGGCTATGCGCATGGGTCCTCGGGGATGGCGGGATTCTGCCACAGGCCGCTTGGGCTGGCCGGGATCACGCAGTATGATTGCGCGCACAGGGACCCCACATGCGAATATCAATTCTCGAAGATGATCCAGACCAGTTGGCGCTGCTCAAGCGTTGGCTGGTGGAAGACGGGCACGACGTGCACGGCTATATCGCCGGCCGCGAGGCGATGAAGCATGCGGGCCGCGAGAGCTTCGACTTGTTCCTGCTGGACTGGCAGGTGCCTGACGTGTCCGGCGCCGACGTGCTGATGTGGCTGCGCACCAACGTGTCTAGGACGGTGCCGGTATTGTTCGTCACTGTGCGCGACTCGGAGCAGGACATCGTGTTTGCGCTCGAGAATGGCGCCGACGACTACATGGTCAAACCGGCGCGGCGCCAGGAATTGCTTGCGCGCGTGCACGCCTTGTTGCGGCGCGCCTATCCGCGGGAGGAGGAAAAACACCTTTCGTTTCCGCCTTTCGACATCGACATTGCGCGCGGGGAGATCCGGCGCGACGGCGAAAGGATTGATCTGACGCCGAAGGAATTCGAACTGACCGTGGTCCTGTTCCGCAATGTCGGTCGCCTGCTGTCGCGCGGCCACCTGCAGGAATCAGTTTGGGGGCGCAGCGGCGATCTGATCACGCGGACTGTGGACACGCATGTAAGCCAGGTGCGCAAGAAACTCGATTTGCGCATCGAAACCGGGTTCCGGGTAGTGCCGATCTACAACTACGGCTACCGACTCGAGCAAATCAGCGAAGGGGCGTCGAGCGCGGCCTGATTCAGCGCAGCTGCTGCGCGCGCTGCTCGGCGTAGGCCAGTAGCTCGCCGGCAAGCGTTCCAGAGGCGATGCCGCGACGAAATGCCTCCGCCGCCTCGGGACGGCGATCCAGCGCTTCGAGGGAGATACCCAGTCCCACCCAGGAGGCGCCAGTCTGTACGCCTGCGCCGAGCGCTTGCCGATAGGCGTCGGCCGCCTCGCCGTGGCGCGTGAGGCGTTGCAGGACCGCGCCGCGCAGAGCGTGAAAGTCCGCAGTCCCTTCACCTGCCGTTCGCGCCCGGTCCAGCACGCCCAGAGCGCCGCTGTAGTTGCGCTGGTCGACGTGGATGCGCGCCAGCGCCACTGCGAAAGGCGCATAGGCGGGATTAACCGCGAGCCCTTCCTGCAGATGGCGGCGCGCGTCCTCGATGCGCCGCTGCTCGATGTATAGCGCGATCAGCGTCTGCCGCGCCGCCTGGTGCGCGTGGTCGGCCGCGAGCGCAGAGAGCAGCGCCTCTTCCGCGTCGGCAACGCGCCCGGCATTGAGCAACGACCCCGCGCGACGGTACTCGGCCTCGCTCCGCTCGCCCGGTACTGCCACCCGATCGCGCTTCTCGACGCGCGTCGATCTCGCTACCGTCGACCCTGCCGACTTGAGCGGAGACGCCTCGACCTGGGCAACGCCGCTTCTTGCGGGCACGGACTTCGTGGACTGCCTGGCGCCTGGCGCGAGCGGGGTGTCGATGGTTAGCGCCAGCCTAAAGGTCTCCATCGGCGCGACAAGCTTTTCGGGCGCAGGCGTCGGGACGGGGATCGCCGGCGCAACGGTTGCGGGAGCCGCAACTGTCGTCGGCGCCGGCGTCGGCGCGGTCGCCATTACCGGTGCGATCGGCGCACGACGGCGGGTGTTCTCGGTCGCGCGGTAAGCAAGTTCCGTGGCCACGGAGCGTGGCTGCAACTGAAACACCACCCAAAGCGTCCAGCCGGCGGCGATCAGCATCAGCACGGCAATCGAGCGCCAGAACCATTCATGCCCCGCGCGCGGGGCCGCCACGGCGCGCACCTCCGGGTGCCGCGCCTGCCCCTGCGGGTTGGCGCCTGCGTGCCGGCGATCCAGCTCCTGCAGCATCTTGTTGATGATGCTCATTGCGGGTCCTGTCCCCCCACGCCGCCGGCACGAAGCCGCGGCCACCACCAGTTGCGCTGCGGTCCCGTTGCGGGAGTGTCCGCGGCAGCGGCGCGCACGTGACGTCGCGCGGCGTAGCGACCGCCTTCGCCGTATACCAGCAGCAACGCCTTGTGCGCGAGGATGTTGACCAGCCGCGGCACGCCACGGCTGGCACGTTGCAGCGCGCGCAACGCGCCATGGTCGAACAGCGGCGCGCCGGTATACCCGGCGATCGCCACGCGATGCTCGACGTAGGCGCCAATCTCTTCGCGGTCGAGTCCTGTCAGGTCGTACTGGAAAGTGATGCGCTGGCGCAGTTGCCGAATCGACTCTAAGGCCAGGCGGCGGTCGAGTTCTGGCTGCCCGAACAGTACGACCTGCAGAAGCTTCCTCTTTTCCGTTTCGAGGTTGGTAAGCAGGCGCATCGTTTCGAGCGTCTCGAGCGGTATGCCCTGGCTCTCGTCCATACACAGCACTACTCGACGGCCGTGGCGTGCGTGCTCGAGCAGCGCCCGCGCAATGCCCCGCATCAGATGGTGCTGGTCCGCACCGGGTTCGGCATTCACGCCCAGTTCCTCGGCGACCGCCAGCACCAGCGCCCGCGGTTCGAGGTTCGGGTTTGGCAGGTATGCGCTGGCCCAGCCCGCGTTCAGCGTGGCAAGGAACTTTCGGCAGAGCAGGGTCTTGCCGGTGCCGACCGCGCCGGTGATCTTGATGAAGCCCTCGCCGTTGCCCACCGCGACCAGCAAAGTGTTGAGCGCTTCCTGCGTGCTGCGGCAGGCGTAGAAAAAACTCGTGTCCGGCGTGATGCCGAACGGCGCTTCGCGCAGGCCGAAGTGCCGGTGGTAATTCACTGCGGCTTCGTCCCCTCCGCGGGACGCGCCGGGATGAAGCGCTCGAGGCGATCGCGTGCGTCGCGCAAGTCCTGGCCCCAGCTGAGGTCGTTGCGGATGATCGTCGGCTTGAGCAGGATTACGACCTCGCGCTTGCGCGACTGGGTATCGGTATTGCGCAGCAGCACGTTGGCGTCCGCCACGCCCGGAATGCCGGTGCGGTTGTCACGCTTGACAATGCTCATCAATCCGCCGATGGCAACGATGTTGCCGTCGGTGACCCGCACCACGGTGTCCGACTCGTTCACCGCGGACTTCGCCAGCGGCAGGGTGATCGGCGGAATGGAGCCGCCGAGATCCACCACGGTGCGGTTCTCCGTCACATCGCTGATCGAGGGGTGGATGTGCAGCGTGATGCTGTTGCCTTCGTCGATCTGAGGCGTGACATCGAGCATGATGCCGGAAAAGAAGGGAGCCACCGTGACGGTCGGCGTCTGCTGGGTCGTGGTGCCGGTGGTGGAGGTAACGGTGGCAACGTTGGTGACGAAGAACTCGTCCGTGCCGACCTTGAGCACCGCCTTCTGGTTGTTGAGCGTGGCGATGCGCGGACTGGACAGCACCTGCGTCGAGCCCTGCGAATCGAGGAACTGCAGGAGGGCGGCGAAGTTGGAGGTCTGCACCGCGAGCCCGAACACCGCTCCCGGATTGGTGGCGAGCGTCGCAGCGGTAGCGATCGTCCCCAAGGCGGGATTGGCTGTGACGCCGCCGCCGCTGATTGTGGCGCTGCCACCGCTGGTGCCCAGCGTAATGTCGTTGCCAAACTGGCCGATGGCCCCGCGCGGGCTGGCGTGGGTACGAAATAGCCCCCAATTGATGCCCGACTGGAAAGCGTCCGACAGCGTAACCTCGATGATCTTCGCCTCGAGCATCACTTGGCGCTCGACCGCCAGGCGCGTCTCGCGCAGGTACTGTTCCACCGCGCGCAGCTCCTGCGGGAACGCGCGCACCAGCACGATGCCGGAATGCGGCGTGACGACCACGTTGCGCCCGCCGCTGTTGCCGACGATCGACGTGAGCGCGCCACGCAGCTCGCCCCAGAAATCGCTTAGCGTGCTGGTCGACACGCGCGTGCTGTCGAGCGAGCGCGGCGCCCCGCCGCCAAGAGTCTGGCTGGCCCCGCTCGGCGGCAGCGGCGCGGAGGCCGACGCCGCCGACGGCGGACTGCTGGGGCCCGAGGCATCCGACAGCGAACCCGACTGTACGCGCAGGTCGCTGGTGCCGCGGCGCTGCCCCACCAGGTAGTTCACCTGATAGATCCTGGTCTGCAGGCCGGCCGGCTGCACGAAGATGCGCGTGCCTTGCATGCGGTATTCGTAGCCATACAACTCGCGCAGCGAATCGAGCGCCTCCGCGATGGTGACATCCTTCAGGTTGACCGAAATCGTGCCGCCGACCTCGGGGTTGAGCAGCATCGAGTAGCGTGTGCCCGAGACGATGGACATGAACACCTGTTGGGCCGGCGCATTGTTCACCGACAGGTCGAAACGCGGGTCGATCGGACGACCCTCGACGCTCGGCATCTCCATGCGCAGCGGCGGTAGCAGCGCCTGGTCCGGAAGCGGCGTCGGGGCACCGGGCCTGCTGCCAGCGAGCGCGTCGCGTATTTCCGCTCTGATGGTCGGGTCGACTTCCACGGGACGCGGCGGCATAGCGCAGGCCGCGGTAAGTAACAGCAGGCACATCGATGCGATCGGTCGCTTCATCGGGGATTTCCCTTTTCACTGGCCGCCGGTGCAGAACGCGCTGCGTCAGCTACGCGCCGCTCGCGCTTGTCCACAGCCGGCATCAGCCGTAATGTTTCCCTGCGGTCCGCGTACCTGAGCACTGCGGCGCTTTCGGTGATCGACTCCAGCGTGGCAGCGCCGATCCTGCCACCGAGCGCCACGGCCTTGCCGTCGATCACGGCAACGCGACGCGTGGGCGAGATCAGCACCGATTGCAAGCGCGCGGCCGCGGGCGCCGCTACTTCGCCTCCGGCTTCCGTGACGGCGCTCGGCGGCCGCGTCGGATCGGCGAGCGGCGCTATCTGGGCCGACGCCAGGCCGGCAATCGAAACACCGAGAGACCAGGTAAGCACGCGCCTCATACCACCAGCCACGCCTTGTCGAAGCTCAGCGTGTATACCGTCATCTTCAACGTCACCACCGGGTAGGCGGACACGGACATCTCCACCTTTCCCCAGTAGAGCTTGGTCGACATGCGCTCGAGCGCCGCCAGGTACGCGTGCAAGTCCAGATAGCTGCCGGACAGCGTCAGTTCCAACCCGTGGCGGAAGATACTGCGCCCCGCCTGCCCCTGGGTGCCGGCGAGATCCGCGATCGGCAGCGTCTTCAAATCCACCAGGCGGAGCCGCTTGTCGCGCTCAAGCATTTCTTCGAGAACCTGGCGCATGCGCTGGGGCGAAGTGAAGCGGCGCTGCTCCTTGACGATGCTGGCCTCGAGCGCAGCCAGCTCGGCACGCTGTTCGGCTGCCCGCTTGTGCCATTGCGCCTCGGGATCGGCAGCGCGCAATTGCGCCAGCCGCTGCACCTCGGACTGCACGGTGCGCAACTCGGCCTCGCGCTGCGCGGTCTGCGCCACAAACCCGCGGTTCTTGGCGCGCAACGGGTCGATCAGCGCGGCGTTGACGATGAACACCAGTGCGAGGGCCGCCGCGCCGAATAGCAGCAAGCGCTCGCGCAGCGTCGCGTTGTCGATACGCTCGGCATAGCGCTTGAAAAAGGCCTTCACGGCGTGCCTCCCTTGGCGCCGGACTTGGCGGGCTCCGCAAGGCGCAGCGGTGCGGACAGGTCGAACTCCACGAAACGCGCCGGGCCGGGCGAAACCTGCGCGCCACGTGCTGCCGATTCGTCCCGGGCGGCCAGTTTCAGCTCGACAACCTGCCGGCCACGCATGACTTCCTCTTCATTCAGCGTTTTGAGAAACGCCGGCACCAGGTCGGGATACAGCACACGGCCGCGGATTCTCAACTCATTGCCGCTCTCGCCGACGCTGAAACCGGTGAGCCACACGCCTTGCATCGGCCGGCGGCCAAAAGCCGCGAAATAGCGGGAGAATCCGTCCGTACTTCCGATTTCCCTGCCTTGCAGTGCGTCGAGCATGCCGCGGCGCCCTGTCAGTGCCGCGTCGAGCCGCGTCACCTCCTCCTGCAGCAGCTTGCTGCCGCCCTGGCCGGTCAGCTTGAGGAGCTGCTCGCGTTGCGCGCCGAGCTGCTGCGAGTAATCGCCGGCGACCCTCTCCAGACCGCGCGACTGCATCAGTGCGTAGGCGTACAGGGCGAGCAAGCCAATCGCGATCAGGCCCAGGCTCTGCAGCATGGTGCGCACCGAGAAGTACTTCTCCTTGCGCAGGAACAGCGGGTTGTAGAGGTTGATCTGCTGGCTCATGCCGATCGCCTCAGAGCGCCTTCGACTCGTGGCGCAGCGCGGCACCGATCAGATGGAACAGGCGCCACTCCTCCTGCGGCTCCAGCTCGACGCGCGAGCCGAAGGCGATCGCCCCCGACAGGCGCACGCGCTCCACGGGAACGTCCAGATTGGCCGCAAGGAACTCCAGCAGCCCGGTCTCCGCGGGTTCGGGCGCCAGCATCAGCTTGGCGATGGAAACGTAGTTGAATTGCCGGTCGAAGTGATCCAGGGTGCGCTGCAGCTCGAGCAGGATGCGCTGGAACTGTTCCTCGCGTGCGCCGCCGGTAGCGGAAGTCAGCGCCTGCATGCCGGCCTCGATGCGGCGCGCGAATACCAGTTCGCCGCGGAAATTGATAGTCAGCAAGCCCAGGTCATTGCCGAGATAGAGCATCGCCAGACCTCGTTCTTCGCGCTCGAACAATGCGGCGACATTGCGCTGCGAGGTCTCCTGGATGTCGATCACCGAAAGCGGAATGCGCGCCTCTTCGAAGCGCCCGATGCAGCTCTGGATCACCTCGTTGCGCGCCGTTACTGCGTACAGCGACTGCGCGCGTTCTCCCGCCGAGGGATTTGGCGGCACTGCCAGCAGGTCCACGGTTGCGTCATCGATGTGGTATTCCAGCAGGTCCTTGATGCGCCAGCGGATTGCGGTCTTCAGCTCGGTCTGCGGCACGTTGGGCGCCTCGACCAGCTGAATCTGGTATTCACCGGGCGCGAGCAGCGTCGAGCACTGGTAGCGCGCGAAGCCGAGTTCTTTTCCCAAGCGCTCGACGCCCTGGTATTCGCCTTCGAGCGCATGCGTGCCGCAGCGGTCAACGACCGACTCCCCGCCCGGCGCGTACCGGCCGTGCACGAAGCTCATTTCCCCCGGCCGCAGGCTAACGGCGAGCCAACCCGGCTCGCGCGTGCTGCGCGAAAATGGCCATTTCAATTCCATCCCTCGCTCCAACTTGCTGATTTAACTTTAAAATAGATCAATAAACGCTTGTTGTCAATGCATATTCCTTGAGAAGGAAGATATTCAATTTATCCTATTTCCTGATGTTCATCTCGTGACGGTGAGCTGCAACTGGCGATTGACTGAGGTGGGGCCTGTAGGCGCCGCCGAACAATCGGCCTGATTGCAGCCGGTGGCAGTGATGCGGTAGGTGCGCACCGGGGTGACGCCTTCGGTCTCCGGTCCGAACACCTGACAAGTCACCCGGGCGCGAAAAATGTTGGCCGGGTCGGGGGAAAGATTGAGCAGCGGAATGTCCTGCGCCGCCCCGCCGGTGCCCGCCACGCAGTTGGTGGTGGCGAATGCCCCGCCGGCATTCTGCAGTACCTGATAGGCGCCCCAATCGAGTCCGGCGCGTGCCGCCTGGTAGGCGCGCGCTCCTTGTTCATCCATCACGCCGGTTTCCACCTGGACGTTCGAGACAAGCAGCATGTACGCACCGATCGTCGCGAGCGAAACGATCAGGAACACCGCGAGGACCAGGGCGAAGCCGCGCGCGCGGCGCAAAGGTCGGGTCATGGCGCGTTGTTCACGTGAACTGCGTGGTAAAGGCTCACGGATTCGGCGGCACTCCCCCCGAACAACTGGCGCCGCAGAGTGATGCGCATGGTGAGCAGGCCCAGCTGCGCGCCGACGTTCGCATAGGTGAAGGTGCAGCCCGTGCCGGCCAGCACGTGCTCCGCGATCAGGGAGCCGGCGCCGAAGGCGGTCGGCTGCGTCAATTGCAGAGCGTAGCCGTCGTGACGCGTGATCGTCCCGGCAGTCATGTCGCACCGGTAGGTAACCGGGACAGAGATGACAAAGAAGCGCTTGCCGGGAGAATCGTGCAGGGCGCGCTGGAAGGTGGTCGATGCGAAATTGATGCGATCCCGGTCCGCCTGCGAGGTATCGACGCTGGCGATGGTCACCCGATTCAGAATGCCGGCAGTCTGGTAGGCATTCTGGTCCGTGAATCCGTAGTTGTTGAGCACCAGCTGGTCGCTCGGCGCTACGGTGCCCGGCAGCTTGCCCAACGAGGTGAAACAGGTATCCGCCGTGTCGTACACCAGCTGGTCGCTGTCAGGCACGCCCGAGCCGTCGGTCGGGCAGTTGCTGGCGAGGATCGGCCCGCCGCCCTCGGACCGATAGCGCCCGGCAGTGCGCACGGCGATGAACTCCAGGAACACCGACCCGGGCACGGTGGTGGAATCGATGCGTACGCTGTTTGGCAGCGCGAGCCTCGCGTCACGGCCGATGCGTTGCAGCGCATTGTCGGCGATGTCGGTGAGCTCGGCGCGCAGCGCCAGATCGGTGCTCTGGCGCAGCGGGCTGAGGAAAAACACCACGGCGGCGACGACGATGCCGACGATGACCATCGCCACCACCAGTTCGATTAGCGTGACGCCGCGTTCAGGGCGAATTGGGTGCATAGCGCAATCGGTAGCCTCCGAGGTCCACCCGCACGCCCGTGGGATGAGTGACGACGACCGCAATCCGTAGTGCCGCGTCGGCGGGTACTGCGGCGGGAAAATCCCCGCCTGCATTCGAGACCGTCACGCTGGCAGCATATGCATCGAGCCCATTGATCGGGGGGATACCGGTGATGTCGCAGATGCCGGGGCAGGACACGCTTGGCATCGCGAAACCGTTGTAGTCGCTGACATTGTCGAAGCGCGGATCGGCATAGCGCGTCTCACCGCCCTCCACCCCAATCACTTCCTGGATCCCGCACGCTGCGGGACTGCCTGCGGTGAACACCAGCGGATCGTCCGGATCGCAGTAGGTAAACGGCCGCAGCTGGGCCTCCTCCATGAGAGAATTGGCGATCGCCACCGCTTGCTTTCGCACCAGCGGATCGACGCTTGCCAGGGTCAGCTGGTTGTACAGGATCGCCATCCCCGCGATGCCGATGCCCAGCACCACGATGAAGATCACGACCTCGATCAGCGACAGCCCGCGCGCGTGCCTACTGGACATAGCCAGTCTCGGCGTTGACGACGACGCTGCGGCTGCCGATGGTGATCCCTGTGGCGCCGCTCGGCTGGCCCAGGCCGTTGAACCAGAAGTTGTTCGGTGCGGGGCTCAGGACGACTCCGGTCGGGGCGATCAGGACGACCGCCTGGCCGGTGGCGAGCTGGATCACCGGCGTTGCGGTCAAGACGCAATTGGTGCCGCCGTCGAACAGCGCCACCTGCGGGGCGGTGACGGAAACGAAAATGCAGCGCCGCTGCGCCACCGCGGTCCGCTGCGCATAGCGCACCGCGGAACGCACCTGCTCGTGGTACCAGGTGGCGTCAATCGCCACCGGGTTGTACTGCGGAATGGCGAGCGCGGCGAGGATCGCGGCGATCACGATCACGACCACCAGCTCGGCTAGCGTGTATCCCCTGGCGCGGAAGGCCGTCACCTTGCCGCCCCAAGCAGTTCGCGCTCGCGGCGCACGGCGCGGTTGAACGGCGCAAGCGCCTCGGCTTGCGCCACCCAAACCTCCAGCACAGTGGAACCGGCTGGAGCGTCCAGCAGCTTGCCGTGGCGTCGGTGCACCGAGATCATTCCCAGCAGGTTACCAATTTCCATCGGATTGGCGGCGAAGCCTGCAGAGTAGGCCTCGCCCGCAAGCCGCGCGGCCTCGCGCTTGCCGGAAACTGATACTTGCCCATCCCAGAATCGCCCTGCGTACCAATGGTAACGCCAGTCGGCGGGCTCCACGCGCCGGGCCGCTTCCAGCCAGAAGGCTGCGCTCTGCGAATGTCCTCGTGCAGAGCGGCTCAGGCCCCATTCGGCTGCAGCCTCTGCGACCACTGGCCGCAGCAGAATGACGCCGGCCAGGACCACGCAGCCCGCGCGCACGGCGCGGAACCAGTTTGCCGCATGCAAAGGCGGTGCTGCGCTTGCATGCCCTTCCCCAAACCTGCGATCCAGGGAGCCCAGCAGCGCACCATAGAGAACCAGGCAGATGGGAATGTAGAAGGGAAAGTCGACCAGCGCGTGAAACCCCATTGCCGTCAGCGCGGCAGCGGCCACGAGTGGCGCCTGGCGCCGTTCCACCGGCAACAAGGGGATGCGTCGATAGCCGAGCCAGGCAGGCAACCCGACGAGCGCGAGCAGCGCGGCCAGGCCAAGCGGACCCAGCTCCTGCAGCGTCTGCAGGTAATCGTTGTGCACGAACCAGGTTTCGAGCGACTCGCCGTAGCTCGGCACCTTCGCGCGGCCCTGCTCGAGTACATGGCGGAACGTCAGGTACCCCGTCCCCGCCAGAGGACGCGCGAGCCACGCGCTCCAGGACAAGTCGAAGAGTTCGAGGCGCGCTTGGGAAGACTCGGCCTGCGCCTCCGCGGTCGGCGGCGCTTCTACGCTTGATCCGACCGGGCCTGCCAACGGCATCGAGCGCAACCCTGCCGCCAGGATCCAGCCGGCGGCGAGCAGGGCAAACGCCAGCGCCAGTCCGCGGCGCTGCAGCATCCCCGCGCGCAGCGCAAGAGTGGCCGCCGCCCCCAAGCCGGCCGCCAGCGCGAGAAAGCCACCGCGGCTTCCGGCCGCGAACATGGCAGCCGCAAGAAGGCCCCCTGCCGCGAGCAGTAGCGCGGCGCGGCGCCCAGTCATTACCAGCGCCAGCAGAGGGACCAGCAGCAGGTTGATGACGGCCGCGTACGTCGCCGGTGTCTCAAACAATGCGTGCGCTCGCGCCACACCCAGCGCGCCGATCTGCGCGAGCCCCCACGCAGCGAGGATCGCTCCCAGCGCAAGCCCCGCCAACGCGGCCCGACGCTCAGTCAGGTCATCGAAGCGCCGGAAGGCGACGAACGCCAGCGCGAGCAGCAGCGGGTGAAAGAGCCCGGCCGGGGTGTATGCGGGGCTCACGAGCAACGTGTTGAGCACCACCACCAACGCGTAGCAGGACACCGCAACGGAAAGCCTGGATGGAGAAAAGCCCCTGCCGCTCGCCGCAGCCCAGCCAGCAAGTCCAAGCAACGCGGCCGCTGCTGCCCAGGGAGTCACAAAACCCACGCGCGAACCGGCGCAGACGGCGGCAAGGGACAGAAAAAAAAGGGGAGCCGCGTAGCTCCCCTTCTTGTCCGCCGAGAAACCAACCACCGGCGCTATATACACCCTCGCAAGGTCAAGGTCAGCAACACGCCAAACGCGTCACGTGCATAGCGCGGCCGGGATCGTCGGACAGGCAATCGGCGTGCCGCCCGTAGGCGTGAAAGTGCGTGCTGCGCAGCCCGAGCCGCCGAAAGCGCCGCCCGACACGATCACGTTGCTCACGATGGTGGCGCTGGGGTTCGCAGACTTAGTCGAGGCGTAGAGCAGCACCGCGGACGACTGTAGTGAACCGCAAGCCGACTCGCCAACCGCTTGCCTGGCTTGTACCGAGAGGTCGGTGAACTGCGGCACCGCGATCGCGGCGAGGATGCCGAGGATCACGATCACCACCACCAGTTCGATCAGGGTGAAACCTGCTTGCACGACCTTGCGCATGATGAGTCCCTCTCTAATTTGGATTTGTATCTAACGATCCGATAATACCCGCGTCCGCCAGCGCCTGCAAACGGGCTTTGTCAATACAAGTCAATTGGTTCGGACGGAGATCGCAGAAATGAAGTGACAATTCTCACGGCGCCGGGTCCCAGCTGACGGCGTTGATTGGCCTGATCGCCACCCCGGTGTAGGCGTATTTCGAAGCCTTCTGTACCTCGACGCGGTAACGGATCAAGGCGGGCGATTGTTCTCCGTCAACGCCCGAAAGGTACCGCTTGAGATTCGGCACATAGACCAGCTCGTGCCGCACGCGGTCGTAGAACCACTTGCCGGTCTCCACGCTGGCCGGCATGCCGTCGAATTCGCCAAGGTAGTTGCCCGCCGATGCCTTGGTGGTCACAAAGGGACTCTGTCTCGCAAAGGCCTCGATCGCCTGGTATTCGCCGCGCAACCCCAGATACGCCATTCGCGTGTAAAGCGCCCCGCTGAGTCTGCCGACCGTCGCGTCCATCGCAGCTTTTTCGGCCACCTCAGCGTAAGTGAGCAGTCGCTCCAGCAGCACCGCCGCGAGCACGCCGGCGATGGCGACATAGAGGGCGGACTGCAGGTAATTGCGCTGCCGGTTGGCGGGTATCACGCACGGACCGGGCTGCGCCCGGCTACTTCCTCAGCATGGCGTTGCCGAGGCCCCAGATCGGCAGGAACACGCCGAGGGCGAGGATCAGCACCATCACGCCCAGCACGATGGTCAGGATCGGCTCGATGTTGGCTGCCAGGTTCTTGATCTCGTAATCCACGTCACGCTCGTACATGTCGGCGACCTCGGTCATCAGGTCGTCCAGCTCGCCGGTCTCCTCGCCCACCGAGATCATTTCCAGCACCACGGGGGTGAAAATTCCGGCTGCGGTGGCCGTGCGCAGCACGGTCTCGCCGCGCTCCACGCCGTCGCGCATGTTGCGGATGCGCAGCGCCATGTGCGTATTCGACACCACCTCCGCGACCACGGACATGGCCTGCACGATGGGCACCCCGGCGCGTATCGCGAGTGCCATGCCGCGCGCGAACCGCGCAAGGGTCGCCCGCAGGATGATCGTTCCAGCGAGCGGTATGCGCAATTTCCAGCGGTCCCACAGGTAGCGGCCCTGCTCGGTGCCCAGGTACATCTGCCCGCCTAGCACCGCCAGGACGAGCCCGACCAACATCGCCGGCCAGTACGCCAGGAAGAAGTTCGACGTGCCGACCAGCAGTTGCGTGAGCAGCGGCAGCGGCACTTTCTGCGACTCGAAGATCTTGGCGAAGGCGGGGATGACAGCGAAGTTGACGATCGCCACGGCCACCGCGATCACCACCAGCACGATGATCGGGTAACGCACTGCGGCCTTGATGCGGTCGCGTATCTCCTTGTCGAATTCCATGTACTCGAACATGCGGTTGAATGACTGGTCGAGATTGCCGGTGGTCTCGCCGATGCGGATGACGCTGATGTAGAACGGGTTGAACACGCGTGGATGGCTGCGCATCGCCGCCGACAATTCGCGCCCGGCGTCGAGGCTGATGCGCAGGTCGCCGATCACCTCGGCGAGCGACGCATTGTTCGCCGACTGCTGCAGCCCGGCAAGAGCGCGCAGGATCGGCACGCCCGCCTTGAGCAGCGTATACATCTGCCGCGAGAACAACATTACGTCGACGTCCGAAATTGGCTGCGCCGACAGCCGCCGCCACCACTCGGGGGCGACGAAGGCGACGCTCTCGGCTGCGGGAGCAATCTCCACCGGGGTGACGCCGATCGCCAACAGCTGGTCCGCCACGGCGCCGGAACTCGCGCCTTCCAGCCTGCCGGTGACCAGCCCGCCGCGCGCGTCGCGGCCGCGGTAGGCAAACGCCGGCATCAGTCCTCCACCTGCACCGCGACCTTGATTGCCTCTGCTACGGTGGTGCGCCCGGCGGCGACCAGCGCGATGGCGTGGTCGGTCAGGGTCCGCCCCTTGAGGTGCACGCGCGCCGCATCGATAAATGCGTTGGGGTCGGCCTTGTTCGCCGCGCGCACCAGGTCGGGCGTCATCTCGAGCATCTCGTACACGCCGGTGCGTCCGGCGTAGCCCGTGCCATTGCAGTGCGAACAGCCGCGGCCGTGGCGGTACTTGCGCCCGGCCCAGCCGGATCCCAGCACCGCCTCCAGCCAGCGCCCGTCCTGCGGGTCGGGCTCGCGCTCCTCGGTGCAGCTCTCGCAGATCAGTCGCACCAGGCGCTGCGCGATCACTGCGTGCACCGAGGTCGCTACCATGTAGCTCGGCGCGCCCATGTCCACCAGCCGGATCGGCGTGCTCGCCGCATCCTTGGTGTGCAGCGTGGAAAACACCAGGTGCCCGGTGAGCGCCGCGCGCAGGCCGATCTGCGCGGTTTCCTGGTCGCGGATCTCGCCGATCAGCAGCACGTCGGGGTCCTGGCGCAGGGTCGAGCGCAGCACGCGCGCGAAGCTGAGGTCGATCTTCTCGTTCACCTGCACCTGGTTGATGCCCGCAAGGCGGTATTCGACCGGGTCCTCCACGGTGAGGATTTTGCGGTCCACGGTATTCAGCTCGGCCAGCGCCGCGTAGAGCGTGGTGGTCTTGCCACTGCCGGTCGGGCCGGTAACCAGGATCATGCCGGCGGTGCGTTTCAACAGCTCATTAAAGCGTTGCAGCATGTCGCCCGGCATGCCGAGGCGGTCCAGGCGCTGCAGCGTCGCCTTGCGGTTCAACAGGCGCAGCACCACCGACTCGCCGTATTGCGTCGGCATGGAAGACATGCGCACGTCGATCTTCTGATCGCGCACGATCACGTTCAGGCGCCCGTCCTGCGGCAAGCGCTTCTCGGAAATATCGAGCCCCGCCATCAGCTTCAGGCGCAGCACCAGCGCCGGCCCGATGCGGCTGTCGGCGTCGGTCTGCGGATTGAGCACGCCGTCGATGCGGAAGCGGATCTGCACCTTGCCTTCCTGCGGCTCGATGTGCACGTCGGAGGCGTTCACCTGCACCGCGTCCTCGAACACCGATTGCAGCAGCTTGACCACCGGCGCCTCTTCCGCGCCGACGCCCGCGCCGAGCGCGCCGAAGTCGACGTAGGAGTCGCCGATGTCGCGCTCGAGTTCCTTGGCCAGTCCGCTGATCTCCTCGGTGCGGCGGTAGATGCGGTCGATGGTCTGAAGCAGCAGCGCTTCGCTTACCACCGCCACCTCGATCTCGCGCTGCAAAATCCGCCCCAGCTCGTCATAGGCGAAAAGATCCGTCGGGTCAGCCATGCCGACCAGCATGTTGGCGCGCCGGTCCTCCAGCACGATGGCGCGGAAGCGCCGCGCCTGCGCCTCGGGCAGGCGCCGCACCAGGTCCTGGTTGAAGTTGTAGAACTTCAGGTTGATGAAGGGGATATTGAGCTGGCGCGAGATCGCGTCGCAGATCTGCTCGTCGTTGACGAACCCCTGCTCGATCAGCACGCGGCCGAGCTTGCGCCCGCTCTTTTTCTGCTGCTCGAGCGAGCTCTTCAGCTGGTCCTGCGAAATCGCCTTTTGCGCGACGAGGACGTCGCCTAGGCGAATCTTTTCCGGACGTCCCATGGCGCAACTCCGTAGGAGGCGGCAGTGAACATTATCCGCGAATCCGTCGTGCCGCGCTTTTGCACTTCGCGGCTGGCGTCTATCATGCTCGCTGCCTGATCAGCTGTCGCAGAAAGTGAGCAGATGAAAGCCTTCGCCTCCCAGGCCGACCTCAAGCCGAAGAAAATCGCCTTCCGGCGCCTCTCCACGAGCGCCTACGCCTTCACCGCCGAAGGCGACCCGAACACCGGTGTAGTCGTCGGCGACGACGGCGTGATGGTGATCGACACCCAGGCCACGCCGCGGATGGCGCGCGAAGTCATCCGGCGCATCCGGCGGGTGACCGCCAAGCCGATCAAGTATGTGGTGCTGTCGCACTACCACGCGGTGCGCGTACTGGGCGCCTCGGCTTACAAGGCCGAACAGGTCATCGCCAGCCGCAGGACGCTCGGCCTGATCAGGGAGCGCGGCAAGCAGGACATGGCGAGCGAGATCGGGCGCTTCCCGCGCCTTTTCCGCGGCGCGAAATCGATCCCCGGTCTCACCTGGCCCACGCTGGTGTTCGAGAACTCGCTCAGCCTGATGATGGGCAAACTGGAGGTGCGCATCCTGCACCTCGGCCCGGGCCATACGGGCGGCGACAGTATCGTCTGGTTACCGCAGGAGCGCGTGCTGTTCTCCGGCGATCTGGTCGAATACAACGCCGGCATCTACACCGGTGACGCGCACCTCGAGGAGTGGCCCAACACGCTGGACAAGCTGCGCGCGCTGAAGCCCCGCGCCTTGGTGCCGGGCCGCGGCCCAGCGCTTACTACGCCCGCGCAATGCCAGAAGGCTATCGGCTATACGCAGGACTTCGTGCGGGGCCTGTACGCCGCCGCCAGGCGCGGCGCGTCTGCGCGCCAATCACTGAAGCAGGTCTACCAGGCGACGAAGAAGAAGCTGGACCCGGTGTACGGGCGCTTCCCGATCTACGAGCACTGCATGCCGTTCGACGTCTCGCGCGCCTACGACGAGGCGCGCGGCATCAAGCACCCGCGCATCTGGACGGCGCGGCGCGACATCGAGATGTGGAAGGAAATCGCGTGAAGACCCCGCTGGTGTTCCTCCCCGGGCTGCTGTGCGACGCGCAGCTCTGGCGGCCCCAGGTAGTGGGGCTCGGGCAGAGCATCGAGCCGTGGGTGGCCGACCTGACGCGTCACGACTCGATTGCCGGGATGGCGCGGCACGTACTGGCAGAAGCGCCATTTCCGAAATTCGCCCTCGCCGGGCTGTCGATGGGCGGCATCGTGGCGATGGAGGTCATGCGCCAGGCGCCAGAGCGCATCGAGCGCCTCGCGCTGCTCGATACCCAGGCGCTTCCCGAGACGCCCGAGGCGAAAGAGCGGCGCCTCGCGCTGATTGCACTCGCCGAGAACGGCGAGTTCACGAGAGCCAGCGACCACATGCTGTTTCTTTTCGTGCACAGTGCGCGGCACGCAGATGCGCCGCTGGTCGAACTGGTCAGGGACATGGCGAAAAATGTCGGTAAGGATGCCTTCCTGCGCCAGCAGAAGGCGCTCATGGGCCGGCCGGACTCGCGCGACACGCTGTGGAAGATTCGCTGCCCGACGCTCGTCCTGTGCGGCGATGGCGACCTGCTCACGCCGCGCGACCGGCACGAGGAAATCTCGGCGGCGATCCGGGGCTCGACGCTCGTCGTGCTGCCCGGGTGTGGCCACCTGTCTACGCTGGAAAAACCCCTCGAAGTGAATCGCGCGCTATCGGCCTGGCTGACCGTTGGTGGTCAGGCCGGATAGGCGCAGCCCCGCCGCGGAGGAGGAGGGAGGAGAAAACCGCGGCGGGGCCTGCCTAATCTTTCAGTGATCGTGGCGCAGCCGGGCGGCGCTGCATTCGGCAGCGGTGGTGCGCATCTGGCGTGCGGCGCCCGTAATCTTTGCGAAGGCGGCGGTGAAGAAATCCGCGATCGCCTTGCCCATCACGCGGTCACGTTCCTGGCGCGCGCGGCGGGCGACGTCCGCCCAATCCTGGTAGGACAACGGCAGCCGGATGCCGGCCTTCATCTGCTTCTCGATCTGCTCGATTTCGTATGCGTTCATCTCGATTCCTTAGCCCGCAGCTACTGCGGTGCAGCAAATATACGGCTTTGCTCCTGGGTTTAGAATAGCGGGAAATCACAAAACTCTATTGCAATTAGCGCAAAGCCCGAACCTGCCAGATGCGTGATGTAGTTCATGGCATGTTGGTGTTTTCGAAGGTTGTCCAGGCGGGCAGCCTCTCGGGGGCAGCGCGCGAACTCGGCGTGTCGCCCGCGGTGGTGAGCCGTACCTTGGCGGCGCTCGAGGCAAGCTTGGGCGTGCGCCTCGTCAACCGTACTACGAGGAGCCTGCACCTTACCGACGAGGGCGCAAGCTATTACGAAACCTGCTTGCGCATCCTCGCCGAAATAGACGAGGCGGATGCCGCGGTCAGCGCGCGCCGCGTTGAGCCGCAGGGCGTGCTCAAGGTGGCCCTGCCCGCCTCGTTCGGCCACAAGCACATCGCGCCGCTCATCCCGCGCTTTGCCGAGCGCTACCCGAAAATCGAACTCGCGCTGTCGCTCTCCGACCGCTCGATCAACCTGATTGAGGAAGGCTTCGATCTGGCGATCCGCATCGCCGAGCTGAAAGATTCGTCGCTGGCTGCGCGCAAGCTCGCGCCCAACCGCCGCGTGGTCTGCGCGAGCCCAGCCTACCTGCGCCAGCACAGCGCGCCGCAGACCCCGCAGGACCTGGCCGGCCACAACTGCCTGGTCACCACCTGGGAGCATGGCTTCGCAATGACCTGGGAGTACAAGAGCCCGGTCGGCAAGCGCAGTTCCGTGCGCGTCACCGGGCGCTACGCCTGCGACAACTGGGAAGTGCTGCGCGAATGGGCGGTGGCGGGCCTGGGCGTGGCGCTGAAATCCACCTGGGACGTGCGCAAACACCTCGAGGACGGGTCGCTCGTGCCGCTCCTTCCCGGCTACGATTTCGGCACCGATGTCAGCATCTACGCGGTTTACCCCCACCGGCGCCACCTGCCGGCCAAGACGCGCGTATTCATCGATTTCCTCGCCGAGTCGTTCGGCCCCGAGCCATACTGGGACCGGCCCGCGGGATCGGCCGCAGGGGACCCGCCCGCGGCGGACCCGCCCATCGGGCGAATCAAGGCGTCCGCCGCTGTCTAAGCTTGTGTTAGAACCGCGTTAACGGAGGCTAGCCGATGAACGCACCAGTCGATCCTGCCAAGCTCGCCGAAGTATCGCTGGACGACAAGTTCACGCTGGAGAAGGGCCGCGTGTTCCTCACCGGGACGCAGGCGCTGATCCGCCTCTTGTTCCTGCAGCGCGAGCGCGACCTGCGCGCAGGGCTGAACACCGCGGGCTACGTCTCTGGCTATCGCGGCTCGCCGCTCGGCGGCCTGGACCAGGCGCTGTGGCGCGCGCAGAAGCACCTCGACGCGAACCACGTGAAGTTCCAGCCCGGCGTCAACGAAGACCTCGCCGCCACCGCCATCTGGGGCACGCAGCAGGTCGGCATGTTCCCCGGCGCGAAATACGACGGCGTCTACGGCATGTGGTACGGCAAAGGGCCTGGCGTGGACCGCTGCGGCGACGTGTTCAAGCACGCCAACTCGGCGGGGACCTCGAAGCACGGCGGGGTCCTGGTGCTCGCGGGCGACGACCACGCGGCCAAGTCTTCCACGCTCGCGCACCAGAGCGAACATATTCTCAAGGCCTGCTGCATCCCGGTGCTCAACCCGGCCAACGTGCAGGACTACCTCGACTTCGGCCTGCACGGCTACGCCATGAGCCGCTACTCGGGCTGCTGGATCGGCTTCAAGTGCGTCACCGACGTGGTTGAGTCCGGCGCCTCGGTAATCGTGGATCCCGAGCGCGTGCAGGTGAAACTGCCCGCGGACTTCGCCATGCCGCAGGAGGGCTTGAACATCCGCTGGCCAGATGGCTTCCTCGAGCAGGAAACGCGCCTGCTCTACTGGAAGGTGTACGCGGCGCTCGCGTATGTGCGCGCCAACGGGCTGGACCGCATCGTGTGGGATTCGCCCAACGCCAGGCTCGGCATCATCACCACCGGAAAGAGCTTCGGCGACACGATGCAGGCGCTCGCCGACCTCGGCATCGACGAGCGGATGGCGCGTGACATCGGCCTGCGCGTATACAAAGTGGCCATGACCTGGCCGCTCGAGCCGCAGGGCGCGCGACGCTTCGCGCAGGGGCTGGAGGAGATCCTCGTCATCGAGGAAAAGCGCCAGCTGATGGAATACCAGATCAAGGAAGAGCTCTACACGTGGGAGCAATCCAGGCGCGCGCCGCGAGTGGTCGGCAAGTTCGACGACAACGGCGAATGGAGCCGTGCCGAGGGCCAGCCCGCGGGGACGTGGCTCCTGCCCGCGCACTACGAGCACAACCCGGCGCTCGTCGCGCGCGCCATCGCCAAGCGCCTGGAGAAGCTCGGCCTCGCGACGAGCCTCGGCGCGCAGTTCAAGGAGCGGCTCGCCTTCCTCGATTTCAAAGAGAAAGCGCTCGCCGAGCCGCGCGTCACCACGGTGCGCCAGCCGTATTTCTGCTCCGGCTGCCCGCACAACACGTCAACGCGCGTGCCCGAGGGCAGCCGCGCCACCGCCGGCATCGGCTGCCATTTCATGGCGGTGTGGATGGACCGCAGCACCTCCACCTTCACGCACATGGGTGCGGAGGGCGTGACCTGGGTCGGCCAGGCGCCGTTCACCGAGGAAAAGCACCTGTTCGCCAACCTCGGCGACGGCACCTATTTCCACTCGGGGCTGCTCGCGATCCGGGCCGCGGTGGCCTCCAAGGTCAGCATGACCTACAAGATCCTCTACAACGACGCCGTGGCGATGACCGGGGGCCAGCATCACGACGGGCCGCTCGACCCGGCGATTATCTCGCGGCAAATCGCCGCCGAGGGCGTAAAACCGATCGTCATCGTGACGGACGAACCGGAGAAGTACCCGGCAGGCACCGACTGGGCGCCGGGTGTCACCATCCGCCATCGCGACGATCTGGACGCCGTGCAGCGCGAGCTGCGCGAGCAGCCCGGCGTGTCGGCGCTGATCTACGACCAGACCTGCGCCTCCGAGAAGCGCCGGCGGCGCAAGCGCGGCGCCTACCCCGATCCCGCCAAGCGCGCGGTGATCAACGAGATGGTGTGCGAGGGCTGCGGCGACTGCAGCGCGAAATCCAATTGCCTGTCGGTCGAGCCGCTGGAGACCGAGTTCGGCCGCAAGCGCACGATCAACCAGTCCAGTTGCAACAAGGACTACTCCTGCGTGAATGGCTTCTGCCCGAGCTTCGTCACCGTCGAGGGCGGGCAGCTGAAGAAGGGCCAGTCTGGCGCGCGCGCGGCTGGCGACGACTTCCCGGCGCTGCCCGAAGCAGCGCCCGCTTCGCTCGCCGAGCCCTGCGGCGTGCTCGTCACTGGTATTGGCGGCACCGGCGTCATCACCATCGGGCAGATCCTCGGCATGGCGGCGCACCTCGAGGGCAAGGGCGTGTCGGTGCTCGACATGTCGGGCCTCGCGCAGAAGTACGGCGCGGTGATGTCGCACGTGAAGATCGCTTCGAGCGCGGACCAAGTGCACGTCGCGCGTCTCGGCACGGGCGATGCGCGCCTGGTGATCGGCTGCGACCTCGTGGTGAGCGCGAGCGGCGATGCGCTCGAAAAGATGGACGCGGGCAAGACGCGTGCGGTAGTCAATGGCACCACTACGCCCACTGCCGCGTTCGTGAAGAACCCGGACTGGCAACTGCCCGGCTCGAACCTGCAGCACGACATCGCGCAGGCCTGCGGCGAACGCAATGCCGAGTTCGTGCCGGCGGCCGAGCTCGCCACCGCGCTGATGGGCGATTCGATCGCCACCAACATGTTCATGCTCGGCTACGCCTGGCAGAGGGGCTGGGTGCCCCTCGGGCGCGAGGCGATCGAGCGTTCCATCGAGCTGAACGGCGTGGCGGTGGAGTTCAACAAGCAGAGCTTCGTCTGGGGGCGGCGCGCGGCGGTGGACCTCGAGCGTGTGCGGCGCATTGCCGTGCCGGCGGACGTGATCCCGATCGAGCAGCATTTCTCCCGCAACCTCGAGGAGCTGCTCGAGCGGCGCGTGAAGTTCCTCACCGGCTACCAGGACGCAGCCTACGCTGCCCGCTACAAGGCGCTGGTCGAGCGGGTGCGTGCGGCGGAGCAGGACAAGGTCGGCGGCACGAAACTGGCCGAAGCGGTGGCGCGCTACTACGCCAAGCTTCTCGCCTACAAGGACGAGTACGAAGTTGCGCGTCTCTACACCGACGGCGCGTTCCTGAAGAAGATCGAAGGCATGTTCGAGGGCGACTACAAGTTGAATTTCCACCTCGCGCCACCGCTGCTGGCCAAACCCGACCCGCAGACCGGCGAGCCGAGGAAGATGCAGTTCGGGCCGTGGATGCTCGGTGCGTTCAGGCTGCTGGCCAAACTGAAAGGCCTGCGCGGCACGCCGCTCGACATCTTCGGCCGCACCGGGGAGCGGCGCATGGAGCGCGCGCTGATCGGCGAATACGAAAGGACGCTAGACATGCTGCTGCAGGGCCTCACGCGCGACAACCACGCACTGGCAGTAGAAATCGCGACCTTGCCGGAGACCATTCGCGGCTACGGCCACATCAAGGCGAAGAGCGTGGACACCGCGCGCAGGAAACAGTCTGAACTGCTTGGCCGCTACACCTCGGTGCGCGTGAGGGCAGCCGCCTAAAAAAATAGGGTCAGACCCCTTTTTCAGGCCTTTAGCAGGCGCGGCGCGATGGACTCGGCGGAAATCGGCTTGCCGAAGTGGTAGCCCTGCCCCTGCTCGCAGCCGTTCTGCCTGAGGAA
>JANNTQ010000193.1:0-2915 GCA_031394435.1 Betaproteobacteria bacterium
GCTCACCGGCCTCATCCTCGCGACAATGAACGGATACGTCATGCAGGCGCTCACGCTGACCAAAGGCGTGCACAGCATCGGCATCGGCATGTGGCTCGGCCTCGTTATGGCGTTCAACGTGTGGTTCATCATCTGGCCGAACCAGAAGAAAGCGCTCGGCATCGTGACCGTGGCGGCCGAGGAGAAAGCGGCCGCGGCACGCATGGCGATGCTCACTTCGCGCTTCAACACCATGCTGTCGATCCCGATGCTCTACGCCATGGTGGCGCAGCAGAACGGCGGGCTGTAGGTGCGCTAGCGCGGCGGCGCCAGCTTTTCCAGTCCGCGCAGGCTGGCGCCCGCGCGGATGCCGCGCTGCGCGAACCAACCCTGCGTCATCTCCAGTGCGTAACGTGCCGGACGCGCGGCGCAGTGCGACTGTTCACTGTGCGGCTGCATGTCGGCGATGTTGACGATCGCGCCCTGCCCGTCGAGGAATGCGACCGACAAGGGGATCAGCGTGTTCTTCATCCACATGCAGTGGATGGCGTCCTCGTCGAACACGAACAGCATGCCGCCGTTCGGGGACAGCGACGTCCGCTGCATCAGCCCCTGCGTTCGCGCAGAGAAGTTGTCGGCGACTTCGGCACGGATCACGTGCATGCCGGCGCCGAGTTCCGCCGTGCGCAGGGGTGGCTGCTGCGCCAACGCCGGCGCGGCGGCGATGGCGAGGATGACGAGAATGTGACGCAGAAACAAAAAAGGCAG
The DNA here is from genome assembly GCA_031394435.1 of Betaproteobacteria bacterium. Lineage (GTDB taxonomy): Bacteria > Pseudomonadota > Gammaproteobacteria > Burkholderiales > SG8-39 > JAABQT01. Next base: position 748 of record JANNTQ010000193.1, read on the forward strand.
GGAACCAACCCTGCCTTTCTCGGGAAGAAGCGACTTACTTCTTCTTGTCGTCCATCTTCTTGTCGTCCATCTTCTTGTCGGCCTTCTTCGCCTCGGTCTTCGTGACGGCCTTCTTCTCCATCTTCTTGTCATCCTTCATTGGCGCGCCCGCGTGCGACGCGGCGAAGGCGGAGGCGCTTACGGCCGCGAACATGGCGGCGGCGATCACGGTCAGAAGCTTGTTCATCTGTATCTCCTAGTTTGTATGTGTCTAAGCGGGTCGGCGCAACGAGACCGCCACGCCCCCGCCAGCAATAACGTTGCAGTCGCGTCGCGGTTGACCGGCTGCGCTGCCCCGATTGCCTCCCTGTGGATTCTTCCCACGGCGCGCATTCTAGAAAGGATCGGCGTTTTCAATATAAATATAGGATATTGTTGAGTTTTCCAAAAAATGCACATGCTGAAAGTATTGCTTATCGCGCTGCCATGGCTGGCCATCTTGCCAGCCCAGGCCGCCCCTCGGATACCCGGGGACGACAGCGAGGTGCTGGAGCGCCTGCCGATGCGCGCGCGCGACCCCGCAGGGGCCGAGCTGCGCGCCCTGCGCGCTGCCGCACTCTCTGCGCCCGCCGACCCTGCCGCCGCCGCCCCGCTGGCGCGGCGCTACTTCGCCCTGGCGATGGCCGAAGGCGATCCGAGGTACGTGGGCTACGCCCAGGCAGCGCTCGCTCCCTGGGCCGGCGCCGAGCGCGCCCCCGCCGAAGTCCTGGTCCTGCGCGCCCTGCTGCGTCAGTACCGCCACGACTTCGAGGGCGCGCTCGCCGACCTGGCGCTCGCCGCGCAGCGTGATCCGCAGAACGAGGAGGCGCGCGCATGGCGCGCAGCGATTTTCATGGTGCGCGCCGACTACCCGGCCGCGGAACGGGAATGCGCGATGCTCGCCCCGCTGACGGATGAGCTGCAGGCGACCGGTTGCAGCGCCTATGTCGAGGCCACCACCGGGAGGACGCGCGATGCCTACGCGCGGCTGCGCGACGCACTCGAGCGCGCGAAGCAGGCCGGCGCCGCGGAGCGCCTGTGGGCGCTCACCCGCCTCGCGGAGATGTCTGCGCGCCTGGGGGACACGGCCGCAGCCGAGCGCCACTTCAACGCGGCCCTCGCGCTCGGCCTGGACGACAACTTCCTGCTCGCCGCCTACGCCGACTTCCTTCTCGAGCAGCAGCGCAGCCGGGAAGTCGTGAGTCTGCTGCAGGACCGTACCCGCTCCGACACCTTGCTGCTGCGCCTGGCGATCGCGCAGACCCGGCTCGGCTTGCCCGGCGCCGCGCAACATGCGCAGGCGCTCGGCGAGCGTTTCGCCGCAGCCGCGCTGCGCGCCGAACGGCTGCATCTTGCGGAAGAAGCGCGGTTTCTCCTCGAACTGCGCGGCGACGCCAAGGCGGCGCTGGCGGCGGCGGCTGAGAACTGGAAGTCCCAGCGCGAGCCGCGCGACGCCCTGATCCTGCTCGAGGCGGCGCGCGCGGCGCGCGACGCCGCCGCCGCCGCACCGGTGCTCGACTGGCTGGCGCGCTCCGGCTTCGAGCACGAGCGCCTGCGCCGCCTGGCGGCCGAACTGAGATGAGGCTGGCGCTGGCTTTCGCACTGGCGCTCGCGTGTGCGCCGGCCCTGGCGCACAAGCCGAGCGACAGCTATCTGACGCTGAGCACCGAGGGCGGCGCGCTGCGCGCGCAGTGGGACATCGCCTTGCGCGACCTCGAGTACGCCATCGGACTGGACGCCGACGGCGACGGGACGATCACCTGGGGCGAGCTGCGCGCGCGCCACGCGCAGATCGCGGCCTACGCGCTCGCGCGGCTGACGCTGCGGGGCGACGGCCGGCCGTGCAGGGCCGAGATGCGCGAGCACCTCGTCGACGAGCACAGCGACGGCGCTTACGCCGTGCTGCGCTTCGACGCGCCTTGCGAAGCCGCGCCCCGGCGCACGCTCGAGATCGTCTACCGTCTGTTCGCCGACCTCGACCCCACGCACCGCGGCCTGGTCCGCGTGCAGCACGGCACGGTGACGGCAAGCGGGGTCCTCGGGCCGGACCGGCCGCGCCTCGAGGTGGCGCTCGGCGAGGTCTCGCGGCTGCGCCAGTTCCTCGACTATGCGCGCGAAGGCGTCTGGCACATCTGGATCGGCATCGACCA
>JANNTQ010000196.1:0-3838 GCA_031394435.1 Betaproteobacteria bacterium
GCGCGATCCCTCCGAGCTCGCCGCCGCGGCCACCGCGGCGGCGCGGCCGCCGCCCGCGCCCGCGCCCGCTCCTGCGCCGGCTGCCGCGCTGGCGGCCGCAGCCGGTGGGCCGGATGCCAGGCAGCTGCTGCTGCGCGAGGAGGAACAGCGGCGCCAGCAGCACCTTTCCGACATTCAGGCGAACGAGCTGCGCGAGAAGCAGGAGCGCGAGAAGCGCGAAGCGCAGCAAAAGCAGACCGAGCGCGCGGCGCCGTCTGCGCCCGCGCCGGCGGCCGGCATTGCAGCCAAGGACGGCACGCTGCACGCACCCAAGGCGGGCGAACCGAAGACCGAGAAGAAGGCGAAAAAGGTCAAGCAGACGACCATCCTGCGGGATGATTCCGTGCGACGGCGCGGCATCAAGACGCGCGGCGACATGGGCGGCGGCGTGGGCGGCTGGCACGGGCGCGGCGGAGCGCGCCACAGGTCGTCGGGCGCGGGTAGCGCAGAGCCGGCTTTCGCGCAGCCGACCGAGCCGGTGGTGCGGGACATTGCGGTTCCGGAAACGATCACGGTGGGCGAGCTGGCGCACCGGATGTCGGTCAAGGCGGTCGAAGTCATCAAGACGCTGATGAAGCTGGGTTCCATGGCGACGATCAACCAGGTCCTCGATCAGGAGACCGCGATGATCGTGGTCCAGGACATGGGCCATACCGCGCGGGCGGCGAGGCTGGAGGATCCCGAGGCGTTCCTCGTCGATGACACGGCCGGCGAGGCTGCCGACGCGGTGGCGAGGCCTCCGGTGGTGACGGTGATGGGCCACGTCGACCACGGCAAGACTTCGCTGCTCGACTATATCCGCCGCACCAAGGTCGCGGCGGGCGAAGCGGGCGGCATCACGCAGCATATCGGCGCCTACCATGTCGAAACGGCGCGCGGCGTGATCACCTTCCTCGACACCCCCGGCCACGAGGCGTTCACCGCGATGCGCGCACGCGGCGCCAAGGCGACCGACATCGTGGTGCTGGTGGTGGCTGCGGACGACGGCGCGATGCCGCAGACCATCGAGGCGATCGCCCATGCGAAGGCCGCCGAAGTGCCGCTGGTGGTGGCGATCAACAAGATCGACAAGCACGAAGCCAATCCCGAAAAAGTACGGCAGGACCTGCTGCAGCACGGCGTGGTGCCGGAAGACCTGGGCGGCGATTCGCCGATGGTGCCGGTATCGGCCAAGACGGGCGAAGGCATCGATACGCTGCTCGAGCAGATCCTGCTGCAGGCCGAGGTGCTGGAACTCAAAGCATCGATCAGCGCGCCGGCAAAGGGCGTGGTCATCGAAGCCCGCCTGGACAAGGGGCGCGGTCCGGTGGCGACGCTTCTGGTGCAGTCAGGGACACTCAAGCGCGGCGACGTGGTGGTAGCGGGCGCCGTGTACGGGCGCGTGCGCGCGATGCTAGATGAGAACGGCAAGCCGGTGCAGAGCGCCGGCCCGTCGATTCCGGTGGAGATCCAGGGCCTGTCCGATGTTCCCCGCGCCGGCGAGGAGATGGTCGTGCTCGCAGATGAGAAGAAAGCGCGCGAGGTCGCGCTCTTTCGTCAGGGCAAGTACCGCGAGGTCAAGCTCTCCAAGCAGCGCGCCGCCAACCTGGAGAACATGTTCAGCAATATGGGCGAAGGCGGAGCAGGCCCCGGGGGCAAGAAGACCCTTGCCCTGCTGATCAAGGCCGACGTGCAGGGTTCGCAGGAAGCACTCGCGCACGCCCTGACGCGCCTTGCGACCGAAGAGGTCAAGGTGAGCGTGGTGCACGCCGGCGTCGGCGGCATCACGGAGTCGGATGTGAACCTCGCGCTCGCCTCGGGCGCAGTGATCATCGGCTTCAACGCGCGCGCCGATGCGACGGCGCGCAAGCTGATCGAATCCGCCGGCGTGGACGTGCGTTACTACAACGTCATCTACGACGCCGTCGAGGCGGTGAAGGCGGCGCTCACAGGACTGCTGCCGCCGGAACGCAAGGAGAGCATCATCGGCCTGGTCGAAGTGCGGCAGGTGTTCCGCATCTCCAAGGTCGGCACAGTCGCCGGCTGCTACGTGCAGGAAGGGCTGGTCAAGCGTACCGCGCAGGTGCGCGTGCTGCGCGACAGCGTGGTCATCCACAGCGGCGAAATCGATTCGCTCAAGCGCTTCAAGGATGACGTGCGCGAGGTGAAGTCCGGTTTCGAGTGCGGCATGTCGCTCAAAAGCTTCCAGGAACTCAAGGAAGGCGACCAGTTCGAGGTGTTCGAGATCCTCGAGGTCGCACGCACTTTGTGAGCCGCGGGCGGCCACGGAAGGTGGCCGACCTGATCCAGCGCGAACTGGCCGACCTGCTGCGCCACGAGGTGCGCGATCCGCGCGTCGGCATGGTGACGCTGACCTCGGTCGACGTCGCTCCCGACCTGTCGCACGCGAAGGTTTTCTTCACGCTTCTCGACAAGGACAAGCAAGGCGATACCACCAAGGCTTTGCAGCGCGCCGCGGGATTCCTGCGCTCGCAACTCTCGCACCGGATGACGATGTACAGCACCCCGGAGCTGCGCTTCGTCTACGACGAATCGGTCGAGCGGGGCGATCGGCTCTCTCAACTGATCGACAGCGTAGTCCCACCGAAGCGATAGCTCGGAAAATGCGGCGCCGCAAGCTCGATGGCGTGTTGCTGCTCGACAAGCCGGTCGGCCCGAGTTCGAGCGCGGTGCTGCAGGCCGTCAAGCGGCTCCTCGACGCGCAGAAGGCCGGCCACGCCGGCACGCTCGATCCGCTTGCCTCCGGCTTGCTGCCGCTGCTCTTTGGCGAAGCCACCAAGTTCGCGCAGTTCGGCCTCGATTCGATCAAGGAGTACCGCGCACAGGTCAGGCTGGGTGTGTCCACCGTTACCGGCGATGCCGAGGGGCCGGTAGCCGAGCGCCAGCCGGTGAAGGTGGACGAAGCCGGGCTTTCCCTCGCTCTGGCGCGCTTTCGCGGCGCCATCGTGCAGGTGCCGCCGATGTATTCGGCGCTCAAGCACGCGGGGCAGCCACTCTATGCACTGGCGCGCGCCGGCCGCTCGGTGGCACGCGATGCCCGGCAGGTGACCGTGCACGAACTCGAACTGCTGGAGCGCGCCGGAGATGTGCTGCAACTGCGGATCAAATGCAGCAAGGGCACCTACGTGCGCCAACTGGCTGTCGACCTTGGCCTGGCATTGGGCACCGTCGCGCACCTGGAAGCCCTGCGGCGTACCGCGGTCGCCGGCTTCCGGCTCGACCAGGCGGTGGCGCTGGATGACTTGCAGGCCCTGGACGACGCAGCCCGGTGCTCCCGGCTGCTGCCTCCGGACAGCCTGTTGGAGGAACTGCCGCGCCTGGACCTTCCCGAGGACCTGGCCAGTCGCTTTCAGAATGGCCAGGTAGTCGCGCTTGCGGCCCCGGGCCAAGGCCCCTGCCGCGTATACGGAAAGGCGGGCGTCCTGCTGGGGGTCGGCGAAGGCGGGCCGGGGGCTGAACTGCGCCCCGCCAGACTGATTGCAAGGGCCTGAAATATCACGAAAAACTTGTAAGGCGGTGCGGTTCTCGCTAGAATGCCGGCCTCATATACAGAGACCCGAAAAGAGAGCTGAGAATGAGTTTGCAGGTTGCGCAGAAAGCGCAGGTCGTAAAGCAGCACCAGCGGTCCGGAAACGATACCGGTTCCCCGGAAGTGCAGATCGCGCTCCTTACCGAGCGCATCAACGGTCTGGCCGAGCACTTCAAGTCCCACGTCAAGGATTTCCATTCCCGCCGCGGCCTGCTCAAGATGGTCAGCCAGCGCCGCAAGCTGCTGGACTATCTGAAGCGTAAAGACGCG
>JANNTQ010000204.1:0-2887 GCA_031394435.1 Betaproteobacteria bacterium
CCGACGAACAGCAGCCTGGATTCCTGCTCGCCATTGTCGTGGTAGATGGTGACGTCCACTTCGGCCGCCTCGTAGCAGTACGGCCCGAGGTTGTCGAGCGAGGACTCCAGCGCGGCGTGGAAACTGCGGCCGATCTCGCCGGTCCAGCACAGCAGCAGCAGCAGTTCCTTCTCGTCGAAGCGGATGCCCGGCTCGTCGGCTTCCAGGCTCTTTACGTCGGCGAGCGCATCGGCGTCGAGGTACTCGAGCCAAGGCGCCAAGGCCTGCTCGATCTGCTTGCGGGCAACCCCTTCGAGAATGGGGATGTCGGCGTGGACGTGAACTTCGAGCCGCATGGGCAACCTCGCACGGAACGGACGAGAATTTTATCACGCGGTGGTGTCAACTTTACATTCCCCTGGCCGTTAGTCGAGCAGGATATGAGCGTGCACATCCTTTACAACAGCGAAAGCTACTGCGTGGCCGAGTTCGCCGGCAGCGCCGGCATCGAGCTGGTAGACAAGCTCGCGCGGCGCAGCGGCTTTCTCGAAGGCCAGGTGGCGGCGCGCTTGCGCCTCAGCATGGCGCGGCTGTGCACCGATGACACCGGCGAAGAAGAAGTGGACGAGCTTCTCTGCCGCTACGAAGCGCTGCTGACCAACTCCATCCACCTGCACTGAACCGCTAGAATCCGGTCGATGCGGCCGGACTATGCGGGTGGCGGTTTCGCCAATCTGATCGCCTCGATCATCGAGGCTTGCGGCGGCGCGCCGCGCCACGCGCCGCTCTCCTGCCTACCCCCTGCGGATCTGGCGGCAGCGAGCAACGTCCTGCTGCTGATCGTGGACGGCCTGGGCGATCGCTACCTGCAGCGCGAAAGCGCGGGCGGCGCGTTGCTCGCGCGGCGGCGCGGCGCGATTACCTCGGTGTTCCCTTCCACCACCGCCAGCGCCATCACCACCTCGTACACCGGCTGGACGCCGCTCGAGCACGGGCTCACCGGCTGGTTCACGCTGTTCGGCGAGGCTGGCTGCGTGGGATCGCCGCTGCCGTTCCAGAGGCGCGGCGACCGGGCACCGCTCGGCGTGCAGCCGGCATCGGTGTATCGCGCCGGTCCGCTGTTCGACGGCCTCGCGCGGCGCTCGATCGTCGTCACCTTCCGCCCGATCATCGACTCGACCTACAACGTCCATCACTGCGGCCGCGCCGAGCGCCTTGCCTACGACACGCTGGACGGCCTGGTCGCGCAGACGGTCGCCGCGGTAAAATCCGGGCCAGAGCCCAAGTTCGTCTACGCCTACTGGCCGGAGTTCGACACGCTGTCGCACCGCTTCGGCAATGGCAGCGGTCAAGTACGGGCGCACTTCAAGGCGGTGGACGAGGCCTTTGCCGAACTGATGCAGCGGCTCGCGGGCACCGACACGCTGGTGGTGGCCACCGCCGACCACGGCTTCGTCGACAGCGTCGGCGCCGACGCGCTCGAGTTCGCACACGCCCCCGGCCTTGCCGGCCTGCTGCGCTATCCTCTGTGCGGCGAGAGCCGCATGGCCTTCTGCCACGTGCAGGAGGGCCGCACGCGCGAGTTCATGCAGCGCGCCGCGGACTGGCTCGGCGACCGGGGCCAGGTGCGCCCGAGCATGGAGCTCGCCGAAGAGGGGTGGTTCGGCGGCGGGGATGCGCACCCGCGCTTCGCCGAGCGCATCGGCGACGTGGCGCTGATGATGCACGGCCGCGCCACCGTCAAGGACTGGACGCCGGGCGAGCCGCGCCACCGGCACGTCGGGCACCACGGCGGCGCGAGCGAGGACGAAATGTTGATTCCACTCATCGTGGGGAGAGCATGAAAGCAAAAGTGAACGGCATCGAGGTGAACTTTGAGATCCACGGCAAGGAGGGCGCGCCCTGGCTGGTGCTCAGCCACTCGCTCGCCTGCAGCGTGCGCATGTGGGATCCGCAGATCGCGGCGCTTAAAGACCGTTACCGCATCCTGGCCTACGACACGCGCGGCCACGGCGGCACGCAGGCGAGCAAGGGCGCGTACACGCTGGAGTTGCTGGCCGACGACCTGCAAGCGCTCCTCGGGCACCTGGAGATCAAGAGCGCCCACTACTGCGGCCTCTCGATGGGCGGGATGATCGGGCAGACCTTCGCCCTGAAGTATCCCGGGATCTTAAAGTCGCTCACGCTTGCCGACACATCCAGCCGCTTTCCTGCGGAGGCCTGGCCGCTGTGGGCGGATCGCATCAAGACGGTCGAGTCCAAGGGCATGGCGCCGATGGTCGGGCCGACGCTCGAGCGGTGGTTCACCGAGCCATTTCGCAAGTCGAGCCCCGCTCCGGTCGCTGCGATCGGCAAGCTGATCGCCGCGACGCCGGTGGCGGGCTACGTCGGCTGCTGCCATGCCATCCCGAAGATCAATCTCACCGCGCGGCTGAAGGAAATCAAGACGCCGATCCTGGTGATCTGCGGCGACCAGGACCCCGGCACGCCGCCGGCGATGGCGGAGGAAATCCACCGCAATGCGCCGGGTTCCAAGCTGGTGATGATCAAGCAGGCGGCGCACCTGGCGAATGTCGAGCAGCCCGCGCAGTTCACCAAAGCGATGCAGGGCTTCCTCGCCGCGAATTGATGTGGGAGGCAACATGTCCAAAGTGGCAGGCGGGTGTTTCTGCGGCGCCGTTCGCTACGAGGCGTCCGGCGAGTGCTCGAACACCATGGTCTGCCACTGCCGCTCCTGCCGACGGGTGGCGGCGGCGCCGGTGGTTCACAGCTTCTGCACCGCCTGCGGCACTCCCCTCAGCTACCGCCACGACAAGCTGCGCGACAGCATCGACATCACCACCAGCAGCCTGGATGAGCCAGAGCGCTTCCCGCCGACGCACCATTCCTGGCTGAGCCACGATCTCGC
>JANNTQ010000251.1:0-4177 GCA_031394435.1 Betaproteobacteria bacterium
GCGCCAGGTTGCGCCGAGCAACACAACGTCGTCTAGCGCAGCGCCGCCGTACCCGGTGCGCCAGCCGGCATCGAGGTCGAAGTCCTTCGTCACCGCCCAGATGGCGCCCAGGGTCGCATAGCGAATCGTGCTGCCGCCGGGAACCGGGTTGGTTTGCCTGGCGAAATCGGCGATCAGGCGCACCGCGCCTCGCCGGTAAGCGGCCGCGCCCGCGAGCTGGCGCAGCGACTCCCGCTCGCCGAGCTTGTTCTCGTTGCGACGGTAGCCGGCATGCGCGTGCAGCGCGAGCGGCCCAGGCTCATAGCTGAGGATGAACAGGCTGCCCCAGGTCAACCGGCCGGTGCCGCGCCCCGCGCTCTCGTTTCCGGTGGGCAGCGTGACGCCCGGCTTCAAGCCCAGACTGAGCGCATCCTTTTCGAGTAACCGCCACTTGAGATCGAGCGACGCGTCGCCGATGCCGCTCGCGCCGCTGGCGATCCAGGGCATTCCAGCCTGCACGTCGACGGTCTCGGCGATGCCGTGGCTCAGCACCGCGCCGTATTCCTTTGCTCGCGCCCCGGTTGCCCGGTCGCGGCCCTCTTGACCGAATGCCTCGAGTTGCCAGCGGCCCTTGCCCTGGGTGCCGGTGTCTTCGGTGATCAGGGGATGCGCCGCACGCGCACCCGGGACAGATGCGATGGCGACGGCAAGCGCGAAGAAAAAGCGGTGCATGGACGGAAGCACCGCGAGTTTAAACTAGAAGGCCGGGCTGTTCGAGTAGGTGACGGTCACCCGCTGGCGCAAGGCCTACTACAACAAGCAGAAGTTCATCTAGCTGAAGAAGTGGCCGCGCCCGTGCCCGCGGCGCGCGAAACGCGCGGCGAGCGTCTTGCGCTGCCCCGGCGTAAGCACCTCGGCGACGTCGGTGAGCGCCTGCGTGAAGCGCCTGGACGACGCGTCCGCCGCCGCGATCTGCTCGACGCGCGCGTGCTCGATGGCGCCGCGGTCGATGGTGTCGGCCGCGAACAGCTCTGCGCCGCGCCGGCGCGCTTCCTGCGCCTTCGCGCGCAGCGGCCTGAGGTCGCCCGCCGCCAGTTTCACGATCGGGTCGAGCTTCTGCTTCTGCGCGTCGGTGGCGTCGATCTCGACGTACAGGTGCTTCAGCATGCGGTCGAGGTGTTCCTCGGACATCGCTTCGCCGCCGTGGCGGCGGCCCTGCGCAAACGCGGCGCCGCCAAAGCCGGTGAGAGCAACTGAGAGGGCGGCGAGCCTGAAGAAGCGGCGCCGCGGGGATTGCTGCAGGTTCTGGTGCATGGTTTTTCCTAGGGTGGATTAGGGAACGCGCCGTCAGTGTGCCGGGCATATGTCAGCCCGGTATTTCAGAACGTAAGCAAATGTATCTAGGGCACGGGCTCCAGCCGCACCAGCACCGCGCGTGACTCGTCGGCCAGCAGGTAGATCAGGCCGTCGGGACCAATGCGCACGTCGCGGATGCGGCCGAGCGCGCCCTTGAGCAAGCGCTCCTCATGCACCACCTTCTCGCCGTCCAACTTCAGGCGCACAAGAAGCTCAGCGCGTAGCGCGCCAACAAAGAGGTCGCCGCGCCATTTCGGGAACCGGTCCCCTGCGTAAAACGCCATGCCCGAGGGCGCGATCGAAGGCACCCATTTGTGCAGCGGCTGCTCCATGCCTGGTTTCGCGGCGCCCTCGCCGATCTTCGTGCCGATGCCGTAGTTGACGCCGTAGGTGATCACCGGCCAGCCGTAGTTGGCGCCGGCGCGGATCACGTTCACCTCGTCGCCGCCCTGCGGGCCGTGCTCGTGGGTCCAGAGCGCACCCGTCGACGGGTGCAGCGCTGCGCCCTGCAGGTTGCGGTTGCCGAGGGTGAATTTCTCCGGCTTCCAGCCCGGCCTGCCGACGAAGGGGTTGTCCGCCGGCACGCGGCCGTCGTCGTGCAGGCGGATCACCGAGCCGGCGTGGTCGTCCGGGCGCTGCGCGCGCGCCATTTCGCCGCGGTCGCCCAGCGTGATGTAAAGGAAGTCCCGGCGGTCGAACACCAGGCGGGAGCCGAAATGCTGGCCCCGGGTGCCCTTGGGAGTCTGGCGGAAGAGGACCTGCACGTTCTCCAGTTGGTGGCCGACAAGGCGGCCGCGTGCGACTTCGGTGCCCACGCCGTCGGCGCCGCGCGCGGCATAGGAAAAATAGACGAGGCCGTTCTGCGGGAAACGCGGGTGGAGCACGACGTCCATCAACCCGCCCTGGCCGTGCACCGTCACCTCGGGCAGCCCGCCGACCGGCTGCGGGTCGAGCTTGTTGCCTTCGACAAGACGCAGGCGCCCGGCCTTCTCGGTGACAAGGAGGCGGCCATCGGGGAGGAAAGCGAGCGACCAAGGCTGCTCCAGGCCCCGGACGAGTTCCACTACGCGGAACGCGTGCTCCTCGGATTGCATGGATTGCGCCGAGGCTGCCTGCGCGGCCAGGAATCCGGCCAAAACCAGCAACGTGGATTTCATGAAGCGATTTTGACGCACAATCGCCCCATGCGTTCCGCTGTCGTGGTTGGCGCCCAGGGCGTGATCGGGCGCTATATCGTCGAAAAGCTTGCGACACTGCCCGACTGGCAGGTGGTCGGGCTGTCACGCCGGCGCGGCGCGGACGCGCCGCGGGTGCGACACGTCGCCGTGGACCTGCTCGACCCCGCAGACGCGGCGGCCAAGCTGCAGGGCCTCGCAGACGCCACGCACGTCTTCTTCGCCGCCTTTCAGCCCGGATCCGGCCCCGCCGCCGACTACGCGAAGAACATCGCCGCCAACCGCGATCTGCTGGTGAATTCCGTTTCGGCCATCGACCGGGCCTCGAAAAACCTCGAGCGCGTGCTGCTGGTGACCGGCACCAAATATTACGGCTCGCATCTTGGCCCCTTCAAGACGCCGGCGCGCGAGGACGACCCGCGCCATGCCGGGGCCAACTATTATTTCGACCAGATCGACTGGCTGACCGGGTTCCAGAAAGGCAAGCGCTGGAACTGGACCGAGTTGCGGCCGCAGACCCTGTGCGGCTTCGCGCCGGGCACGGCGATGAGCATCATTCCGGTGATCGCGGTATACGCGGCGATGCGCAAGGAACTCGGATTGCCCCTCGCCTTCCCGGGGAAAGCCTGGCGCACCCTCTACCAGGTCACCGAGTCGGCGCACCTTGCGCAAGCTGCCTACTGGGCAGCGACCGAGCCGCGCTGCGCCAACCAGGCCTACAACATCACCAACGGCGACTATTTTCGCTGGCAGCACGCCTGGCCGAAGATCGCCGCCGCGTTCGACATGCCGGTGGGCGAACCGCAGCCGCATGCGCTCGCGCAGTTCATGGCGGACAAGGCGCCGCTGTGGGACCGGATGGTGAAAAAACATGGCCTGCAGCCGTACACCTTCGCGCAGATTGCGGCCTGGCCATTCGGCGATTACGTGTTCAATTGCGACTGGGACGTGATGACCAACGTGACCAAGTCGCGCCTGCACGGCTTTCACGCCGCGGTGGACAGCGAGGAGATGTTCGTGCGGCTGCTCGGGCGTTTCCGCAGAGAGCGCATCGTGCCCTGCTAAGGAATCCCTGAACAGGTATCCTGTGCCCTAGAGGGAAGGCCGGACGGTGGAACCTAAAATGCTCGGGCGGTACCGCATCCTGGGAGAGCTGGGGCGCGGCGCCATGGGGGTCGTGTATCGCGCGGTGGATCCGCTCATCGAGCGCGAGGTCGCGCTCAAGACCCTGCACGCCGAGCTGCCGGAAGACGTGATCGACGAGGTGCGCGTGCGCTTCCTGCGCGAAGCGCGTTCCGCGGGCCGGCTGAACCATCCCAACATCGTGACGATTTTCGACGTCGGCCAGGAAGGCGGCGCCGCCTACATCGCCATGGAGTTGCTCGAAGGGCCCTCGCTGCAGCAGATGCTCAAAGGGCCGCAGCGCATCCCCTTCCATACGGCTGCCGAGATCATCGCCCAGGTGGCCGACGCGCTGCACCACGCTCACCAATTCTCGATCGTGCATCGCGACGTCAAGCCGGCCAACGTGGTGGTGGCGCCTTCCGGGCGCGCCAAACTCACCGATTTCGGGGTCGCCTATGTTCCCGCCTCCGACGTGACGCAGACGGGCTCGACCCTCGGCTCGCCGCGCTACATGGCCCCCGAGCAGGTGCTCGGCCAGCCGA
>JANNTQ010000253.1:0-3275 GCA_031394435.1 Betaproteobacteria bacterium
CTTGGCGAGCAGCCGGTCGATGTCCGCCAGCACTTCCTCGGTCTGGCCTTTGACGTCCTTCTTCAGGTCCTTGGCGACGACGCCGGCCAGGTAGACGGTGTCGCCGTGCTCGGCGGCCTGGGACAGGATTGGCCCTGGATCATGGCGCGTGATGCTCATCTCGCGGTCTCCTTCCGTTTGAGGGTGTCGCGATCATACCCGGCGACGCGCTTGTAGCGCTCCGAAATCTCGCGCAGCTCCGCCTCGCCGATCACGTCTGCAATGCGCGCAAAGGGCTTGTCGCCCGTGCGTTCGTAGATCTCCCGCAGGATGGCGTCCGGCGGATTGCGCCGGTTCTCCAGCACCACGTTCGAGGTGGGCGCCAGGCGCTGCGCCTCGTAGGCGGCCAATGCCGCCGGCGCATCGCCCTGCGCCAGTTCTTCGGCCAGCGCCCGCGCATCGACGATCGCCTGCCCCGCCCCGTTCGAGCCGCGTGGAACCATGGGATGCGCAGCGTCCCCCAGCAGGGTGACGCGCCCGTGCGTCCAGCGCGCGAGCGGGTCCTTGTCCACCATCGGGTACTCGAGCACCATTTCGGCCGCGCGCAACATCGCCGGGATGTCGAGCCAGTCGAAATGCCAGGCGGCGACGTGCGCAAGGAAATCCTCGATGCGCGCCTTGCGGTTCCAATCCCACTGCTGGTAGCGCGGCGTCTCGATCTCGAACACCCAGTTGTTGAGCTGCGTGCCGTCGGCGTGCGAGCGGATCGGATAGATCACCATCTTGCCGGTGGCGAGCCAGCCTGCGCGCACCATGGTGGCGCCGCCGAGATAGGGCGGCCAGCGCGTCACGCCGCGCCACATGTTGACGCCCGAATAGCGCGGCGCGCCGTCGCCCGGGAACAATTGCCTGCGCAGCACCGAGTGGATGCCGTCGCAGCCGATTGCGGCGGCGCCGCGCGCGCTTGAGCCGTCGGCGAAGCGCAGCGTGACGCCACCCGCATCCTGCTCGAATCCCGTGCACTGCTTGCTCAGCTCCACCTTGCCGGCGCGCTCGAGCAGCGCGGCTTGCAGGTCGGCCCGGTGGATGGAGAACTGCGGCCAGCCGAGGCCCGCGCGCCGGCCGAGGGGCTCCTGGTAGATCAGCTGCCCGAAACGGTTGTAGAAACGCGACTCCGCCGCTTCCACCGCCGTGCGCGCGAGCGCCGGCTCAAGGCCCAGCTCGGCAAGGATCTTCGTGGAGTGCGGCAGCAGATTCACGCCCACGCCCACCGCCACAATTTCCGGCGCCGCCTCGAACACGCGGCAGGCAATCCCGCGGCGGCGCAGCTCGAGCGCGAGCGTCAGCCCGCCGATGCCGCCGCCTACCACAAGGATGTCACCCACCGAACGTCCTGCTCAGTCGGGCTTGATGCCCGCCTCGCGCACCACCTGTGCCCAGCGCTCCGCATCCGCGCGCGTCAGCTGCGCCAGCCGCTCGGGCGATCCGCCCATCGCCTGCAGGCCCTGCCTGGCAAGCGCCTCGGCCATGGCGGGCACCTTGAGCAGCGCATTCAGTTCCGCGTTCATCTTCGTCACCGCTTCCTGCGGCGCGCCCGCCGGCAGGTAAACGGCGAACCAGATGTCGGTGTCGATGTTGCGGATGCCGGAGGCCTCGGCAAGCGAAGGCACCTGCGGCGCAGCGCTGGAGCGCTCCGTGCCGCCGGCGGCGAGCATCTTCAGCCTGCCCGCCTGCACCAGCGGCAGCACGACGTGCACGGTGAGGAACATCAACTGGATCTGCCCCCCGAGCAGGTCCTGCGTCGCCGGGCCAGTGCCCTTGTAGGGAATGTGGACCATGCGCGTGCCGGTCTGCTGCTTGAACAGCTCCATCGCCAGGTGGTGCGGCGTGCCGTTGCCCGGCGAGCCGTAATCGAGCCGGCCCGGGTTCGCGCGCGCGAGCGCGATCAGTTCCCGTACGCTGTTGGCGGCGACCGAGGGATGCGTCACCAACGCGAGGCTGCCCACGGCGAGCAGCGCCACCGGCGTAAAATCCTTCACCGGGTCATAAGGGATGCTGGTGAACAGGCTCCGGTTCATCACCAGCGTGCTCGCGGTGACCAGCGCGGTGTATCCGTCGGCAGGCGACCTGGCCACCGCCTCGGTGCCGATGTTGCCGCTTGCGCCGGCGCGGTTCTCCACCACTACCGGCACCTTCCAGCGCTCGGAGAGCCCCGGCCCCAAGGTGCGCGCGAGGATGTCCATGCCGGTGCCCGGCGTGAACGGCACGATCAGCTTGATCGGTTTGGACGGATACGGCTCCTGTGCCTGCGCCAGTGCGGCGCACAGCAGAATCCCCACGGCTGCAACTGTCCTTGCTTTCACGGATCGCTCCTCACTCCGCCTTCACGCCCTGCTCCCGGGCTGCCCGCTTACCGCCAGAACGCGAGGATCATGCCCATTGCCAGCAAGGCAGCGAACTGGTAGCCGGCGTTGATGCCGAATAGCTTCCACGACTTTCCTTCCCAGGCCACGCCGCCGAGCAGGATCGGCACGATGAAGCCGCTCCAGGTGAAGAAAGCCGAGTAGAAGCCGTACAGCGCGTCCGGGCCGTCGGCGCCCGCGCCCCAGACGGAGGCGCGCCACACCTGGCCGCTGTGCGCGAGCACGTAGGCAGTGAGGAAAGCGCCGATCACCATAAGAATCATCGAGCGGCGCATCGCGCCGGGAGCGGGCTTGAAGTCGGGCGGGAATTTCATTTCCCTTGCCCAAGCTTTGCCGAATAAGGGCCCGTACCAGAGGAACCCGATGAGCACGTTGCTCGCGATCGCGGCGAGGATCGCGTACCAGTTGAGGACGATGGCGGGTTGCATGGCTTAGCTCCTCTTTTTCATCGTGCGACATCCATCCCCTACGCCAGCTTCTGCAGGATGCCGCTCATCTCCTCCTTGCCGAAGGCGCGCAGCGTCTGGCCGCGGAGATTGCCCGCCATGCCGATGGCGAGCGAGAACGCGGACATAGATTCGCCATTCGGCGCTTCGAACACCCCGATCACGTCATAGGCGCCCATGGTCCCGTGGATGTCTTTCACGGTGACGCCGAATTTCTTCGCCAGATCCCTGATCGCTTCCGAACGCTTGACGCTGTCCTTGATGCTCTTGATGCCCTGGTCGGTGAAATTGCCGAGCGTGATGAAGGTAGCCATGTCCGTTCCTCCTTGGTTGAAAAATCCTAGCCGCGCGTGACGTGCGCGGCGACGCACCTCCAGCGGCCATCGCGGCGCTGCCAGATGTCGGTGTAGCGGCCGGCGCCCGCCTG
>JANNTQ010000272.1:0-9719 GCA_031394435.1 Betaproteobacteria bacterium
GGCACCTTCGATTCGGCCAAGGGCGAGTTCGCGATGGCGGCGACCTTCTCCAAGGGTGTCGTCATTCCCGAATTGGTGTTCGTCGCCTTCCAGGCCACCTTTGCCGCGATTACCTGCTGCCTGGTGCTGGGCGCCTTCGCCGAGCGGGCCAAATTCTCAGCGGTGCTTGTCTTCATCACCTTGTGGTTCACGTTCAGCTACGCGCCGATCGCGCACATGGTGTGGTTCTGGCCGGGGCCGGACGCATTCACCAACGCGGAAACCGCGAAAAAGGCGAGCGAGGCGGCCGGATTGCTCTGGCAGTGGGGCGCGCTCGACTTCGCGGGTGGCACGGTGGTGCACATCAACGCGGGCGTGGCGGGGTTGGTCGGCGCCTACCTGGTGGGCAAGCGCATCGGTTACGGCAAGGAAGCGATGCCGGCGCACAACCTGCCGCTGACGATGATCGGCGCGGCGCTGCTGTGGGTAGGCTGGTTCGGCTTCAACGCCGGCTCGGCGCTGGAAGCGAACGGCTTCGCGGCGCTCGCTTTCATCAATACCTTCCTCGCCACCGCCTGCGCAGTGCTCTCCTGGACCCTCGGCGAAGCCATCTTCAAGGGCAAACCGACGATGCTGGGCGCCGCCTCGGGCGCGGTCGCGGGCCTGGTCGCGATCACCCCGGCCGCCGGCAACGTCGGAATCGCGGGCGCATTCGTAATCGGGACGGCCGCGGGCCTGGTGTGCCTGTGGGGCGTGAGCGGCCTGAAGAAGCTGCTCGGCGCGGACGACTCGCTGGACGTGTTCGGCGTGCACGCGGTCGGCGGCATTCTCGGCGCGCTGCTCACGGGCGTGTTCAACGACCCGTCGCTCGGCGGCCCGGGCTTTACGGCAGACTGGGTCACGGCCACCATGGTTACCGCCAAGGACTACTCGATCTCCGGCCAGCTCCTCACGCAGGCGAAGGCGGTCGGTGTTACGGTGGTATGGTCCGGGGTGGTGGCGTTCATCGCCTACAAGCTGGTGGACCTGACCATCGGACTGCGGGTGCCGGAAGAGGAAGAGCGCGAAGGCCTCGACACCAGCTCGCACGGCGAGGCGGCTTACCGGATCTGAACAGTCTCCTAGGGTTTTCCTAGTTCACGGGGCGCTCCGGCGCCCCGTTTCTTTTATGACGCAGGCTAGCCCGTCGGATAATACGGTCAGCCTATGCACATCACTCTCGAAGGCCATCCCGACCCGGTGCAGGTGGAGGCGGGCGACACCATCCTCGCCTCGATGATCCGCGCCGGCGTGCCGTTCCCGTTTTCCTGCCAGGCGGGCAACTGCGGCACCTGCAAGTGCGAGCTGCTCTCGGGCGATGTGCTGGAGCTGGAGTATTCGGAGCACGCGCTGAGCGCGCAGGAGCGCGCGAAGAACATCATCCTCGCCTGCCGCGCCCAGCTCTGGGACGACACCGTAATTCGGCGCCTGGACGCCGAAGAACTAGTGATGCATCCGTCGCGCGTCATGCGCTGCCGGCTCGCCGCGCTGGAGGAGTTGACGCACGACATCCGCGGCCTGCGCCTGGAAATCGAATCGGGCGGCCCGTTCACCTTCTCCGCGGGCCAGTACGCACAGCTGGAATTCGCCGCCGGGCTGTCACGCCACTACTCCCTGGCTGGAACCCCAAGCGAGCATGCGCTTACATTCCATATCCGCCATATGCCGGGAGGCAAAACCAGTTCATACGTGGCGACACGGCTCAAAGTTGGGGACACTCTGAAAGTGAGCGGCCCGCTGGGCGTGGCGTACCTGCGCGAGGCCCACGCAGGGCCGGTCCTGTTGGTCGCCGGCGGCTCGGGCCTTGCGCCGATCCAGTCGATCCTGTGCAGCTTGCTCGCGCGCGCGCATGCCGCGCCGGTGACCCTGTACTTCGGCGTGCGCAGCGAACGCGACCTGTACCACGAGGAGTTGCTGCAGGAACTTGCGGCAAGGCATCCGAATTTCCGCTTTCATGTCGTGCTGTCTGAACAAAAAGGCGAGCGCGGCCGGCGGTACGGCCTGGTGCATGAAGCGCTTGCCGCAGATCTCTCCGGCAGCGATGGGCTGATGGCCTATCTCGCGGGCCCGCCGGTGATGGTCGAGGCGGCTACCGCGGTGCTGCAGGCGAAGGGGGCGCAACCGCGCCAGATCCACGCCGACGCCTTCTACAACCAAAGCTGAAACCATGGACCTCAAGGACAGGGTAGCGATCGTTACTGGCGGGGCGCGCGGCATCGGGCTCGCCATCGTGCAGGACCTCATCGCGCAAGGCGCGAGCGCTGTGATCGTGGATAGCGGCGTGTCCATCTCGGGCGAGCCGATGGAGCCGAAGCTCGCCGATGAAGTGGCGCGACGCATGGACCGCACGGCCGCGGTGTGCGGCGACGTCGCCGACGCGGTGACCGCGCGCACGGCGGTCGAGCTGGCCGTGGACCGCTTCGGCGCGGTGGACATCGTGGTGAACAACGCCGCCATCCTGCGGGACGCGTTCATCTTCAAGTCGAGCACCGAGGCCTGGGACGCGGTGTTGCGCACAAACCTCACCGGCGCGCAGCGCATGCTTGCTGCGGCGACGCCCCTGATGCGCGACCAGGCGAAGGCGGGCCGCGCGCCGGGGGCCATCGTCAACATGGTTTCTTCCGCCGGCATCTACGGCAACTTCGGCCAAGCGGCCTATGCCGCGGCCAAGGCCGGATTGATCGGCTTGACGCGCGTCGTGGCGCACGACCTGGCGCGAGCACAAATCCGCTGCAACGCGGTGGCGCCCTTTGCCGCCACCCGCGTCACGGAAAGCATCCAGCCGGCGAACGACGCGCAGGCCACCTACAAGCAGAAGGCGCTCGCCGTGCCCGCCTTGTACGTAGCGCGGCTGGTGAGCTTCCTGTGCTCGAGCGGAGCGCAAGGCGTGAGCGGCCAGCTGTTCGGCGTGCGCGGGCGCGAGGCCTTTGTGTTCTCGCAGGCGCGGCCCGCGCATAGGCTGCTGCAGCCGCAGGGCGGCTACGACCTCAGCACCTTTGTGCGGGCCGCCAAGGCCTTCGCGCCGTATTACGCTGACCTCATCACCGACCTCGAGGCGTTCGCCTCGGATCCAATTCTCTGAACCTCCGCCCGGAGCCCCGCATGTCTGCCTATCCCATCGTCAAGACACTGGAGGAATTCTCCCAGCAGCCCGAGGACTACAAGGTGGCAGTGCGCAAGATCGTGCGCAGCCACGCGCTGAACGAACTCTATGGCGCGCAGGTATTCGACGAGCCGGCGATCGCCCTCGCGCCCACGCCCTACGCCAAATGGCTCACCTGCCGCGTGGCGATGGAGGAATATCACCACCACGTGCGCTTCAAGGAACTCGCCGACCTGATCGGCGTAAAGCCGGAAGAGCTGACCATATCGACCAAGCGCCCGCTCAACATCTTCGAGTTCCCGCTCAAGACCTGGGAGGAGTTCTGCGTCATCAAGATGCTGGGCGACCTGGCCGAGATCCTGCAGGTCGAAGACCTGCTGCACTGCTCATTCGTTCCCTTGCGCAACATCGCGCGCACTACCATGCCGGAAGAGAAGTTCCACGCCCAGTTCGGCCTGGATTTCTGCGTCGACCTGGCCGAGACCGAGGCGGGCCGCCGCGCGGTGCAAGAGGCGGTGAACCGCTTCTACCCCGAGGCGCCGAAGTTCTTCGGCGCCAGCGGCTCGAAGAACAACGCGCTGTATCGCAAGTACGGCATCAAGCTGCGCACCAATGAGGAAATGCGCGCCGACTACATGGCGCGCGCCAAGGACACCGTCGAGAAGCTCGGCTTGAAGCTGCCGCAGGTCGCGATGTTCTGATGTGAACGCGGCCGAACAACTGCTGGGCGCAGCGGCGCTCGCGCGCCACGGCGCGCGCACCGCTCTGCTGTGCGGCGAACAGGCGCTCACCTTTGCCGAACTCGCTGCGCAGGTCAGCCGCGCCGCGAGCGCGCTGCACGCGTTCGGTGTGCAGCCAGGCGACCGGGTGCTGCTGCTGCTGCGGGACACGCCAGAATTCGCCGCCGCCTGGCTGGGCGCGGTACGCGCCGGTGCGGTGGCGATCGGCCTGAACAGCAAATTGACGCAGGACGAATATCGCTACCTGGTCGCCGACAGCGGCGCGCGCCTGCTGATCGCGGAGGAGGTGTTGCTCCCTGCGCTGGGGCCGCTGGCCGCGGAACTCGCCGGCGAACAACGCCTGACTGCAGGCGCGGCGTGGAAAGAGCAATTGCGGCACGCCGTAGCTCAGGCGAAATCGTATCCGGCCAGGCCGGAGGATCCGGCCTTCTGGCTTTACTCCTCGGGTACCACCGGCAAACCGAAGGGCATCGTGCATGCTCACAAAGACGTCCTGGCGGCGGGTCAGGTGCAACGCGAAGTACTCGGATTGGGACCAGGCGACAAAGTGTTCAATACCTCGAAGCTGTTCTTCGCCTACGCGCTGGAGAACGGCCTGCTTGGACCGCTTGCGCTCGGCGCCACGGCCATTCTGCACCCGGATTGGGCCGACATCGGCGAAGTGCAGGCGATCATCGCGCGCCATCGGCCTGCCGCCATGTTCAGTGTGCCGACGTTTTATCGCCGGCTGCTCGGCATGCCCGAAGGCAAGCTGGCGGCCTTCCGCGAGGTCAGGTACTACGTCGCTGCCGGCGAGCGCCTGCCCGCACAAGTGCTCGAGGGATGGCGCAAGGCGACCGGCCGCGAGATTCTTTCGGCCTACGGCATGTCGGAGACCTTCTGCGTCGCCATGGCGACGCCGCCCGGCGCGGCGGGCGCGCACAGAAGCGGCAAGCCCCTCAACGGTGTAGAGGTGCGCCTGCTTGCCGAGGACGGCCGCGAGACAGGCACGGACGAACCCGGTGTGCTGTGGATCCGGCATCCCGCGTTGAGTTCAGGCTACGCCAACCGCCCCGAAGCGACGGGCGAGCAGTTCCAGGACGGCTGGTTCTGCACCAAGGACGTGTTCGTGCGCGACGCGCAGGGTTACTTCGCGCACCAGGGCCGCAGCGACGAACTGGTGAAAGTGGCCGGCCAGTGGGTGCAGCCTGGCGACCTGGAGGAAGCCGTGCTCGGCCTGCCGTCGATTGCCGAAGCGGCTTGCGTGCCGGTCGCCGATGCCGACGGCTTCGAGCGGCTGGCGCTGTTCGTCGCCCCACGCGGCGCCGACGGGCAGGCCGCCGTGGCGGACGCGGCGGCGGCCTGCGAGGCAAAGCTGCCGCGCCACAAGCGGCCGAAATGGATCCTGCCGGTCCCCGAGCTGCCGCGCACCGCCACCGGCAAGGTGCAGCGCTTCAAATTGCGTGAATTGCTCGAGCGGCAGCGCGCCGCCAAGGACTAGAATCCGCGTTTTTCCCCGAGAGGTCAGCATGGCTTACGCAATCCCGATCTGGACTCCCCCCGCGCTGCCGATCTCCGGTAGCGGCGAACCATTCCCGGTGCGCCGCATCTTCTGCGTCGGGCGCAACTACGCCGAGCACCAGAAGGAAATGGGCGGCAGCGGCCGCGAGCAGCCGTTCTTCTTCATCAAGAGCGCGCATGCCTTGGTGCCCAATGGCGGCAACGTGCACTACCCGCCGAAGACGGCTAACTACCACTACGAGACCGAGCTGGTGGTCGCCATCCACAAAGGCGGCCGGCGCATCGACGCCAAGCGCGCCAACGAACACGTCTACGGCTACGCAGTGGGGCTCGACATGACGCGGCGCGACCTGCAACAGTTGGGCAAGGACCACGGCCGGCCGTGGGACTTCGGCAAGGACTTCGACGAGGCGGCGCCGTGCGGTTCGCTGGTGCCTGCCTCAAAGATCGGTCACCCGTCCAAAGGCGCGATCTGGCTGCAGGTGAACGGCAAGGAACGCCAGAAGGCCGACCTCGCCGACATGATCTGGTCGGTGCCCGAGCAGATCGCCTACCTGTCCGAGTACTACACGATCGAACCCGGCGACATCGTCTATTCCGGCACGCCCGCCGGCGTCGGACCGGTGAAGCCGGGCGACGAGATGCATGCGGGAATCGATGGCGTCGGTGAATTGAAAGTAAAGGTGGTCGCGGCGTTATGAAGCTGTACGGCTACTTCCGCAGCTCGGCTGCGTTCCGGGTACGGATCGCGCTGAACCTAAAAGGTCTTGCCTACGAGCCGGCATTCGTGCACCTGCCCAGGGGCGAGCACCGCAAGCCGGAGTACGGCTCGCTCAATCCGCAGGGGCTGGTGCCGGCGCTGCAGGATGACGGCCAGCTGCTGACCCAGTCGCTCGCCATCATCGAGTACCTCGAGGAAACGCACCCGCATCCGCCGTTGCTGCCGAAGGATCCGTTTGCGCGCGCCCGCGCGAGGAGCCTCGCGCTGCTCGTCGCCTGCGAGATTCACCCGCTGAACAACCTGCGCACGCTGACCCACCTGAAAAAGGAACTAGGGCAGAGTGAAGACCAGGCGAACGCGTGGTACCGCCACTGGATCGCCGACGGCATGGCGAAACTCGAAGGCGCGATGGCGAACACGCCCGGGACGGGAAAGTACAGCCAGGGCGACGCGCCCGGCATCGCGGATTGCTGCCTGGTGCCGCAGGTATTCAACGCGCAGCGCTACAAGTGCGACCTGGCGCCGTATCCCACGGTGATGCGCGTGTTCGACGCCTGCATGAAACTCGAGGCCTTCGACCGTGCGCAGCCCTCGAAGCAGCCCGACGCGGAGTAGCGGCTAGAGCCCGGAGAGCTGTTCTTCCAGCGCCGGCTGGAGTTCGTCGAGGATCGCATCCGGGGAGAATACGCGGTCCAGGTTCTCGCCAAGGGCAGCCGCCGCAACATCCTTGAGATGGCGGCCGTCCGTCGCCGCCTGGGTGCACCACTCCTCAACCTTCGCAGCGGCGGCCGCCCGATCCATCCGTGCCACAAGATAGCGCGCCAACCGTTCAGAGAAAACCAGTCCGCGCGTGGCTTCGAGATTTGCGGCCATGCGTTCCGGATTCACCACCAGCCCCGCCGCAATGTGCTCGATCGCATCAAGCGCGCCACCCGTGGCTTGTGTCAGGTCCGGCCAAGTAGCCAGCTCAGCCTGCCAACCGCCCAGGGCGCGCTCATGCTCCTGGTCCGCGGCATGCAACAGCGTGGCGAGCAACCCCGGCGCGCGCGCTGCGGCCGCCAGCGCCCGCATGCAGGCCACCGGGTTGCGCTTGTGCGGCATCGCGGTGGAACCACCACCGCTTTGTGACTCCTGCATTTCCTGGATCTCCGCTTGCGACAGCAGCGCAAGATCGCGCGCGATCTTGCCGATCGCGCCGATAAGGATGGCCAACTCCGCACCAAGTGCGAGCAAGGCATCGCGCTGCGTGTGCCAAGCCGGACCGTCGGCGAGGCCCAACCGTAGGGCGACGGCGCCTCGAATCGCGGCGCGCTTCGCACCAAGTGAATCCAGTGCACCCACCGCTCCGCCGAGTTGCACGCACAAGGCACGGCTCGCTGCCGCCGCCAGCCTCGAGCGACAACGGGAAACGGAATTGGCCCAACGCGCAATCTTCAGGCCTGCCGTGATCGGCGACGCCGGTTGCATCAAGGTACGGCCCAGCATAAGCGTGCGCGCATGCTTGCGCGCGTGCGCTGCGAGTTGCGCAGCCGCAGTGCCAAGCACGCGGTCGGCTACTTCGAGGCAGGGCTTGAGGCAAAGGACCAATGCGGTGTCGAGGACGTCCTGGCTGGTCGAACCGAAATGCACGTACGCCGCTGCCGCCGCGTCGTGCTTGCGCACCGCTTCGGTCAGCGCCTTGACCAGGGGAATGGCAAGCGAACCGGAGCGGCGCGCCTCCGCGATCCACTGTTCGCCCGAGGGCTGCAGGGAGTCGCAGGCTGCCGCGATGCTGCGGGCCGCCGCCGCCGGAATCAATCCGGCCTCGGCCTGCGACTCCGCCAGCGCGCGCTCGAAGGCCAGCATCGCGCGCGCAAATGCCGTGTCGCCGAATGCGCCCGCGAAAGACGCATGGCCGAGCGCCCGGGCGACGGGGTTGTCCGCCATCTAGAACTCGATGAACACCGTTTCGCCCTCGCCTTGCACGCGTACGTCCCAGTGCCATGCGTCGGGCCTGGCGGCATCGTGCTGCGCAACCACGGTCTTCAGGCGCACCGCGTCGCCGATCGCGCGCGCGAAGGGATCGTCCTTCACTGCCTCTGCAGCTGCGAGGAATACGCGCGTGCGGATCGCCTTCAGCAAGCCTCGCATGAAAATCGTGACGTTGAGCTGCGGCGCGTAGCTCGCATCGCCCGGTCCGGCGAATGCGCCGGGTATCACGGTCTCGATGCGGTAGCGGCCTTCCTTGTCGGTGTAGCAGCGTGCCAGCCCTCCGGGGCGCGCGGTGCCCGCCGCAGGCGGCTTGCCGGAGGCATCCATCTGCCAGGTCTCGACCATCGCGTCGTCGATCGGTGCTCCCGCACCGTCGGTGATGCGCCCGGTGAGCGTGATGCGCTCGCCCGGCGTGCCGAACTCGGCCTGCTCGCCGCCCTTCCACTCCAGCCCGATGTGGAAGAACGGCCCGATGGTCTGCGACGGCGTCTCGCCCGCCATGCTCAATGCCCCATCGGCGTGGCGTGGCGCCCGCCTAGCACGATCTCGAAGCGATAGCCCATGGCGACCTCCTCGATGCCGCTCTCCAGCGCGAGGCTCGCCACCATCCGCGCGCGCGCTGCCGGATCCGGCGAGCTGTTGAAGATCGGATCGATCGGCAGCAGCGGATCGCCCGGGAAGAACATTTGCGTGATCAGGCGCTGGACGTTGCTGCTGCCGAAGAGCGAAAAGTGGATATGTGCCGGCCGCCAGCCGAAAGCGTGGTTGCGCCAGGGATAGGCGCCCGGCTTGATGGTGACGAAGCGGAATTCACCCGCCTCGTCGGTCAGCGCCTGCCCGCGACCGAGGAAGTTGGGGTCGAGCGGCGCGTCGTGCTGATCCACCGGGTGGGCGTAGCGGCCCGCCGCGTTGCACTGCCAGAGTTCCACCAGCGCGCTGCGCATCGGGCGGGCGGAGTCGTCCAGCACGCGGCCGACGAGGATCATCTTTTCACCGAGCGGCGGGCCCTTGCCCCATTGCGTGAGGTCGGCCTCGCTCGCCTTCACGAAGCGCTTTGGGAACACGGGCCCCGCCGCGTCGAGCGGGCTGGGCGGCACACGCACCAGCTTTTGCTGGGGCGCGCGCAGCAGGGTGCTCTGGTAGGGCGGATAGAGGTAAGGCGGGTGCGTTTCCGGCATCGTCGTTTGTCCTCTTCAGGCGCGAAACAACGCCTTCAGTTCTTCGGGAATCTTTAACCCGTGCATGCGCGACCCGGGACCGTCATCGAACCTGCCCCAGACGCGCGTCTCAGAGCCTTTGGCCAGCGCGATGCCGTCTTCGCGCTGCACTTCGTGTGCGACCACGAAGGATTTGCCGCCGAAACGCGCGATGCTGGAGCGCACCGTGCAGCGGTCGCCGTGCTGGGCGGGATGGAGAAACTGGCAGTCCGCCGACACCAGCGGCATGGCAAGGTGCTCGGCGCGCATGCGCTTGGCGTCGTAGCCGACGGAGGCAAGCAACGCCCAGCAGGCCGCGTCCATCCAGCGGAAATAGGTTGGGTAGAAGATGATCCCGGCCGGATCGCAGTCTCCCCAGTAGACCTCGCAGGAAAATGCCGCGATCTTCGAGCGGAACTCCGCTTCGTTCATGGCCCGGAATCTTATCAGCGCATCTGCTGCGCGTGCGT
>JANNTQ010000285.1:0-16431 GCA_031394435.1 Betaproteobacteria bacterium
AGATCTGGGGATTGCTCTTCGTTCTCAGCGCCATGTCTTATGCGGTCGACTACTTCCACTTTCAGGGTTACCTCAGGTGGTTTTTGATCATCGTGTTCATGTTGTTGAAGGCAGGACTGATCGTTGCGGTCTTCATGCACATGATGTGGGAGCGGCTGGCCCTGATGTATGCCATTCTGGTCCCGACGTTCTTGTTGATGGTACTTTTGGGCATCGGGGCGCTTGAAGCGGACTACACCTTTTTTACGCGAGGCGTCTTTTTCGTGAAGGGATTGTTGTAGCGATGACCAAAAAAAGCTACGCAGTACACGTTTGGACCATTGTTGGCGTCACTGCAGCGTTGATGCTGTTCATATTCATTCTGGTGGGCCATCACCGCGGCATGCCCGACCGGGTCCGAATGGACCGCGGCGCGCTGCTGGGCACGGGGTCGAGTGTGGCCGAGCGGATCAAACCCGTTGGCCAGGTCGGCGTCGTTGCGGCGGAAGCTCAGCGCGAGCCGGTAAAAAACGCGGTAGTCGCACCGCAGCCCGCGCGCGACGGGCAACAGGTCTACCAAGCGAGTTGCGTCGCCTGCCACGGTGCCGGCATTGCCGGCGCGCCGAAGGTCGAAGACAAGGGCCAGTGGGCCAAGCGCATCGCCAAAGGCGTCGATACGCTTTACGCCGGCGCCGTCAACGGGATGCAGTCGAGCGCGGGGGTGATGCCGGCCAAAGGCGGCAACCCGGCGCTGAGCAACGCCGAGGTCAGGGCCGCCGTCGACTACATGGTAGCGCGGTCAAAATAAGCGCCAGAATCCGAGAGGCTTCCGCAGTTCCGCTCGTTGCGGGACTGGATGCCTTGCCTCGCGATTCACGCCGGCGGCCCTAGCGGTCGCCGTCTCATGTCGCGTCGCCTGCAGCAAGCTCCCGCACCACTTTGAATCGCCTGCTGATAGCCTCCGCATCATGGGGCGGCGTGAACACGGCGTGATAGCGGGCTCGCGGATCCAGCAGAAATACCGCCGCGCTGTGGTAGACGGGATAGTTTTCCAGGCCCGGTGCGATCGCAACCTGATACGCGGCGCCCAGTTGAGCCGCCAGGTTGCCAAGCTGCGCGTTGTCTCCCGTCACGCCGAGAAAAGTCGCATCAAAATAGCCCACGTATTGCCCGAGCTTGCCGGGGGTGTCACGATTTGGATCTACTGAGATAAAGACGAATTGGATATCTTCGGCGACGGTCGTATTCTTGGCGATGCTGTCGCGCGCGCGGGCCAGATCCGCCAGAGTTGTCGGACAGATGTCCGGGCAATGGGTGAAGCCAAAAAAAAGAAATGACCATTTGCCTTTCAGGCTTGCAAGATCAAATTTGCGATTCTTATGATCGGTAAGCGCGAAGGCGGTCAGCGGTTTCGGAGCAGGAAACACTGTAGACACCTGATCCGGCAGCAACATGGCCCGCGCATCGTGTTGCCGGTATATTTCAACGAGCCACACGCCGGCAAGGATCGCGGCCAGCGCGACGGTTGTTATCATGATGCTGAATTTGAGAGATATTTTGTTCATCACTGCTCGATGAGGACATCCTGAGTCCGCCGCCGACTGCGTCGTGGCGCACTATTTCAGCATACTCTTTCCGCCCGCGCTGGTGGGCCTGCGCGCTTGCGGCGGCGGCCTGTGCCGCCGGTATCGGGCTGGGCAAGTGGCAATCGGGCCGCGCGGCGGAGAAACTTGCGGCCGCGGCGAACGAGAAGCACCTGGAGCTGCGCGGCGAGTTCCTCGAGCGCTATACGGTGCTGATCGACATCAAGGTGAACCGCGGGCGCGCGGGCTACCACGTGGTGCAGCCGCTGCGCCTCGCCGACGGCCGGCACGTGCTGGTGAACCGCGGTTGGGTGGCGGCGCCGCTGCACCGCGAGCATCTGCCGCAATTGCGCACGCCGCCCGGGCCGCACGTCATCGAGGGCCGGGCACTGGATCATTTCCCCCGCGCCAACGCGCCCGCCGGCGCGAAGCCCGAAGGCCGCGTCTGGCAAAATGTCGAGGTGACCACCTTCGCCGTCTGGTCCGGCCTGAAGCTCGAGCCCTATGTCCTCGAGCAGCACTCGCCACTGGCTGACGGCCTGGCGCGCAACTGGCCGCGCGCCGACGCGGGCGTGGCGGAGCATGAGGGCTACGCGCTGCAATGGTACTCACTCGCCGCGCTGTCGGCACTCCTGTTCGGCGCGCTGTGTATCCGCCGTGAGCGCAGACCAGCCGCCTGAGCGTGTGAAGCGCGGGCGCCTCAGGCTCGCGCTGCACGCCTGCCGCGCTGGCTTGGCGGCGCTCTTCGCCGTCACGCTGGCGGCCTGCGACGGCGGGTCGCCGAAGTTCAACAGCACCGACATCACCGGCGTGGACTACGGCAGGAGCCTCGAGCTCACCGACCACACCGGCAGGCCGCGTCGCCTGGAGGATTTTCGCGGCAAGGCGGTGGTGGTCTTCTTTGGCTTCACGCGCTGCCCGGATGTATGCCCGACCACGCTGGCCGACGCGGCACAGGCGATGAAGCAGCTAGGGTCGGACGCGGACCGCGTGCAGGTGCTGCTGGTGACGGTGGATCCCGAGCGCGACACGCACCAGGTGCTGTCCGAGTACGTCACGGCCTTCGATGCGCGCTTCCTCGGCATGGCCGGCGACCTGGAGGCGACGCGCCGCGTGGCGAAGGAATTCAAGGTGTACTTTGAAAAACGCCCGGGCAAGACGCCGGACGGCTATTCCATCGACCACAGTGCGCAGAGCTACGTCATCGACCCGCAGGGACGGTTGCGCCTGTTCGTGCGCCACGACCGCATCGCCGAGGACCTGGCGCGCGACCTGCGCGTGCTACTGAAGTAAGGCCTAAGCCGCGGCGGGCGCGGGCAGGGCGCGCGGCGCGAGTTGCGTCTGCATCGCCTGCTTCATCTTCTGCATTGCCTTGGCCTCGATCTGCCGGATGCGCTCGGCGGACACCTTGAATTCCGCCGCCAGGTCGTGCAGCGTGGCCGGGTCTTTCTCATTCAGCCAGCGCGCCTCTACGATGCGGCGGCTGCGCGCATCGAGGGCGGCAAGCGCTCGCCGCAAGCCGGCAGCGCTGACGCTTTCCTCTTGCTGCGCTTGCAGCACGCTCGAAGGCTCGGCCTGCGGATCGGCCGCAAGGTAATGCACCGGCGCGTACGCCTCCTCGTCGCTGTCATCCGCCTCGAAAGCGACATCGCGGCCGGCCAGCCGCATCTCCATCTCCACCACTTCCTGCGGCTTGACTTTTAGCTCGGCGGCGACGCGCTCGACCTCCGCGACGCCCAGCGGCGCGAGGCCCGTTTTCATCGAGCGCAGGTTGAAGAACAGCTTTCGCTGCGCTTTGGTGGTGGCGACTTTCACCAGCCGCCAGTTGCGCAGTATGAATTCATGCATCTCGGCCTTCACCCAATGAATGGCAAACGACACCAGGCGCACGCCGCGCGAGGGGTCGAAGCGCTTGACCGCCTTCATCAGGCCGATGTTGCCTTCCTGGATCAGGTCGGCATGTGGCAGGCCGTAGCCAAGGTAGCCGCGCGCCACCGCAACCACCAGCCGCAAGTGCGACAGCACCAGCTGGCGGGCTGCTTCGACGTCGTTTTCTTCGCGCCAGCGGCGCGCATAATCCCGCTCCTGCTCGGCGCTGAGCAGCGGCAGGCGGTTGACGGACTGTATGTATGCCTCAAGGCTGCCCGCCGCCAGCGGCATGGGCATCGTCATTGGCAGAGCTCGTGCGGAAGGCATCGCTTACCCCCTTAAGAAAATTCTAGCACTCACGCCGTTGGAGTGCCAAAACCCCTCCAAGGTTCCTTGCTGCTGTCTCGTTTTAAACGCCATAGTAAATAGATTTAGCGTAAGTATTTACTTACTGCCAATAGTGCCCCCATCCAGCCAAGAAAAGCGCAAAGGGCAAGCACCGCGAGCGCCTGCGAGCCGGGCAGGAACGCCAGCTGGAAGCTGGAGCCGTAGCTGTGCGCCAGTTCGCGCACGCCTTGGTTCAATGTGGCGAGCCCGGCCCAGAGGATCGCCAGGCCAAGGCCACCTCCGGCAAGGCCCTGCAGCATCCCAAGGTAGAAGAACGGCCGCCGGATGAATGCGTCGGTCGCGCCGAGCAGCTGCGACACCTCAATTTCGTCAAGTTGCGTGAGGACCTGTAGGCGGATGGTGTTGTAGGTCACGGCGACTAGACCGGTCGCGAGCAGCACCGCGAGCGCCCCAAGCGCCAGCCGCCCGATGCGCGCCAGCGCCCCTAGGCGCTGCGCCCAGGCGGAATCCACCTGCACGTGCGCGATTCCGGTGATTGCGCGCACGTCGGTGGCGAGCGCTTCCAATGCAACGGGGTTGCCGTCCCGCGCGCGCAGCACGAAGGCATCCGGCAGCGGATTGCGCTCCAGCGCCGCCACCACTTCGGCGAGGCCTTCGGCATGGCGCAGCTCCTTTAGGGCATCGTCGCGCGAAACGAAGCGTAGTTGAGCGACGCGGGCATCGGCGTGCAGGCGGCTTTCGATCTCCGCGCGTTTCGCCTGCGGCTTGAGGAACACCGACAGCTGCGGCTCGAGCGTGACGCGCTGCGCCACCTGCTGCAGGTTGGCGAGCAGTGCGTAGCCGCCTGCCGGCAGCGATAGCGCCACGCCGATCACCAAAGCGTTCAGCAGGCTCGCGCTACGCTGCGCGAGCAGCCTGCCGAGCGCGCGCGCGAACGCCTCGCGATGCTGGCGCAGCCAGTTCATCATGCGGCGAGCCTGCCTGCGGCGTCTAGCCGCCCTTGCTCTAGGCGCAGGACGCGCTTGCCGTAGCGTCCGATCAGCGCCTGGTCGTGCGTGGCGATGAGCAGCGTGACGCCGACCTGGTGGAACGAGACGAAGATGTCGATGATGCGGCCCGCCGACTCGGCATCCAGGTTGGCGGTGGGTTCGTCAGCCACCAGCATCGCCGGGCGGTTCACCACCGCGCGCGCGATCGCCAGGCGCTGCTGCTCGCCGCCGGAGAGCTGGATCGGGTTGGCGCGCTCGCGCGCGAGCAGCCCCACCTTGTCGAGCGCCGCGCGCACACGCCGCGCCGCTTCGCGTGGCGGCTGGCCGCTGAAGGAGAGCGGCAGCATGACGTTGTCGTAGACCGTGCGGTCGTACAACAGCTTCTGGTCCTGAAACACCAGGCCCAAGTTGCGCCTGAGATAGGGCACTGCCGGGCGCTTTAGCGCGCCGACGTTCTGCCCATTGACGATCACGCTGCCCGAGGTTGGCCGCTCGATCGCCGGGATCAGCTTGAGCAGCGTGGACTTGCCGGCGCCGGAATGCCCGGTGAGAAAAGCAAACTCGCCGGCCTCGAGCGCGAAGGACACCCCGCGCAGCGCCTCCTGACCGCCCGGGTAGCGCTTGCAGACGGCGGAGAAGCTAATCAACCAGCGCCTCCGCGAACTCCGCGGCCGCGAACGGCCGCAGGTCGTCGATGCCTTCGCCGACGCCGACGAACAGCAGCGGCACCGGCTTTTGCTGCGCAATCGCGCACACCACGCCTCCCTTGGCGGTGCCGTCGAGCTTG
Organism: Betaproteobacteria bacterium; assembly: GCA_031394435.1. Taxonomy (GTDB): domain Bacteria; phylum Pseudomonadota; class Gammaproteobacteria; order Burkholderiales; family SG8-39; genus JAABQT01. The sequence continues at coordinate 5,556 of JANNTQ010000285.1, forward strand.
GTGAGCATCAGGCCGGTGAGGCCGAGCGCCGCGTCGAAGGCTTTGACCTGGGCAACGGCGTTCTGCCCGGTATTGGCGTCCAGCACCAGCAACACTTCGTGCGGCGCGCCGGGCAGCGCCTTGTCGAGCACGCGTTTCACCTTCTGAATCTCCGCCATCAGGTGCAGCTGCGTCGGCAGCCGCCCGGCCGTGTCGGCGATCAGCACGTCGATGCCGCGTGCGCGCGCCGCCGCGGTGGCGTCGTACACCACGGCAGCGGCATCGCCCGATTCCTGGCTGATGACCGCGACGCCGTTCCTGTCGCCCCAAGCGGCGAGCTGCTGGCGCGCCGCGGCGCGAAACGTGTCGCCTGCCGCCAGCAGCACGCTGCGATTCTGCTGCTGCAGCCACTTGGCAAGCTTGCCGATCGAAGTGGTCTTGCCCGAACCGTTGACGCCCGCCACCATGATGACCAGGGGCTTGGCGCGGTCAAGGTCGAGCTTTCTCTCCAGCGGAGCAAGCAGGCTGCGCAGTTCGTCCTGCAGCGCGCGCTTCAGCGCCGCAGGCTCGGCGATGCCTTCACGCCTCGCCCGGGCGCGCAGACGCTCGAGCAGCGTGCGCGTTGCCTCGACGCCGCAGTCGGCCGAAAGCAGCGCGGACTCCAGCGCTTCGTACAGCGCATCGTCGATCGCGCTGCGCCGGAACAACGCGCCCGAGCCGCCGCCGAGCGCCGAGCGCGTGCGCGCGAGGCCGTTCCTGAGGCGTGCTGCCCACGAAGTCGCTGCTAACATGGTCGAATGGATTCTAACAAGCGCCCGCTGAAGGACCGCGCGCGCGCGGTGGCCGGCGGCCGCGTGCGCATCGTCGCCGGGCGCTGGCGCAGCCGATTGATCGACGTGCCGGCGCACCCGGACCTGCGTCCCACGCCCGATCGCGTGCGCGAGACGCTGTTCAACTGGCTCGGCCAGCGGCTGCAGGGCTGCGCCTGCCTGGACCTGTATGCCGGTAGCGGCGCGCTTGGCTTTGAGGCTGCCTCGCGCGGCGCAGGGCGCGTAGTGATGGTGGAGGCCGACTGCGCGGTGTTGGCGGCGCTGCGCCGCAGCCGCGAGCGGCTCGGCGCGGACGAAGTGGAAATCGTTGCGGGCGACGCGCTCGAGTACCTGGCGCATGCCGGCGAGCGCTTCGACGTGGTTTTCCTCGACCCGCCGTTCAGGCAGAATGCCCTGCCGGCGCTACTTGCGATACTGCCGCCGCGCCTGCAGCCGGGCGCGCGCGTGTACCTCGAAGCGCCGGACGCGGTGGAAATTACGGCATCCTGGCGCGAACTGAAGCGCGCGCGTGCAGGGCAGGTGAGCTACCAACTAATGCAATGGGGCGCACATGATCCGAGCGGTGTATCCGGGAACATTTGATCCGCTCACGCGCGGCCATGAAGACTTGGTGCGCCGCGCCGCGACCCTGTACAGCGCTTTGATCGTCGGCGTCGCCGACAGCAGGGCCAAGCGCACCTTCTTCACGCTGCACGAACGCGTGGAAATGGCACGCGAGGTGCTCGGCGACCTGGGCAACGTGCAGGTGGTGGGCTTCGGCGGCCTGCTGATCGAATTCATCCGCCAGCATGACGCGCGCGTGGTGCTGCGCGGCCTGCGCGCGGTGTCGGACTTCGAATACGAATTCCAGCTCGCCGGCATGAACCGCAGCCTGTACCCGGATTTCGAGACCATGTTCCTCACGCCCTCGGCGCAACACATGTTCATCTCGGCCACCCTGGTGCGCGAGATCGCCACGCTCGGCGGCGATGTCGCCAAGTTCGTGCATCCCCTGGTCGGCAAGCGGCTCGCCGCCAAGGTGAAGTCCCTCGGCAAGACCTGAACGGCTCTAGTGCTGGCAGCGCGGGCAGAAGTAGGTCGAGCGCTGACCCTGCAAAATGCGCCGTACCAACGCGCCGCAAGCGCGGCAGGGCTGGCCCGCCCGGCCGTACACCCGGGTGCGCTGCTGAAAGCAGCCATGGGCGCCGTCGCTGCCGACGAAATCGCGCAAGCTTGAGCCGCCGGCGCGGATCGCGGCGCGCAGCGTGTGCTTGATGGCGTTCGACAGCCGCGCGCATTGCTCGAGCGACAGGCGACGCGCCGGCCGGCGCGGGTCGATGCCGGCGCGATGCAGGCTCTCGCTGGCGTAGATGTTGCCAACGCCGACCAGGCGGCGGCCGTCCATGATCAACAGTTTGATTGCCGTGCGGCGAGCCCGCGTGAGCGCGTGCAGCCGCCGGCCGTCGAGCGCGCGCGAAAGTGGCTCGACGCCGAGGTGGCGCAGCAGCGGATGTGCGGCCGGCCTTGCCGTGGTCCACAGCACGGCGCCGAAGCGTCGCGGATCGCGCAGCCGCAGCATCCGGTCGCCCAGCACCAAGTCGAAGTGGTCATGCTTTTCCGGTGCCGTGTCCAGAGGCAGCACGCGCAGGCTGCCGCTCATGCCCAGGTGCAGGATCAGGTGCCCGTCGCCGCAGTCGAGCAGCAGGTACTTGGCGCGCCGGTCCACTGCGCGCACGGTACGTCCGGCTAGTTGCCGAACTTCGTTGGACACGCGCCAGCGCAGGCGTGGCTCGCGCACCGCCACCGCCGAGATTCTGCGGCCGGCGACTTGCGGCGCGATCCCGCGTCGCGTGACTTCCACTTCGGGCAGTTCTGGCACGGGCACCGGTTGCTTGTGCAGGGCATCAAATATACCTACACTCGACGCGCAATGTCCGTAGCAATGAGACTCCTTTCGCTGCTGGCCGCCATGCTGCTCGCCAGTGGCGCTGCGCTGGCGCAGGCCACCGGCGAGGACGGCGACGACGACGATGACGAGGGCCCGGCGCCCGCTGTCGCACCCGGCCCGCGCCCGCCGGAACCCAAGCTGCCAGCGCTAGAGCTGACTGAGCCAATTCTGTATGAAATGCTTCTGGGCGAGATCGCGCTGCAGCGCGGCAGCCCGGATCTCGCGGCGCGGACCTACGCCGAGCTTGCCAAGCGCACCAAGGATCCGCGCATCGCGCGCCGCGCGATAGAGATCGCGAACTTCGCACGCATGCCGCAATACGCCCTGGAGGCGGCCCGCGCCTGGCTCGAGGCGGAGCCGGCCTCGTTGCAGGCGCTGCAGACGCTGGCCGGGCTGCTGGTCGGCACACGCAAGGTGGACGAGGCTGAGCCCTACCTCGCCAGGCTGCTGGCGGGTGACGGCGCCGCCGCGGCCAACGGGTTCACGCAACTCGGGCGGCTGCTTGCCGGCAATCCCGACAAGCAGGCCAACCTGCGTGTGGCGCGCAGTCTGGCGGCGAAATACCCGGACATGCCGCAGGCGCACCTGGCGGTGGCGCAGGCCGCCCTCGCGGCGAACGACGAGGCAGGCGCTCTGGCCAGCACGCGCCGCGCGGCGCAACTGCAGCCGGATTGGGAGGCAGCGGCGATTTTTGAGGCGCAGATCCTGCAGCGCAAATCGCCCGCGGCGGCCGGCAAGTCGCTCGCCGGATTCCTCGACAAGTACCCGCAAGCGCGCGAAGCGCGGCTCAGCTATGCGCGCCTGCTGGTGTCCGAACGCAAGCTGGCCGAGGCGCGCGTCGAGTTCGGCAAGCTGCTCGCCGCAAATCCGAACAACAGCGACGTGATCTACGCAGTCGGCCTGCTGGCGGCGCAGCTAAAGGACTATCCGACAGCCGAAGCCAACCTGAAGCGCCTGATCGAACTGGGCTTCCGCGACCCGAACGGAGTGCGCTTCACGCTCGGCCAGATCGCCGAGGAACAGAAGGATTGGAAAGTCGCCACTGACTGGTACCTGAGCATCCAGCGCGGCGAGCAGTACCTGCCGTCGCGGCTGCGCACGGCGGGCGTGATGGCCAAGCAGGGTAACCTGGCCGAGGCACGCGCGTTCCTGTCCACGGTGAATGTGAGCGGCGAGCAGCGCGTGCAGCTGTTGATCGCGGAGGCGCAGCTGCTGCGCGAGGCGAACCAGCACCGCGAGGCCTTCGAGCTGCTGGGCAAGGCGCTGGAAGCGCAGCCGGAGCAACCCGAGCTGCTGTACGACCACGCGCTCGCCGCGGAGAAACTCGAGCGCTTCGAAGTGCTGGAAGGCAACCTGCGCAGGTTGATCCAGGTGAAGCCCGACCACGCGCACGCCTACAACGCGCTCGGTTACTCGTTCGCCGATCGCAACCTGCGACTGCCGGAAGCGCGCAAGCTGATCGAGCGCGCGCTCGAGCTTGCGCCGGAGGACTACTACATCGTCGACAGCATGGGCTGGGTGCTGTACCGCATGGGAGACCTGAAGGGCGCCGCAGAGCAACTGCGGCGCGCCTACCTGGGCCGCCCGGACGGCGAAATCGGCGCGCATTTGGGCGAGGTGCTGTGGAAGATGGGCGAACGCGCCGAAGCCGAGCGTATCTGGCAGGAAGCGCTCGAGAACTATCCCGACAACGAAACCCTGCAGAAGACGGTCAAGCGCCTGCGGCGCTGAGTTGCGCGCATGATTGCCCTGCTGCGCGTCGTGGCCGTAGTCGCGGCGCTGTTCGGCGCGGCCTGCGGCGAGCTGCCGCGCGCACCCGATGGCGGCTTCGAGTTCGAGCTGACGGGTCGCTTCGCCGCGAGCTACCGCGACGCGGCGGCCACGGGCATCCTTGCGTGGCGGCACCAGGCTGGGCGCGACGACCTGCTGCTCAGCTCGCCGTTCGGCCAGGGCTTGGCGCGCATTTCGCGCGATGGCCAGAGCACGACGCTGGTGGCGGCGGACGGCAAGCGCTACAGCGCTGCCGATGCCGAGACGCTGACCGAGCAAGTGCTGGGTTTCCGCTTTCCGCTCACTGGTCTGGCCGACTGGGTGCGGGCACGCCCGGCAACCGACGCACCAGCGGTTGCCGAGTACATGCAGGACGGCCGCCTGCTGTCGCTGGAACAGCACGGCTGGCGCATCGAGTACTCCAGCTACCAAGGCGCGCGCCCGACGCGCCTCAAGCTCAGCTACCCGGGACTCGAGCTGAGGCTGGCGATTTCCGAGTGGAAATGAACTGGTTTCCGGCGCCCGGGAAACTGAATCTGTTACTGCACGTGCTCGGCCGGCGGGCCGACGGATATCACCTCCTGCAGACAGTGTTCCGCTTGATCGAATTCGGCGACCGGGTCGGCATCGCGGTGCGCGGCGACGGCCAGATCCGGCGCCACGATCCTTTGCCCGGCGTCCCTGTGGAGCAGGACCTGTGCGTGCGCGCAGCCAGGCTGCTGCAGCAGCGCTGCAGCACGCGGCAGGGCGCCGACCTTGCGCTGGAGAAGAACCTGCCGATGGGCGGCGGCCTGGGTGGCGGCTCCTCGGACGCAGCCACCACGCTCATCGTGCTGAATCGGCTGTGGAATGCCGGCCTGTCCCGCGGCGAGCTCGAGCCGCTGGCCGCGCAGCTTGGCGCCGACGTCCCATTCTTTGTGTTCGGCGAAAACGCGCTGGGCGAAGGAATTGGCGAACTGCTGACGGCCCTTGCTTTGCCTCCCGCCTGGTACCTTGTGCTGGTGCCGCCAGTGGCGCTTTCCACGGCCGAGGTTTTCAGCGATAACGCATTGACACGAAATACTAAACCGCTCAAAATACCGCCCTTTTTCTCCGGCCTCGGCGTGAACGATCTTGAGGCCGTGGCGCTCAAGCGCAGGCCGGAGATCGCGGCGCACCTGCAATGGCTGCGGGCGCGCCGCCCGCAGGCGCGGATGACAGGGTCGGGGGCTTGCGTGTTCGCAGAGTTCGCAACGGAAGGCGAGGCGCGCGCGGCGCTGGGAGAGTTGCCCGGCGCGATGCGCGGTTTCGTCGCGCGGGGCCTGGACCGGCACCCGCTATATGCGTTTTGATCCATTGGGGAGTCGCCAAGTTGGTTAAGGCAGCGGATTTTGATTCCGCCATTCGAGGGTTCGAATCCTTCCTCCCCAGCCATTTGACGGCGGGGGCGTGAGGTCGTGAACAAGCTCGTCAACTCCCCGGCCTCGGCGATGGACCGCCTGATGGTATTCGCCGGCAACTCCACGCCGCGGCTCGCGCAGGAAGTGGCCAAGCACCTCAACCTGTCCCTCGGCCGCGCCATCGTCGGCAAGTTCTCCGACGGCGAGGTGATGTTCGAGATCATGGAGAACGTGCGCGGCAGGGACGTGTTCGTGCTGCAGTCCACCTGCGCGCCGACCAACGACAACCTGATGGAGCTGCTGGTGATGGTGGACGCGCTCAAGAGGTCGTCGGCCGCGCGCGTCACCGCCGCGATTCCCTATTTCGGCTATGCGCGCCAGGACCGGCGCCCGCGTTCGGCGCGCGTCGCCATCAGCGCCAAGGTGGTGGCCAACATGCTCACTTCGGTGGGCGTAGCGCGCGTGCTGACCATGGACCTGCACGCTGACCAGATCCAGGGTTTCTTCGACATGCCGGTGGACAACGTCTACGCGGCGCCGGTGCTGCTCGGCGATGTGTGGAAGCAGCGCTACGACAACCTGATCGTGGTGTCGCCGGACGTCGGCGGCGTGGTGCGCGCACGCGCGCTCGCCAAGCGGCTCGAATCCGACCTGGCGATCATCGACAAGCGCCGGCCGCGCGCCAACGTGTCCGAGGTGATGAACGTCATCGGCGAAGTGACGGGCCGCACCTGCGTGATCATGGACGACATGGTGGACACCGCGGGTACGCTGGTGAAGGCGGCGCAGGTGCTGAAGGAGGAGGGCGCGACCAAGGTGGTGGCTTACTGCACGCACCCGGTGCTCTCGGGCGCCGCGGTGGAGCGCATCGCCGGCTCTGATCTCGACGAGCTGGTGGTGACCGACACCATCCCGCTGCGCGAGGACGCGCGCGCGTGCAAGAAAATCCGCCAGCTTTCCGTGGCGGGGCTGCTGGCGGAGACGATCCTGCGGATTTTCAACGAGGACTCGGTGAGTTCTCTGTTCATCGAATAGTCAAATAAGGAGCAGTGCATGAAAATCGAGATCAGCGCATCCCAGCGCAAGGTGCAAGGCACGGGTGCGAGCCGCCGCCTGCGCCGCTCGGGCAGGGTGCCGGGCATCGTCTATGGCGGAGAAACCGGCGCGGTCAACATCGATCTCGACCACAAGGAGCTGTACCGCAACCTGACCAACGAGAAGTTCCACGCGTCGATCCTGACGCTGAAGCTGGAAGGCGGCGCCGAGCAGGTGTTGCTGCGCGCCTTCAACATGCACCCATTCAAGGCGCTGGTGCAGCACGTGGACTTCCAGCGCGTCTCCAAGGACAAGAAGATCCACATGAAGGTGCCGCTGCACTTCGTCAACGCCGAGAAGTCGCAGGGCGTGAAGGAGCAGGCGGGAGTGGTGAGCCACGTGCTGAACGAGCTCGACATCACCTGCCTGCCGGACGACCTGCCCGAATTCATCGAGGTCGACCTTATCAACCTGTCGGTTGGCAAGTCCGTGCACGCCAGGGACCTGGTGCTGCCCAAGGGCGTCGAGTCGAGGCTGCACAAGGACGAGAACCCGGTGGTGGCCACCTGTATCCTGCCGGCGCTGATCGTAGAGGAGGAGACCGCCGTGACCGAGGCGGTTCCGGCCGCCGCCGACGTGCCCACCACGGCACAGGCCGCCCCCGAGAAGGCGGACGAAACTGCCGCGGGCGACAAAGGCAAGGCCGGCGACAAGGGTGCGGACAAAGCGGCCGACAAGTCCGACAAGGCCGACAAGGCCGACAAGGCCGACAAAAAAGACAAGAAGTAGCCGCTGGCCAAAATCCGCCTCATCGTAGGCCTGGGCAACCCGGGCAAGGAGTACGAGCGCACCCGGCACAACGCCGGGTTCTGGCTCGTGGAGCGCCTTGCCTTGGCCCGGGGCATGTCGCTCAAGAAGGACAATCACTACCAGGCGCTGGTGGCACGCGACGCGGGCCTGTGGTTGGTGATGCCGCAGACCTTCATGAACGCCTCGGGGCGCGCGGTGCAGATGCTCGCCGGGTTCTTCAAGATCCCGGCGGAGGAAATCCTGGTGGTGCACGACGAGCTCGATTTCCCGCCGGGCACCGCGCGCATCAAGCAGGGCGGCGGCATCTCCGGTCACAACGGCCTGCGCGACATCTCGCAGCGCCTCGGCTCGCACGATTACTGGCGTCTGCGCCTGGGGGTGGGCCGGCCGGCGGACAAGGATTCGGGCGCGGACTATGTGCTGGAGAAGCCTCCCGCGGAAGAACGTGAAGCCATCGAAGGCGCGATCGCGCGCTCGATGGAGAGCATGCCGCTGATGCTGGAAGGCGACTTGCAGGCGGCAATGCTCAAGCTGCACAGCCAGGACAAGCCGGTCGCACAAAAGCCGGAAGAGAAGAAGTCCGAGCCGAAAAAGCCAGAGCCGAAAAAGCCTGAGGTGGCGACGCCACTGCCGAAACCTGAGGCTAAGCAGGAAGGCGGCCTTAAGGGATTCTTCAGGGGCCTCACGGGCTCGAAGAAATGAGCCTCAAGTGTGGCATCGTGGGCCTGCCGAACGTCGGCAAGTCCACGCTCTTCAATGCGCTGACCAAGGCGGCGATCGCCGCCGAGAACTACCCTTTCTGCACCGTCGAGCCGAACGTCGGCATCGTCGAGGTGCCCGACCCGCGCCTCGCCAAGCTGGCGGCGATCGCCAAGCCGCAGAAAGTGATCCCGGCGGCGGTCGAGTTCGTGGACATCGCCGGGCTGGTGGCGGGCGCCTCCAAGGGAGAGGGCCTCGGCAACAAGTTCCTCGCCAATATCCGCGAGACCGACGCCATCGCGCACGTGGTGCGCTGCTTCGAGGATCCAAACGTGATCCACGTGGCTAACAGGATCGATCCGATTTCCGACATCGAGACCGTCAACACCGAACTTGCGCTTGCCGACCTGGAGTCGGTGAGCAAGCAGCTGTCGAAAAACAGCAAGCTGGCCAAGACCGGCGGCGACAAGGAAGCGCAGCGCCTGGTGGCGGTGTTGGAGAAAGCGGAGGCCGCTTTGGACCAGGGGCGTCCGGCACGCTCGGTGGACTGGTCGAAGGAAGAGCTGGCGGTGCTGAAACCTCTGTTCCTCCTCACCATGAAGCCGACGCTCTACGTCGCCAACGTCGCCGAGCACGGCTTCAAGGACAACCCGATGCTGGCCGCGATCGAAAAGCGCGCCAAGGACGAGGGCGCGCAGTCGGTCGCCATCTGCGCCGCGATCGAAGCGCAGATCGTCGACATGCCCGAAGAGGACAGGAAGGTGTTCCTCGGCGACATGGGAATGGCGGAATCCGGCCTCGCGCGGGTGATCCGCGCCGGCTATTCACTTCTCGGGCTGGAGACCTTCTTCACCGCCGGACCCAAGGAAGCGCGCGCCTGGCAGCTGCACGTCGGCCAGACCGCGGCGCAAGCCGCCGGCACTATCCACACCGATTTCGAACGCGGCTTCATCCGCGCCGAGGTGATCGCCTGCGAGGACTACGTCGCCTGCGGCGGCGAGCAGGGCGCCAAGGACAAGGGCAGGATGCGCCTGGAGGGCAAGGACTACGTCGTGCGCGACGGCGACGTGATCTACTTCCGCTTCAACGTGTGAAGCCCGAGTTCGGCACGGCGGGCACAGCCGATACTGCGCAGCTCGTCGAGTTGCTGGGAATCCTGTTCACCGAGGAAGCCGAACTCAGCCCCGATCCCGCGAAGCAGCGCCGCGCGCTGGAGACGATACTGGCGGACGCTTCGCGCGCCCGCATCTACGTCGCGCGTGAAGCGGGCAAAGTGGTTGCGATGGCTGCGCTGCACTTCACTACCAGCACCGCCGAGGGCGGCAAGGCCGCCTGGTTCGAGGACTGCATCGTGCGGCCGGAGTACCGCCGCTTGGGCATTGGCAAGGCGCTGCTCGAACACGTCATCGCGCAGGCGCGCGCCGAAGGTGCGCTGCGCGTGATGCTGCTCACCGACGGCGACAACGCGCGTGCCCAGGCGCTCTATCGCAAGTCCGGCTTCCGGGATTCGGCGATGCTGGCGATGCGCCTGAAGCTTCGCTAGTCAACCTCTTTAACGATTCAGCGTTAACCCCAGGTGGGCGACGAAGGTCGCGCACTTCTCTTCATCTGCCATGCCGCCTGCTGCCTCAAGGCTCTCCGTTCCGCTCGAACATATCGAGAACCGCATCCTGCTCGTTCGAGGCCACAGGGTCCTGCTGGACTCTGATCTCGCCGCGCTCTACGGCGTCGAAACCCGGGTGCTGAATCAGGCCGTGAAGCGCAATACCGAGCGTTTTCCTTCCGATTTCATGTTCCGGCTCTCGGCAAGGGAGCTTAAGGTTTGGAGATCACAGTTTGTGATGTCCAATCAAGGCGCGAAGATGGGGTTGCGTAGAGCGCCTTTTGCCTTCACCGAGCACGGTGCGCTCATGGCCGCTACGGTCCTCAACTCCTCCCGCGCCGTGGAAACGAGCCTCTATGTCGTGCGCGCTTTCGTGCAACTGCGGCATTTCCTCGCTTCACACAAGAACCTGGCACGCCGGCTCGAAGACCACGAGAAGAAGCTTGCAACCCATGATCAGGCTATCGCCGGCCTGGTCAATACAATCCGCCAGCTCATGGCGCCTCCTGCGCCGATTCGGCGGCGACCCATCGGCTTCATTTCCACCGACGGCAAGAAGCGCGGCTAACCAGCGCCGCTACACCCCGCCCATGCAGATGTACTTCACCTCGACGAACTCCTCGCAGCCGTACTTCGAGCCCTCGCGCCCGAGCCCGGACTGCTTGACGCCGCCGAAGGGCGCCACTTCCGTGGTGATCAAGCCGCTGTTCACGCCGACCATGCCGTACTCGAGGGCTTCCGCCACGCGCCACACACGGCCGATGTCGCGGCTGTAGAAGTAGGCCGCCAAGCCGTATTCGGTGCGGTTGGCGAGCTCCACCACTTCGGCGTCGGTCTTGAAGCG
>JANNTQ010000041.1:0-7383 GCA_031394435.1 Betaproteobacteria bacterium
TAGTACACCGGGCCGATGGTGCGCCCCGCTCTTGCGGTGCCGAAGTCTCCGCGCAGGCCGAGGTAGCTATCCCGGGTTGTCAGCGCGTCGCCGCCGCTGTCCAACCTGACGCGGCTCTCGACCTGGAAAAATGCGGACATATTGCTGCCCAGGTCTTTCTTGCCGCGTACGCCGATGCGCGAGCTGTTGTCGACCAGTTCCCAGTTTGACTGGTTGTTGGCTGCGACCGGACTGTTGCTGACGGTGATGCGCTCATAGCTGACGTTGGCGCGGCCATAGATCTGCAGATCGGGCGGTATCTGCGCCATCGCCAGCGCGGGCAGCGCGCAAGCGGAAGCGACGGCCACCGCCAGTAGCCTTTTTCGCGGCACATCCGATGGCAAAGCCGGATACCCGGAGGCCGATGCTGTTGTGACTCTCATGGTGGTTTCCTTTTCGTAGAAGTACTGCATGCAACAATCGCGATTGCGGTCGCTGAGGACCTCGCGGGCGTGTGTGTATGTGTATACTGCGCCGCTACTGTACGCACAACAAGGCACCCAGAGCAAGCCTCGGTTTAACCGCCGCGTTCCCGGCCAGTCATGCAAGGCCGAACTCGCGTATGGCATGCTCGCGCAGCCTGGCTTTCTGCACTTTGCCGCTCGCCGTCATGCCGAGGGTTTCGAAATCCGTCACGATTCTCAGATAGCGCGGCACGCGGAAATTCGCGCAGCGCTGTTTGCTCCAGGCGAGGAGCGCCGCTTCCGTGATCTGCTGGCCTGACTTCAGGGTCAGATACGCGCAGGGCACCTCTCCCAGCCTTGCATCCGGCACGCCGACTACCTGCGCGGTTTGCACCGCGGGGTGCGCGAGCAGCACCTGCTCCACCTCGGCGGGCGCAACGTTCTCGCCGCCCACGCGAAACACGTCCTTCAGGCGCCCCACCACGCGCAGCCGCCCGCCCGGATGCAGTTCGCCCAGGTCGCCGGTGCGCAGCCAGCCGTCCTCGGTGAACGCCTTGGCGGTCGCCTGCGGGTCGTTGTAGTAGCCGCGCATCACGCTCCAGCCGCGCACCTGGATCTCGCCATCCACGGTGCGCAGCTGCAATTCCGGGTGCGGCGTGGCGAGACCCTGCACGCGCAGTTCTTCCGCGTCGCGCCAGTCGTTCATCACTACGTTGGGTGAGGCTTCCGACAGGCCGTAGGCGGCGCAGATTTTCCTCGCGCCCAGCACGTCGATGATCTTCCGCATGGTCTGCGGGCCCGCCGCCGCCCAGCCGCCGCGCAGGTACAGCTTGCGCTGCGGGAAATCCGCGTGACCCATCAGCATCTGGAAAATGGTGTCGTTGCCCGAGGTCACCGTGCAGCGTTCCTTTTCCATCATGGCAAGGGCCGCGCCCGCCTCAAAGGCCGGCAGCGTGACCAGGCAGGCGCCGAAGGAAAGCGACGCGAGCGCCGAAAGCGTCGAGCCGCCGACATGGAAAAACGGCCGGCAGTTGAAGTAGCGGTCGCTCGCCTTTACGCCCATGCGCGTGCCCGCGGCCCAGGCATTTCTCAGCATGCTGTCGTGGGTCAGCATCACTCCCTTGGGATAGGCCGTGGTGCCCGAGGTGAACTGGATCAGCAGCAGGTCGTCGGCCTCGACCCTGGCATGCAGCGCTTGCCCGCGGTCGCGCGCGGCGAACTTGCGCCACGATGCCTCGCCCAGCACCACCTTGTGCTTCAGCAGCGGCAGCCGGCCCTCCACTTCGCGCAGCATAGCCGCGTAGTCGTTGTTGAGGAACTTCGGCGCGAGGAAGATCGCTTTGCAGTCGGCCTGCTTCAGGCAGAACTCGAGCTCGGCGGCCTTGAAGCGCGTGTTCACCGGCACGCATACCACGCCTAACAGCGCCGCTCCATAGAACAGCGTCAGCCAGAGCTCGTCGTTGCCCATCAGGATCGCCGCATGGTCGCCCTTGCGCAGTCCGAGGCCGTGCATGGCGCGCGCGACGCTCTGCGCCGCCTGCTGCAGTTCGCCGTAGCGCAGCCGCCGCGTCGGCGTGACGAGCGCCATGGCGCCGCGCCGCTGCGCCTGCAGCACTTCGCCCAGCGTCCTCGGTTGCCAATCGCTCACTGCTTTCCCATCCAGTCGCCCGCGGCGAGCTGCTCGTCGATCGCCGCGATCTCGGCCTCGAGCGCGCCTTGCGGGCCTAGTTCCACGCCGCGGTCAACGCAGCGCTTGGCGAGGCGCAACGCATGCGCCGGTGCATCGACGATGGTCTTGGCGGTATGCGCGAGGACGGCCTCGAGCTGCTCGGGGGCGACCAGCCGAGACACCAATCCATGCCGCTCTGCTTCCTCGGCTGTCAGCGTCCTTCCGGTGTAAAGCAGATCCTTCGCCAGCCGCTTGCCCAGGATGCGCGGCAGACGCTGCGTGGCGCCGACAGTGCCCCGGATCGCCTCCGGCACGCGGAAAGACGCCGCCGGCGTGGCAATGATGAAATCGCAGGCCGCCGCGATCTCGCAGCCCGAGCCTACCGCCGGACCCTCGAGCACCGCGATGGCGGGCATCGGCAGCGCTTCGAGCGCGGCATAGGCGGCAAATGCTTTCATCCGGCGCTCGCGCACCTGCGCCTCGCTCATGCCCTGGCGTTCCTTCAGGTCGGCGCCGGCGCAGAACACGGGGCCGCTCCCCCGCACCAGCACGAGCTTGATCGAGGCGTCGGCGCCAGCCGACTGCGCAGCGGCAAGCAACTCCTCGCACAGCGCGAGGTTGAGCGCGTTGCGGCTCGCGGGCCGGTTGAGCGTGATGGTCGCCACGCCGCCGCGGATTTCATACAGCAGGGTCATATGGCGCCTGACTTCCTCAATAGCTCGATGCGCTCTGCGCTGTAGCCGAGCCTTTCCTTGAGGATCTGCTCGGTGTGCTGGCCAAGCGCCGGCGGCGGCCCGATCTGCGGGTCGTCCCAGCCGAGAAACTTGTAGGGCAGCGCCAGCGCCTTGAACTCTCCCACTCCCGCGTAATCGAAACTGCCGACCATCTTGCGCGCGCGCACCTGCGGGTCTGCCAGAACCTCGGCCACGTCGTTCACCGGCCCGATGGGCACATCCACCGCATCCAATTTCGCGATCAGCTCGGCGCGTGTGAGCTTGCCGGTCGCTCCAGTCAGCGCAGCCATTACTTCGCCGCGGCGCGCTACGCGCGCAGCGTTGGAAGAATAAATAGGGTCAGACGCCATTTTTGCCAAACCAAGCGCACCGCAGAGCGCCGCCCAATGCTGGTCGCTCGCGGTGATGTGCGCGTACTTGCCGTCCTTGCAGCGGAAGGTCGCAGTGGGCACGCGCCCCGGGTGCTCGGTGCCAAGGCGCGGCGGAACTTCACCGAGCGCGAAATAGCGCGCGGCGGCAAGCGTGAGCAGGCTCACCTGCCCGTCCAGCATGGAGAAGTCCACGTGCGCACCGCGCCCGGTCTGCTCGCGCCCGGCAAGCGAGGCGAGGATCGCAATCGCCACCCACAGGCCCGAGGTGAGATCTGCGATCGGCAGCCCCGGCTTCACCGGCCCGCCACCCTTCTCGCCGGTAAGGCTCATCAACCCGCCCATCGCCTGGAACACCGTGTCGTAGCCCTTCTTGTGCGCGTACGGGCCGCTCTGGCCAAAGCCGGTGCACGAGACGTAGACCAGCTTCGGGTTCAGCGCGCAGAGCGAGGCGTAATCGAGGCCCTGGCGGCCGAGCGTGCCGACGGGAAAGTTCTCGACCAGCACGTCGGATTGCTGCGCCAGCTCGCGGATGATCCTGCGGCCGTCGTCGCTGCGCAGGTTGACTGTGATCGAGGCCTTCGAGCGGTTGCAGGCGAAGTAGTAGGCGCTGTCGCGCGCGAGCTGCGGCTCGAAGCCGCGCGTCTCGTCGCCCGCGCCCGGCTGCTCCACCTTGATCACCGTGGCGCCGAGCTCGGCGAGGATCATGCTCGCGAACGGGCAGGCCAGCACGCGCGACAGGTCGAGGATCGTGAGGTGCTGCAGCGGCTTCATCTCAGCGCAGGGCGAGGAAAGCGATGCCGGCGAGCACCAGCGAAGCGCCCAACGCGGTGCGCGGCGTCAGCTCCTCGCGGTTCTTCAGCAGGAACACGCTCACCGGAAAGATGACCAGCGGCGTGGTGTGCACCACCAGCACCGCCAGCGCGATCTCCATGCGCGTCATGGCGAGCGAAATGAAGATCGAACCGAGCGAGGTGAACACGCCGCAGCCGATGTACAGCCAGATCGCGCTGCTGTGCGCGCCGCGCAACTGCGTCGCAACTCTTTGCCAGTTCCGCGTCACGGCGAACTGGCAGGCGAGCGCCGCCACCGAGGCGATCACCGTGCCGAGCGCCGCCTCGCTCCACTCGCGCATGGCCAGGCCGCGCAGCACGTTGCCGAAGCCGAATCCCGCCACCGTGAGCAGTCCAACGGCCAAACCCTTGCGCAGGTCCGCCGGCGCCAGCGCGTGCTGCGAACCCGCGCGCGGCTGCGTCAGCCACAGGCCGAGCCACACCACGGCCATCAGGGCGATATCGTAGGCGCCGAGGACCTCGCCGGCGAGGATCCACGCGGCCACCAGCGCGAAGGCCGGCGCCGTCGAGTGGAACACGCTGGCGCGTGACGGGCCGAGGATCTTCACCGTATCGAACAGGAACCTGCGGCCGAGGAACGTGCCGATCACCCCGCCGACGGCAAACAGGCCCGCGCTCTTCCAGTGCCAGGCGTAGGGCGCCGCGCGCAACGCCAGCTCCGCGCAGAACAGCGCCGCCGGAAACAGGACGTTCGTTGCCAGCACCACGAAGAACCCCGACTCCACCGGCAGCCGCGCCATCGCGTAACGTGTGATGACGATGTTGGTGGCGAACGCGAGCATCGCCAGCAGCGCGTAGGCGATTCCCATGGCTCAGGGCCTGCGGAATGCCCGCATCCTCTTGTTCGCTTCGCGGCCGCGCTCGAGCGCTTCGGCGAGCGGCAGGTCGGCGGCCTGGTGGAACAGCTGCTTGGTGAGCTGCATCGCCGGGCGGCTGACCGCGGCGAGGCTCTGCGCGAGCTGCAATGCGCTTGCAAGCAATTTGTCTGCTGGCACAACACGGTTCACCAGCCCCAACGCGAGCGCGCGCTGCGCGCTGATCGGTTCGCCGATCCCGACCAATTCGAAGGCGGCTTTGCGGCCCGCCTGGCGCACAAGGTTCGCCATCACGATCGCCGCGACTATGCCGTGCTTCGTTTCCGGATAGCCTAGCGTCGCGTTGTGCGCCATCACCGCGAGGTCGCCAGCGATGGCGAGTCCGGCGCCGCCGCCCAACGCCGCGCCGTTGATGGCGGTCACCACGGGCTTGGCCATCTTCGGCAACGCGCAGTGCAGCTGCATGCTCAGCTCGGCGCGTGCCTCGATGAGTTGCTGCTTGTCCGGCGTAAGGTCCTTGAACTCCGCAAGGTCGGCGCCAGCGCAAAATCCTTGCCCCGCGCCCGTCAGCACCACGCAGCCGATCGCTTCGTCCGCATCCGCCGCGCGCAGCGCATCGAGCAGTTCCTGCGTGAGCGCGGTATTCAGCGCGTTGCGCTTCTCCGGCCGGTTCATCGTCAGGACGCGCACTTCACCGCGGTCCTCAAGCAAGACAAAAATAGGCTTAGACCCCTTTTTTTTCACAAGCTTGCCAGGCGCCGGCGCGCCTCCTCCAGTTCGGCGACCAGGCGCTTCACCACCTCGGCGGCAGGCAGGATCTCGTCCACCAGGCCCGCGGACTGTCCGGCCTCGACCTTGCCCCACTCGACGTCGCCATCCAGCGCCGCCTGCCTGAGGCTGGAAGCGTTGAAGATCGTGTCGAGCTCCGCCTGCGACGCGCCGGCGCGCTCGGCCGCATTGAATTTTTCCGAGAAGGCGTTCTTCAACTGCCGGATGGGCAAACGCCCGCGCGCCACCAGCGTGGAGCCGTCCACGTCCGCGGCGAGGACGGCGCGCTTGTAGTTGTCGTGCACGCTCGCTTCCTGCGTGGCGATGAAGCGCGTGCCGAGCTGCACGGCATCGGCGCCGAGCGCGAGCAGCGCGGCGATGCCCGCGCCGTCGGCGACGCCTCCGCTTGCCACCACCGGCAGCTTCACGGCCTTCACCACGCGCCGCACCAGCACCAGGGTCGTGACCTCCGAGGGTGGCGGATGGCCGCCCGCCTCCGCGCCGTCCACCACCAGCGCATCCACGCCCGCAGCTTCCGCCTTCTTCGCGTGTTCGACCGACGCCACCACGTGCAGCCACTTGGTGCCGATGGCGCGAAAGCGCGGCATCTGCTCCTTTGGCCCGCCCTGCGAGGCGACCATCACCGGGATGCGCGCCTGGTAAGCGATGTCGAGCAATTCAGCAGCGCGCGCGCCGTTGAGGGGGATGTTCACACCGTAGGGCTGGTCGGTGCCCGCGCGGATTTCGGCGAGCGCGCGCCGGAAGTCCTCCGGTCGCATCGGCCCTGCCGCGATCACGCCCATGGCGCCCGCGTTCGACACCGCCACGACCAGTGGCGCGTTGGACGAGGCCCAGCTCATCGCCGCCTGGAACACCGGGTAGCGGATGCCGAGCAGCTCGGTGATGCGCGTCTTCACGGCGCCGAGCGTTCGCGCTCGATGAACTCGCGCGCCCGGGCAGCGAGCTTGGCGAGCGCGACGTCGAAGGCGGCGCGCTCCTTCGCGCTCAGGCAGTCGAGGAATGCGTCGTTGCGATCGGCCGCGGCGCGGATCAGTCCTTCGTACAGCTTCCTGCCGGCGCGCGTGAGCGTGAGCCGCACGCCGCGCCCATCGTTGGCGTCGATCGCGCGCAGCGCCAGGCCGCGGGCGGCGAGGCCGGAGACCACGCGGCTCATCTGGCTCTTGTCGATGCCGGCGGCGCTCGAAAGTTCGTTCAGCGACTGCGGCCCTTGCGCCCCGCCGAGCAGCGCGATCGAACGCCATTCCCACAGGCTGACGCCGAATTCGCGCCGGTAGCGCAGCTCCGCGCCGCGCGACAGCAGGTTTGCCACGACGTGCAGCCGGTAGGAGAGCAGCTGCCGGATGCCCGGCGCGTCAATCGTCGAAGAACGGGGTTTCATGCGCGCCGCGCAGCTTGAGGTCGAAGCGGTACTTGCCAGGCGTTTCCCGCCGGGCGATGAGCAGCGCCCGCCGCGCTGCGGGCACTGCGGCGAACACCGGGTCCGAGTCGTTCGCCTGCTCGCCGGGAAAGTACATGGTGGTCTTCAGGATGCGCATCAGGCCGGAAAACATCACCATGAAATTGACGTGGCGCGCGCGCCCCGCCGGCGCGCCCGGGAAGTACATCTGGGTGACGAGGCGCTGCAGCCACACCCTGCCGAAGAGAGAAAAATGCACGTGCGGCGGCCGCCACCAGCCGTCCTTGGTCGGCACCGGGTAGGCGCCCGGCTTCA
>JANNTQ010000010.1:0-16219 GCA_031394435.1 Betaproteobacteria bacterium
GCGAGCGCGCCGAGCAGATGCACCGCTATTTCGCGCAGGCGGCGCAAGCCATGCGCATGCCGCGCGTCCTCAAGCCTCGAACCGACGCCTGCGGCTGAGCGGCGCCCCTTAGAATATGCGCTTCCCTCAAGGAGAAGCGCATGTTCCAGGACCGGCTGCTCAAGGGCAAGAACATCCTCATCACCGGTGGCGGCACCGGCCTGGGCAAGGAAATCGCCGAAAAATACCTGCAGCTCGGCGCCGGTGTGTGGATCGCGGGCCGGCGCGGCGGCGTGCTCGAGGCGACCGCCAAGGAGCTGATGGCGAAGCACGGCGGCAAGGTGCGCACGCACGCGGTGGATATCCGCGACTACGCTGCAGTGGACGCCATGGCGCAGCGCATCTGGGACGAATCCGGGCCGCTCACGGGCCTGGTCAACAACGCCGCTGGCAACTTCATCAGCCCGACCAAGGACCTGACGCCCAATGGCTTCAACGCCATCGCCAACATCGTGTTCCACGGCAGCTTCTACGTCACGCACTCGGTCGGCAAGCGCTGGATCGAGGGCGGCAACAAAGGCTCGGTGATCTCGATCCTGGTGACCTGGGTGTGGACCGGCTCGCCCTACGTCGTGCCTTCCGCCATGTCCAAGGCCGGGCTGCATGTGATGACCAAGTCGCTCGCCGTCGAATGGGGCAAGCACGGCATCCGGCTCAACGCCATCGCGCCGGGCCCCTTCCCCACCGAGGGCGCCACCAAGCGCCTGCGCCCCGGCGCCGACTTCGGCGAATCGACCAAGGTCAACCCGATGCGCCGCACCGGCCGGATGTCCGAGCTGCAGAACCTTGCCACGTTCCTGATGGCCGACGGCTGCGAGTGGCTCTCGGGCGAGACCATTGCCATCGACGGTGCGGGCTACCTCGCCACCGGCGCCTACTTCACCGAGCTGGACAGGATGTCCGATGCCGACTGGCAGAAGACGCGCGACCTGATCAAGGCGCAGAACGACAAGGACCGCGCGGGCCGGGCCGCCTGAGCAGCCGCAAATGGCGGAAAAACTCGTTGCGCGCCCGGCGGCGACTGTGTTGCTGCTGCGTGACGGCAGTCTCGGCCCCGAAGCGTTTCTCCTGCAGCGCACGAAAAGCGCCGCGTTCCTCGCCGGCGCGCACGTGTTCCCGGGCGGTGCGCTCGACAAGGCCGACCAGGACCAACGCGTGTTGCGACGCGTGCACGGCCTGGACGACGCAGAGGCGAGCAAGCGCCTGGGCCTCGAGGCCGGCGGGCTCGCCTACTGGGTGGCCGCGCTGCGCGAGTGCTTCGAGGAGGCCGGCATCCTGCTCGCCCAGGGCGAGGACGGTCGCGCGCTGGGCGCGCAGCGCGCTGCGCAGCTCGCGCAGTACCGCGGCGCGCTGCATGCCGGCAAGCTGGCCTTCGCGGAATTCCTCGAGCGCGAGCGGCTGCTGCTGCGCGCGCACGATCTGGCCTATTTCGGCCACTGGATCACCGCGCCGGGGCGCGCGCGGCGCTTCGACACGCGCTTTTTCCTCGCGCTGGCGCCGGAAGGCCAGCACGGCGCGCACGACGGCACCGAACTGATCGCCAGCCTGTGGCTGCGCCCGCAGGAGGCGCTCGAGCGCGAGGCGAGCGGTGCCATGGACCTGGTGTTCGCCACCAAGAATACGCTGGCGGACCTGGCGCGCTTCGCGCGCGCCAAGGATGCGCTCGAGCACGCGCGCGAGGCAGAGGTCGAAACCAACCGCGCCTGCTGGGCGCTGGGGCCCGACGGCGCGCAGGCACTCTACCGGCGGCGCGACCCGCAGTATTTCGAGATCCACTGGAGCGATCCGGAGGAAAGCGGACAGACCAGCATCGCGCTCAAGCCCGGCGTGCCCAAGCGGCTCGACGCGTACGTGACGCGCCTCATCGCCCCCAACCCCGGCATGATGACCGGGCCGGGCACCAACACCTACCTGGTGGGCGACAAGGATCTTGCGGTGATCGATCCGGGACCGGCGATCGATACGCACATCGCCGCGGTGCTAGCCGCCGGAGCGGGCGCCATACGCTGGGTGGTGTGCACCCACACGCATATTGACCACTCGCCCGCGGCGCAGGCGATCAAGGCTGCCACCGGAGCGCTGCTGATCGGCCGGCCCGCGCCGCAACACGCCGGGCAGGACCGCGGCTTCGTGCCCGACCGCGTGCTCGGGCACGGCGACCGGCTGATGCTGAGCGGCCTTTCGCTGCGCGCGCTGCACACGCCGGGGCACGCCTCCAACCACCTGTGTTACCTGCTCGAGAATACGAAGATGCTGTTCACGGGCGATCACGTGATGCAGGGCTCCACGGTGGTGATCAATCCGCCCGACGGCGACATGCGCGCCTACCTCGCCTCGCTCGAGCTGCTGCTCGGCGAGGACATCCTGATCCTCGCCCCGGGGCATGGCTATCTGATCGGCGAGCCGCACCGCGAGGCGCGGCGCCTGATCCGCCACCGGCTGGCGCGCGAAGCGAAAGTGGCAGGCGCGATCGCGCGGCTCGGCGCGCCGACGCTGGAAGAACTGGTGCTCGAGGTGTACGACGACGTGCATCAGCGCCTGCACGCGGTGGCCACGCGTTCGCTCTGCGCGCACCTGGGCAAGCTCGCCGCCGAGGGGCGCGTGCGCACGACGGACGGCCGCTACACGCTGGTACAATCCCCGGCGGCAGGCTGACTGCCGAAGGAGCGCGCGATGAGCACGCACGAAAAGACCCTGAAGCTGGTCACCAACCTCGACCGCGCCGGCATCGAGCAGCGACTCGGCCAGATCCGCAGCGCCGCCCAGTCCGCCAACCTGGGCGAGCTCGCGCAGATACTCGCTGGCTTCGAGGCGGCGCCGCGCGCGCAGCTCGAGCAAAAGGTGCGCGCCGCCCTCAAGTGGCTGGCCGACAAGCCGGGTCAACAGGCGCTGTCGGCACACCTCGAGCTGGTGGAGATCAACCTCCCCAACCTGAAGTGATGCGCGCCAAAGCAAGCTGAAGCCCGACTTCGACCTTTTCACCATCGGCGGCGGCTCGGGCGGGGTGCGCGCGAGCCGCTTCGCGGCGTCCTACGGCGCGCGCGTCGCGGTCGCCGAAGCGGACCGCTTCGGCGGCACCTGCGTCAACCTCGGCTGCATTCCGAAGAAGCTGTTCTCGTACGCGGCGCACAGCCGCGAGGATTTCGAGGTGGCGCGCAGTTTCGGCTGGAGCGTCGGCGAACCGAAGTTCGATTGGCCGACGCTGCTCGCCAACAAGGACCGCGAGATCGCGCGCCTGAACGGCGTGTACGAGAAGGCGCTGGTGAGCGCGGGCGCGCAGATCCTGCGCGGGCGCGCCAGCGTGCTGGACGCGCACACGGTCGAACTCGGCGGCAAGCGCTACAGCGCGCGGCACATCCTCGTCGCCACCGGCTCCTGGCCGCGGCTGCCGCAGATCCCGGGGCGCGAGCTGGGCATCACCTCCAATGAGGTTTTCCACCTGGAGAAACTGCCGCGGCGCGCGCTGGTGGTGGGCGGCGGCTACACGGCGGTGGAGTTCGCCTCCATTTTCCAGGGCCTCGGCGTGCAGACGACGCTCGCCTACCGCGGCGCCCTGCTGCTGCGCGGCTTCGACGGCGAGCTCGGCCGGCACCTGGCCGAGGAGATGCGCAAGAAAGGCGTCGTCATCCGCCTGCAATCGAACCCCGCAATGCTGGAGCGCGGCATCAAGGTGACTTACGCGGACGGCTCGGCCGAGGAAACCGACCTGGTGTTGTTCGCCACCGGCAGGGGGCCCAATACCGCCGGACTTGGGCTGGAAGGCGCGGGCGTAAAGCTTGCCGCCGACGGCGCGGTGGTGGTGGACGCCTACTCGAAGAGCTCGGTGGATTCGATCCACGCCATCGGCGACGTCACCAACCGGCTCAACCTCACGCCTGTGGCCACTGCCGAGGGCATGGCGCTGGCGAAGACGCTGTTCGGCGGCGAGCCCACCGCGATGGACCACCTCAACGTGCCAACGGCTGTTTTCTCCAATCCCAATCTCGCCACTGTGGGCCTGTCCGAGGAGCGGGCGCGCGAGCGCCATGGCAGAGTGGAGATCTACAAGAGCGCATTTCGTGCCCTCAAGCTCACCCTCGGCGGACACGAAGAGCGAACCTTCATCAAGCTGGTGGTGGATGCGGCGTCGCAACGCGTGCTCGGCGCGCACATGATCGGGCCCGACGCCGGGGAAATCATCCAGGGCGTGGCCATCGCCGTAAAGCTGGGGGCGACCAAGGCGCAATTCGATTCCACCATCGGCATCCATCCCACGGCGGCCGAAGAATTCGTTACCATGCGCGAGAAATCCGCTTAGGATCGCCATGCTCGAAGCGCGCATCGAGAAGATGGTCGGCGAGTTCCGCTTGGACACGAACCTGCCGGCCGCGATTCAGTTGTGGAACGGCAAGCGCTTCGACCTCGGCGAGCACCCGACCGTGACGCTGCGCGTGCCAGGCCCGGCGGCGCTGCGCTATTTCGTCAACGCCGATCTGGCCAAGCTGGCGGAGGCCTACGTCGAGGGCCACCTCGAGGTCGACGGCCCGATCGCCGACGCGATGCGCGTCGCCGAAGGGCTGGCGCGCCACTGGGGCCCGGCGCGCAAGGGTCGGCTGCCCTCCTTGTTCCGCAACTTGCACAGCAAGAAGCGCGACGCCGAGGCGATCCGCTACCACTACGATGTCTCCAACGATTTCTACGCGCTGTGGCTGGACCCGCGCATGGTCTATTCCTGCGCCTATTACCGCGACGGCAGCGAGGACATCGCGACCGCGCAGGAGCAAAAGCTCGACCACATCTGTCGCAAGCTCATGCTCAAGCCCGGCGACCGGCTGCTGGACATCGGCTGCGGCTGGGGGGCGCTGGTGATGCACGCCGCCGCGCGCTACGGTGCAAAGGCCACCGGCATCACGCTGTCGAAGAACCAGCACGCGCTCGCCGATGAGCGCATCCGCGCGGCGGGCCTGCAGGAGCGCTGCGAGGTGCGCGTGCAGGATTACCGCGAGGTGTCGGGCGAGGGCCAGTTCGACAAGATCGCCTCCGTCGGCATGTTCGAGCACGTCGGGCTGAAGAACCTGCCGGTGTACTTCGGCGCCATCCAGCGGCTGCTGGCCGACGGCGGCAGCGTGCTGAACCACGGCATCACCTCGGTCGACCCGGACAGCCGGGCGGTGGGCATGGGCGGCGGCGACTTCATTCATAGGTACGTGTTCCCGCATGGCCAGCTGCCGCACCTGTCGCTGGTGATCCGGGAAATGGGCGCGGCGGGGTTGGAAGTGATGGATTCGGAAACGCTGCGCCTGCACTACGCCAGGACGCTGCACCAATGGAGCGACCGCCTGGAAGCGCAGCTCGAAAAGGCGAAGGTCTACGCGGGCGAGAAGCGGCTGCGCATCTGGCGCACCTACCTCGCCGGCTGCGCGCACGCTTTTGAGCGCAACTGGGTGTCGATCCAGCAGGTGCTGGCGGTGAAGAGCGCGAGTCCGCAGCGCAATCCGCTGCCGTGGACGCGCAACTACATGCTCGGCGGCTAGGTCAGCGCTCGCGCGACCAGCGTCCCGCCCGCAGCTAAAAGCACCAGCGCTACCGCGCGCAGCAGCTGCTCGCGCGAGATCTTCAGGAACATGCGCTGCGCCAGGAAGATGCCGAGCAGCGAAGAGGGAATCACCGCGATCGCTGCCAACCACACGTGCGGGTCGAGCAGCAAGCCGGTCAGCAGGAACGCGATTACTCGCAGCGAGATGCTGGTCAGCGTGGCGAATCCCATCGTCGCGCGGAACTGTTCCTTGCTCAGACCGCGCTGCGACAGGTAGATCGCGTAAGGCGGTCCGCCCGCGCCGAACAAGGTGCTGGTGATGCCGCCGGCCAGACCGGCCACCCATGCCCAGGAAGCGGCGATCACTTTCCTCGATTCATGCTTGAAAAGGCTGTACACCGCATAGCTCACCACGAACGTCCCCAGCGCAAACATGCCCCCAGCTCGCGGAAGATTGACGAGCGCCGTCACCCCCAACGCGGTGCCCACCACGATCATCGGCACCAGCCGCGTCCACTCGGCGCGCACCGCGTTCTGCGGGTTCTCGAATCCGATGCGCAATCCGCTCGACAGGTCGGCGAGCGCGAACAATGCCAGCGCGAACTGCAGTGGCACGAAGTGCGTGGCCAGCGGGATGGTGACCAGCGCGGCGCCGAAGCCGGTCAGCCCGAACACCAGCGAGCCGGCAAAGGCGATGGGGATGAGCGCGAGGTATTCCAGCGGGATCATGCGTCCTGCGCCGCAACGAAAAGGTGCTGCGCGTCGTGCCGGTTCATGCGCTTCAGGCGCGGCAAGTAGCGCGGATACGGAATCGCGTGGCGCTTCTGCAGCGCGAGCGCGCGGCTGGCAAGCAGGTCCCACCCGATCGCCCGCGGCGCGCCCTTCAGCGCCAGCACGATCACGTTCGGATCGTGCAGCGCGGGCAGCGCCAGCACGCTGCCGCCAAAGGAGCGCTCGATGCGCTGCAGGCGCTCATCCAACTGCGGGTCGTCGTCCATGAAGTTCATCACCAGCGCGCCGGGCTCCTGCAGCGCGAGCCAGGCCGCGTCGAAGAACGCCTGGCTCACCAGCGCCGCCGGCGGGTGCTCATCGGCGAACGCGTCCACCTCCAGCAGGTCGCAGCACTCGGGCTCGAGTGCCTCGGCGCCGTTGCCGACCTCGACGGCGAGGCGCGCGTCGTCCGGCGGCAGGTGAAACTGCTCGCGCGCCACCGCCACCACGCGCTCGTCCAGCTCCACCACGCGCGTGCGCAGCGAGGGCAGCTCGCGCCAGAAGAACTTCACCAGCGACCCGCCGCCCAGGCCGATCTTCAGCGCGCGCCGCGGGCGCGGGTGGAACAGCAGAAAACCCGTCATGCAGCGCGTGTAGTCGAGCTCGAGCGCATAGGGCGCCGACAGGCGCATCGAGCTCTGGATCGCCTCGCCGCCGACGTGCAGCGTGCGCACGCCGCGCTGCTCGCTGACGGTGAGCACCGGGCGCCGGCTCATGCCGGCGCCGCGAAGTGCCGCCGCATCTGCGCCGCGAGCCCGGCGCCGGCGAAGGAGAGCGCCGCGCAGCCGAGGATCGAGGCGTCGTAGCTGCCGAAGGCGTCGAAGCTGGCACCGGCGAAGGTCGGCCCGATGAGCGTCGCGAGCCCCGCCGCCGTGTAAAGGCTCCCCAGGATCGCCGAGAGGCCGCGCGACCCGAAGAGGTCCATGCACAGCGTCGGCGCGAGCGCCACGTAGCCGCCATACAGCGTGCCGAAGCAGACCGCGAACACGGCGAGCAGCCAGAAGTCCGTCGCCACCCACCACAGCAGGAACATGAGTCCGAGTCCGCAACCGATCGCCACCAGCGAGCGCGCGTGGCCGAGACGCTCGGCAATGCTGCCCATGGCGAAGCGGCCGACCAGGCTCCCCAAGCCCAGCAGGCTCACCAGGCCGACCCCTTGGGCCTCAGACAGTCCCACGTCCTGCGCGTAGGGCACCAGATGCACCATCGGCACAAAGAAGCCGACGCAGATGAGGAACGCCACCGCGTACATGAGCCAGAACGTGCGGACCTTCATCGCCTCGCCGAGCGTCATGCCGGGCAGCACCGTGCCGGCGGCCTTCGCGCGCGCCGCTGCGCGCCCGCCCAGCAACAGCGCCGCCGGCACCGCGGCCAGAAGCGTGAGCGTGCCGAGGCCGAGGTAGGCCCCGCGCCATCCCCACAAATCGATCCACCACGCGGCGAGGGGCGGCACGAGGAGGTTCCCCGCGCCGATGCCGGAGACCGCGATGCCCCCGGCGAGGACGCGATTCTGCACGAACCAGTGCTGGACCGCGGCGACCGAAGGCACATAGGACAGGCCGATGCCGACGCCGATGCCGACGCTGTAGGTGACATAGAGGATTTCCAGCGACGGCGCATGCGCGGCGGCCGCCAGACCTGCGGCGATGCACAGCGCCCCCGCCAGGCACACGCCGCGCGGCCCGAAGCGGTCCGCCAGCAGCCCGCCCGGCACGCCGAACGAGAACCAGAGCAGCGCGCACAGCGAAAACACGAGCGAGACGTGCGCGCGCGGCGCGCCGAACTCGGCCTGGAACGCCTTGAAGAACGCGGCGAAGGAATAGGCCACGCCGAAGCCGACAAACGTGAGGGTGAAGGCGCAGGCCACCACCACCCAGCCGTAGCGCGGAGTGCTCAAGTCAGCGCTTGGCCGCGCGCTTGCGCGCGCGGGACTTCGGCGCGGGCAGTGCCGCGATCACCTCGACCTCGAGCAGCAGGTCGTCGTTTACCAGGCGCTCGACGCCGATCAGGGTGCTCGCCGGCAGCGCTTTCGGGTCGAGGAAACGCGAGCGCACCTCTCGGTAGATGTTCACCGCCTCGGGCGTGGCGCGCACCATGTAGGCGTTCATCTTCACCACGTCGCCCCAGGAAGCGCCGGCGGCCTTCAGGTTGTGCGAGAGAGACTTGAATACCTGCTCGCTTTGCGCGCGCATGTCGCCCATGCCCACCACCACGCCGTCGCGGTCGTAGCTCACCTGCCCGGAGACGAAAGCGAGCGCGTAATCGCCCTCCAGCGCCACGGTGTGAGTGAAGAACCGCGGTTCGAACAGCTGTTTCGGATTGAGGTATCGCTTTTTCATGTCAAGGCTCCCCTTGCGCCGATCGGCCACAGCGCTTCCACCACCCCGCCGCGCACGCAGACATACCAGTCGTACAGGTTGATCGTCGGATCGCAGTGGCCGGGCACCAGCAGGAGCTTTTCCCCCAGCGCCGGCGCGGCCGTCCCCGGCGCGATGTCGATGAACCCGTGCTCGTCGGAGGCCAGCGTGTAGGTCAATCCCGGACGCCGCCACACCGCGGGCATGCCGGAGTCCACACTCGAGGCCTTCAGGCCGGCGTCCACGATGGCTCGCTCGGGCTTCGCGCGGCTCATCACCGTGGCGAGGACAAAGAGCGCGTGCTCGAACCGCGGCAGTGGCGCCGCCCACTCGTTTTTCGCGTAATCAGCGTCCATGAACGCGTAGGAGCCGGGCTGGATCTCGTCCCAGGCACCGGATTCCACCTCGAACATGAAGGTGCCGCTGCCGGCGCCGGTGACGATGGGGCAAGGGATGCCGTTCTTCTCCAGCAGCGCGCGCGTCATGCGCACCGCTGCAGCGGCCTTGCCGATGAGCGCGCGCCGGTCCTCGATCGACCTGACATGCTGCGCGCGGCCGTTATAGGCCTGCAGGCCGGCGAAGCGCAGGCTGGCGCAAGCCGCCACCACGCGCGCCAGCGCGAGCGCCGGCTCGCCCGGCGCCACGCCGCAACGGCCCATGCCTACTTCCAGTTCCACGTAAACGTCGAGCTTCGCGCCTGCGGCCTTCGCCGCGGCGTCCAGTTCCTTCACGTTGCCGGCGTCGTCCACGCACACGCCGATCCTCGCGTTCCGCGCCAACTGCGCCAGTCGCACAATCTTGCCGGTGCCGACCACTTCATTGGACACCAGCACGTCCGCGATGCCGCCTTCGACCATGGCCTCAGCCTCGGCCACCTTCTGGCAGCACACGCCGACTGCGCCGAGCGCCATCTGGCGCTTGCTCACCTCGGCCGACTTGCTGGTCTTGGCGTGCGCGCGCACCCGCACGCGTCCGCGCACCAGGTCGGCGAGCGTGCGCAAGTTGCGCTCGAAGGCGTCCAGCTCGAGGATCAGCGCCGGCGTATCCACCTGCGCCAGCGGCTGGCCGATGCTCGCCGCAGGCCTCATGCACCGGCCTTTCGCGCACGTTCATGCATCGCGAACCACAGAATGACGGCCGCCATCACCGCCACCATCGGCAGGGCGAACAGGTTCACCCGCTCCCAGCCCGACGTGGTGACCGTCAAACCGGAGCTAAACGAGGAGATGGCCATCATGACGAAAATCGCCTGCTCGTTGGTCCCCTGCGCCTTGGCCATCTCCTCGGGGCGGTAGGTTTCGGTGAGAAGCGTCGTCGCGCCGACATAGAGGAAGTTCCAGCCCACGCCGAGCAGCACCAGCGACCACCAGAACTGCGCTACCGCGATGCCCGCGAGGGCGATACCGATGGCGGCGAAATTGAGCAATGCGCCGGCGAACATCACCGGCAGCACCCCCAGGCGCTTGATCAGGCCGCCGGTGAAGAACGAGGGCGCGAACATGGCGATCACGTGCGAGGAAATTACGAACGCGGCGTCGCTGTAAGGATAGCCGCACACGCCCATGGCGATCGGCGTCGAGGTCATGAGGAAGTTCATTACGCCGTAGCCGATGGCGCCCGCCATCACGGCGACAATGAACTTGGGTTGCGCCGCGATCACGGCGAGCGGACGCCCGTGGGCCGCCTGGGTCTTCGCGTCGGGAGCCGGCATGCGGATGAAGCGCAGCAGCAGCATGGTGGCGAGCGCAAAGCCGATCAGCGCCAGGTAGGCGCCGGTGAATCGTGGCGCGAGCAGGTCCACGGTATAGCGGCTGGTGGTCGGGCCGAGGATGCCGCCCACCAGCCCGCCAGCGAGCACCAGAGAAATGGCGGTGCTCTTGAAGTCCGCGCCCGCCACGTCCGCCGCGGCGAAGCGGTAGTACTGCCCGTAGGCGTTGTACGCGCCGAAGACCAGCGTGCCGAAGCAAAGGAGCCAGAAGCTCTGCAGCCAGACCGCGCCCGCGCAGATGAGGGCGCCGACGATGCCCCACAGCGTGCCGACGGCGAGGCCGCGCTGCCGCCCGACGCGCTTCATGTGCAGCGATGCCGGCATGGTGGCGAGCGCGCCGCCCACCACCCAGAAGGTCACCGGCAGCGTGACGAGCGCCATGGACGGCGCGAGCGCGAGCCCGGCAAGGCCGTTGATCGCGATCAGGGTCGCGTTGTTGGCGAGCAGCAGCGCCTGGCAGACGGCGAGCAGTCCAACGTTGCGGCGGGTACTGTTCATGTATACAGTATCGGGAACCCGGCCATTCTAGAATGAAATGAACCGCCAGCGCGGCGCGCTTTCGCAGATCCAGGGCCGTTTCGAGACCGAGGCGCGCACGCCCTTCGACGACGGCTGGCAGCGCGACGACGAGCCGCTCGAGCCGCTCGCCACCACCGTCAGCGTGGAGCGGGCGCGTTCCATCATTTCCACGAATGATTCGCCTGACATCCCATTCGACCAGTCGATCAACCCGTACCGTGGATGCGAGCATGGCTGTGTGTACTGCTACGCCCGCCCGAGCCACTCTTACCTCGAACTCTCGCCCGGGCTCGACTTCGAAACGAAGATCTTCGCCAAGACCAACGCCGCCGCGCTCCTGCGCGAGGAATTGGCAAAGCCGGGCTACGCCGTGTCGCCGATTTCCCTCGGCGCCAACACCGACTGCTACCAGCCGGCCGAGCGCAAGTACGGCATCACGCGCCAGATCCTCGAAGTGCTCTCGGAATGCAACCACCCGCTCACCATCGTCACGAAATCAGCGCTGGTGGAGCGCGACCTCGATCTCCTCGCGCCGATGGCGAAGAACAACCTGGCCAAGGTGTTCGTCTCCATCGGCACGCTCGACCGGGTGCTCGCGCGGCGGCTGGAGCCGCGCGCCGCGAGCCCGCAGCGCAGGCTGGACACGCTGCGCGCGCTCTCGGCCGCCAGCGTACCTTGCGGCGTGATGGTGGCGGCGCTGATCCCGGCACTGAACGACCGGACGCTCGAGCATGTGCTGCAGGAGGCGGCGCAGGCCGGCGCGCAGGAGGCCGCCTACGTCATCCTGCGCCTGCCCAATGAATTGAAGGACATCTTCAAGGAGTGGCTCGCCACGCACTATCCCGAGCGCGCCGATCATGTGATCAGCATCGTGCGGCAGATGCGCGGCGGCAAGGACAACGACCCACGGTTCGGCGAACGCATGCGCGGCACCGGCAATTTCGCCGAGCTGATCGCCAGGCGCTTTGCCATCGCGTGCAAGAGGTTCGGGCTGAACGGGCACGGCGGCGGCCGCAGGACGCCCGAGCTGGATTGCACGAGGTTTGTTGCGCCCTCGCCCGCAGGGCAGATGAAATTGTTCTGATGCGCACGGCGCTCCTGGCCGGCGGCTGGCTGTGGGCCGCCGCGATCGTGTTTCTGTCGCTCACGCGCTCGCCGCCCGACCTGCGAGTCGACCATGGCGACAAGCTCGGCCACCTGCTCGCCTACGGGCTGCTGATGTTCTGGTTTTGCTTCTTGTACCGAGACAGGTATGCGCGGTTTGCCTACGGCATCGGCTGGGTCGCGATGGGTGTTGCGCTCGAGTTTGCGCAGCGCGCCACCGGCACCCGCAGCTTCGACGTGGCGGACATGGTTGCCAATTCGCTGGGCGTGCTGCTCGGCTGGGGAATCTCGGCTACCTTGCGCAAATGAGCACCCAGCGCGCACAGCGGCTGCTGGCGGCGCCGATCCTGCCCACGATTGCTCGCCTCGCCGCCCCCGGCGTGCTGCTCGCGCTGTTCCAGACCGCAGTTTCGATCACCGACACGTACTACGTCGGGCGCCTCGGCACCGAGGCGCTCGCCGGCCTGGCGCTGGTGTTCCCCCTGGTGATGCTGCTGCAGATGACGTCCGCCGGCGCCATGGGCGGCGGCGTGTCCTCGGCGCTCGCGCGCGCGCTCGGCGCGGGCGACGAGGCCGCCGCGCGCCGCCTTGTCACCCACGGGCTAGTGATCGCGCTGAGCGCGGGCGTAGTCTTCACCTTCCTGCTGATCGCGCTCGGGGAAGTGCTGTACGCGCTCCTCGGCGGCAAGGGCGAGGCGCTGTTGCAGGCTCTCGCCTATTCGCACGTGCTGTTCGCGGGCGCGGTGTTCGTCTGGCTCGCGAATACATTGGCGAGCGTGCTGCGAGGCAGCGGCAACACGCTCGCGCCGGCGCTGGCACTGGCTGCCGCAGCCACGGTGCAGATTCCGCTCGCGGGCGCGCTGACGCTCGGCTGGGGGCCTTTCCCGCGCCTGGGCATCTCGGGCGCGGCGCTTGCCTACGTGACCGCCTTCCTGGTCGCCAGCCTTGCCATGGGCGCCGCCGTATGGCGCAGTGCGCTGCGGCCACGGCGCGCCGACTGGCAATTCCAGGCACGGCACTTCCGCGACATCTTGCGCGTTGGCGCTATCTCGTCGCTCGCCGCCCTGCAGACCGTTCTCACGGCGGTGATCGTGACGGGCTTCGTCGGCACCTATGGCAGCGCGGCGCTCGCCGGCTACGGCGTCGGCGTGCGCCTGGAGCTGCTGCAGGTGCCGCTGGTATTCGCGATCGCGCAGGCCCTGGTGGTGCTGGTCGGCACCCACATCGGCGCCGGACAGGCGGCGCGCGCCAAGCGTATCGCCTGGACCGGCACCGGCATCGCGACCGGGATATCTCTCGCCATCGGATTGTTCGTCGCGATCTACCCCGCGGCCTGGGTGCACATCTTCAGCGACGATCCTGCAGTGCTTGAAGCGGGCAGCCTGTACCTGCGCATGGTGGCACCGTTCTATGGGCTGTTCGGCGCGGGCCTGGCGCTCTACTTCGCTTCGCAGGGCGCGGGACGGATGCTGCTCCCGGTGCTGGCAGGCACGGTGCGGCTGGTGCTGGTAGTGGCGGGCGGGGCCGCGGTGGTCGCGTTCGCCGGCCCCCTGGGAGCGATCTTCGCGGTGATCGCCTTCGGCATGGCGCTGTTCGGTGGCCTGATCATCGCCGCGGTTTACCGCGCGCGCTGGGGCGCCTAGGCGGCGGGCAGGGGCGCCTGGGCGCGCAAGAAATCGATCAGCGCGTCCAGCGTCGCGTCGGGCGACTCGGCCATCAGCGTGTGGCCGGAAGGGTCGACCTGCACGACCCTCGCACCCGGTACTTTCTGCGCAAAGGCGAGCCCGGCCTTCGCTGCGGTCATCTGGTCGCGCCGCCCGAGAAGGAAGAGTACTGGGCACTTCACTTTTGCCGCCGCCGCTTCGCCGCCCGCGTAGTCGTGACACGCGCGCAGATCGCTGTAGAGCACGCCGGGCGCCAATCGGGCGAGGCGCGCAAGCGTATCGCCGTACATCCACATGCCGGGGCTGGGGTTGCCGCCGAGCGCCACCTGCGACGCGTGGCCCCAGATATTGAGCATGTCGAATGCATCCTGGCGGTTTTCCTTCGCCGCCTCGAGGAACGCGTCCGCCACTTTCATCGGATAGGCCGTGCCGATCAGCGCGATGCGCTCGACGCGCGCCGGCTGGCGCGCGGCGCACTCGAGCGCAGCCAGCGAGCCCATCGAATGCCCCACGACGGATGCGCGCAGGATCTTCTGCGCATCGAGCATGCGCAATATCCAATCCGCCATCTCGCCGATGGAGGGCAGCGGCGCACCTGCCGAGCGGCCGTGGCCCGGCAAGTCCACCGCCAACACGTTCCAGCCGTGGTAGCCGAAGTAGCGGCTCTGCAGTCCCCACGACGAATGGTCCAACCCCGCGCCGTGCACGAAGACGATTGTCGGTTTCGCCGCCTCGAGCGCATGCGCCGCGGCATAGGCAAAGGCCTGTTTTCCATCGACGCTGAAGTTCACTTCTGCGCCGCTTTCAGCGCGCGCCCCAGGTCCTCGATGAGATCGTCGGAATCCTCGAGCCCGATCGACAGGCGAACCGTGCCCGCGGCGATGCCGGCCTTCTTCAAGTCCTCGTCCGACATGCGGTAGTGCGTGGTGCTGGCTGGATGGATCACGAGCGACTTGGCGTCGCCGACGTTGGCGAGGTGCGAAAAAACGCGCAGCGCCTCGATGAAGCGCTTGCCCGCCTCGCGCCCGCCCTTGATGTCGAAGGTGAACACCGCGCCGCAGCCTCTAGGCAACAGCTTCCGCGCGAGGGCGTGATCCGGATGGCCCGGCAACTCGGGATAGATGACTTTTTCCACAGCCGGGTTTGCAGCGAGGAACTGCACCGCCTTGCGTGTGTTCTCGATGTGGCGCGGCATGCGCAGGTGCAGCGTCTCGACGCCCTGCAGGATCTGGAACGCGGTCATCGGCGCCATGCAGGCGCCGAAGTCGCGCAGGCCTTCGCGCCGCGCGCGCAGCAGGAAGGCGCGGGTGCCCGATTCCTCCTCGAAATCCATGTTGTGGAAGCCGGCGTACGGCGCGCTGAGCTGGGGAAACCTGCCGCCCTTCTCCCAGTCGAAGCGGCCCGAGTCCACCAGTACGCCGCCGATGGCGACGCCGTGGCCGCCAAGGAACTTGGTCGCCGAGTGGTACAACAGGTCAGCGCCGTGTTCGAAGGGCTGCATCAGCCAGGGCGTGGTGAAAGTGGCGTCCACCAGCAGCGGCAGCCCCGCGTCATGCGCTACCTTCGACACCGCCGGGATGTCGAGCACATCGAGGCCAGGGTTGCCCAGCGTCTCGCCGAACAGGAGCCGAGTATTCGGCCGGATCGCCTTGCGGAAATTCTCCGGCGTGCCCGGCGCGACGAAGCTGGTCTCGATGCCGAAACGCCGCATCGTGTAGCCGAGCAGGTTATGCGAGCCGCCGTAGAGCGAGTTCGACGCGACGATGTGGCTGCCGGCGTCCATCAGCGTGGCCACCGCGAGGTGCAGCGCCGCCTGGCCGGAGGCCGTGGCAATGGCGCCCACGCCGCCCTCCAGCGCCGCGACGCGCTCTTCGAGCACCGCCACCGTCGGGTTGGAGATGCGCGAGTAGACGTGGCCGGCGCGCTCCATGTTGAACAGCGACGCGGCGTGCTCGCTGTCGCGGAACACGTAGGACGTGGTCTGGTAGATCGGCACCGCGCGGCTGCCGGTGGCCGGGTCGGGCGACTGGCCGGCGTGCAGCGCCAGCGTGTCGAATCCGGGATACTTTGGACCGGACACTACGTGTCCTGGGTGCAGCGCGGACCCGCCACTTAGTGCAGGTTCTTGCGGCTGGGCCGCGTGCTGTATTCGAAGGCGCGCTCGGCCTTCTTCTCGCCGCCGCCGGCTGCCGACTTTTCCTTCCAATCGCGGTCGAACATCTGGTTCACCAGCACCGCCACCTCGGCGGACTGCTCCTTGCCGAACTGCCGCTCGAGCAGCGCCGACACGTCCTCGATCCTGCAGCGGCGCTGCGCTTCGTGGATCGCCTGTGCGGTCGGGCCGACGAACAGCAGCCTGGATTCCTGCTCGCCATTGTCGTGGTAGATGGTGACGTCCACTTCGGCCGCCTCGTAGCAGTACGGCCCGAGGTTGTCGAGCGAGGACTCCAGCGCGGCGTGGAAACTGCGGCCGATCTCGCCG